>JAQUCE010000079.1:0-7805 GCA_028686345.1 Kiritimatiellia bacterium
GCGGCTAAACATAGCGAAGCAAAGGAAAAAAGGAATAGCCGCAAAAAGGCGCAAAAGAAAGAACTTCCATCTTTTCTATGCAACGCATAGCGTTGTTGACTAAACCAGCGGGGCATATCACACAATTATTCAATGAGAGAGAAATAATTTCGCATATCACATAGGCTCAGTTTGGTTCCGGCTCCGCTGGTTTAGGCTTATTTGTAAAATTATGCGTCTTCTGATCTCTGCCGGAATTGATCTCTGTCCACGTTCAGTGAGGTGACCCTTCAGGCCACTAACCTCCTTCGTTAACAACCCCAGGCCTGCGCTTCGCTTGCCCTGGGCTATGGTGAAATCGCCCCTTCGGGGCTTGGCAAACCATACGCGATCGTCCCAACGGGCCGGATTCACCGTAAGTCGGGGCAGACCCCTTCGGGGCTTGGCAAACCATACGCGATCGTCCCAACGGGCCGGATTCACCATAGCCCGGGGCATTGCCCCGGGTATCGTAATGCCACGTACATGTGTCCTGAAAGGACACCTCAATCCTGCTCCGCAGGGCACGACACGACCCTCCCGATATTCCGCTTCCTGCTGCTGGCTTGCCCGCCGAAGCCTCGGCGAAGCCTCGGCGAAGGAGGGAGGAGCACTTATGACAATTCACGGCAGAAAGCACATAACCGCTAATTTTTCAGTAAGGCCGGCGAGTGTTCGCATATCACACAGTGACAACATGGCGCACTTGGCGGGCATATTGTCCCTGTTGATATCTCACACCCGGCAATACAACTATATACGTGTTAAATATATGCATATTCAGATTTTTTTCATCCATAGTACGTACTTTTTTTGTTTTGGCACATTTAGTGCTTCTAGTAAATTTCTTAAAACATTCCTAAAACAGTTAAAGGAGACTCAAATGAAAAAATGTACAATGTTACTGGCTTTAGTTGCAGCAATGGCAGCGTCCCCGCTGCTTGTAAATGCTCAGTCTGGATCTTGCGGAGCTTCTGCTAAAAAAGAAGCAAAGCGATCAGGTTGCCCTGCGGCAGCTGAGGATTGCCCCAAGGCTGAGTGTAAAGATAGCTGCACATACGGCAAGAAATCAGGTTGCCCTGCAGCAGATGAAAAATGCACTAAGGCTGAACGTAGTGCTCAGAAAACATGCAAAAAAAGTAAATAATTCAACAATGCAGTCATAACAACCGGTCTATTAAGATCGGTTTTTTTTATGCTTGCAATACTCCATGATCACTTTCAAGGTAGCTCTCAATCACTCGCTTTGGAGCAGCCTTCCTCCTTCGCCAAGGCTACGGCGCGACAAGAAAGGCTGGACAACAAACCTTACGGGGCAGTCGTTTGTTGTTCACGCTTTCATGTCACGGCGCAAAAGCGAAGCTCGCCTTGTCCGGGCGTAGCTATTGCGAAGCCTGAAGCCGGAAGCGTGCTCTTTGTTCTCTGGCTGGTTTGAGAAGTTATCTTTGTTTAGGCGACTAGAAAGAACAATTAGTTGTTATTTCCAAAAAATGCCTATCGGGCCTTATTGCGACTTGTTTCGCAATCATCCACCGCATAGCTGGCAGCGGATATACTATGCTGCTTTCAGTATGTCCTCCGCTATGCGGTGGACAACAACGACTTTGAAGGTTATCCGGTAATATACACCGATTCGCAGATGTGTGCATTGTCAACCTGTCGAGATAACCTGGGTTGACAATGGCTGCGAAAAGTTGCTAGTCTTTCGCGCATGCAAAAAATATTATTCAGAAAAACGACCGGCTGCCTGCTTTTACTACCTGTGATTTTTGCGCAAGCCCAAGGTTCGAACATTGTGATTCAGGTTGAAGCCACCCGCATCATGGCTGTGGTCACGCCGGACTCAACCCCCTTGCAGGACATTCCAGGTCTCAAGCTGCGTCAACAGGGGCGCGGTAATCCACAATCTGATCTCTCGATTCGCGGCAGCAGCTTTAACTCAACGGGTCTGACGCTCAACGGGCTCTCGATCCGTAACGCCCAGAGCGAACATTGGCACGCCTCACTAACAGTACCAGCCGCCTGGCTGGAGCAACCCTATGTGCTGACCGGCATGGATCTCTTCCGCCTTTCCTCAGGCCACCCGGCAGGCTCGGTCGGACTCAACCTCGCCCCCATAATCAGCGATGAACATCGTCTGACAATCGGCGGCGGCAATTTCGGCAACCTCTACGGCGGTGTTGACCTGACAGTTGTGGAGTATTACGAGCAAAGTATTGTCGGCAGTGCCGCTTTTTTAAACTATCATCACGCTGACCAAACCGATGGCTACAAGCAGAACGACCTTGACCGGATTGTCGCTGGTGCTCGTGTCAGCCGCCTCACCGACAAAACGCAAGCCGACCTCATGGCAACAATCGCGCAGAGCCAATTCGGCGCGCGCGGTTTTTATGGCGCCTCGCCGGGCTACCCGGCCGAGGAGGAGCTGTGGGATGCCATGGCACTGGGATCGCTGCGCTTGATTGAAGATCCTGAAAACCCGGCGGCCCTAACCGCACTTTGGCGTCGAACCGACGACTCCTACTGGCTGGATCGGCACAACCACGCCTTTTATCAAAATCAGCACATCACCGATTTCTTCGGGCTCCACGGCGATCACAAAACCACATTCAACCAGCTCCTTGGCCTTGACTCGCGCGCTGACCTTGACCTTGAAACCATCAAAAGCCGCTCGCTGGGCAACCACCATCGCAGCCACGCCTCGCTCGCATTGATCCCCAACATGACCTTCGGCAGGTTGCAACTCTCAACAGGCGGCTCACTGGAGCTGTTCAGTGCCGACTCCCCGCGTCTGCTGCCAGCGGCCGGCATAGAGTGGAGCGTCTCGGAAAACCACACCCTGTTCATCAACTACACAGAGTCTCTGCGCCAGCCGTCCTACACTGAGCTCAACTATAAATCACCGGATTCTCTGGGCAACAGCGGACTCAGCCGCCAGCACACGCGAACAACTGAGGCTGGGTATAAAGGGGAAAAAGAGGGCTTAAAATGGCAGTTAACCGGCTTTTACGAGTATGCGCAAAATACTGTTGACTGGATTAAAGCCGCGGAAGACAGCCGCTGGAGCGCGGAGAACCTGGAAACCATTGAGAGCATCGGAGTCTCGGCTCTAGGCCATGTGGCTCTCAGCAGGCAAACAGAGCTATCACTGGAGGCGCTGCTCCTTGACAAAAACTGTGAGACGCGCGCCTATGCCAGCCGCTATGCGCTGGACTATCCTGAGCTGAGCACTGAGGCGGCGCTGGCCCAGCATCTAACAGATGACCTGACACTGATGGTCAAGCAGGAGCTCTCCCAATACCGACCCAACCCGGCAAGAGCGCACAGCGACTGGTCTTTCAACTCATCGCTCGAAGTTCAGTGGCGACTCCCCACCAAGCCTTCGCTGGCACTGAGTGCCGGCATCAGTAATCTCCTGGATGACAACTTCCAGATCTTTCCGGGCCAGGAGACGATCGGACGCGCGTTTCACACCTCATTGACATACAGCTGGTAATCAGCGCAGCAGACAACTGCTTTTGATTTTGGCTGTTGCGGTATAGGCAAACCAGCAACGCGGCAGCGCTGCGAAAACGGTGGGATAACTCGAAGGTCCGCTGCTCAGGAGTCGGGGTCAATAAGCAATGCCGCCAAGTCACCAGGTCACCGGGTCACCAAGTCAAAAAACAGCTTGCAACCTGAACTGCCGAGCAACCTGCAAGCGTTAACCCGCCCGTTTTATCAGCGGACTTCAGCTTGTTGCCGTAGGAGATGATGCCGAACGAGAGCAGCAGAACCACCACGCCTGTGCTCAGCAGCCCTTTGGTCTTGGAGCCCACACCCTTCCACTCTCCGGTGAAAACTCCCACCAGCGAGCTGAAGAAAATCGCGGAGCCCATCACAATCGCGAAACTGATATAAGCCAGCTCCTTGCCCATTGCGGGCTCGCCCACCTTCTGACAGACAAACTGCATGGCCCAAATCACACCTGCGCTGCCGGCCAGAAAAATATTTTTGAAGATCGGGCTCGCTTGATTGGTGTAGTCCCCCATGCTTTTATTCTTGAGGTTCTGGCCAATACACCAAACCGCATTAACCACAAATCCTCCCAGCAGCACCACCACCAGGACTGGTATGCCCTGCCACTTATCCGCTGTTCCACCCTTCAGGGCAGCCTCCTGCATCACATCACCACTCTGCAGACCGAAGTTCATCCCCGCACTGGCGATGCCGGAAAAAAGCGCCACCAGCATCCCCTTCTTAAAGTCAAACTCAGCCACCGCCGCCTTTTTGGCAGCTTCCGAGAGCTCGCCCTCCTTGGATTTGCCGGCCAGCCCCACAAAGGCGATGCCTGCCAGCGAACAGAAAACTCCCAGCAGCACCACCTGCGAGCCGACGTCCGCCACCAGCGACGCAGCCTCCCCTTTAACAATCGGCGGGATTAAGGTGCCGGTTGCGGAGCACAACCCGCAACCAATGGCCAGCCCCAGCCCGATCCCCAGATAACGGATCATCAAACCCCAGGTCAAGCCACCCAGCCCCCACAGGGCGCCAAAGCCAGCACACTTTGCCAGCACACTCCCCGGTGCGGTGCGCAAAACCTCAAATAAATTCGGCACTGTGGCAACCGCCAGGATCCAAGGAAAAACAATTAAACCGAAAATCGCGTAAAAAAGCCAATAACTCTCATAGGACCACCGTTTAATACCCTTGAAAGGCAGCGCGAAGACCGCGCCGGCCAGACCGCCCATTGTAAAAAGAAACATGCCGACTGCCGGATTTGCTGATTCCATCATGATTTGAACCCTTTGTTAGTGTTTTATCAACCTCTTTGATTTAAAGACTCGCAAACAACAAAACAGATGATACATTGAGTTCAGACGCAAATAAAGCACAAAAGAGAGGCTTTTGAGGTTGCGTCAGCAGATAACTCATTGTAAGATTAAAGGCATGTAAAGGAGACCTCAAAAGAAATGGCAAAATCTGGTTGCTACAAAACTGGAGCGAAATCCGGTCAGGCCATGCTGGAGTACATCATTGTTTTTGTATCCCTGCTGGCTGTGATCGCCGTGTTTTCCATCTGCCTTTATGCAGTGCGTCAGCAATCAAACCGGGCGCTTGACCTGGTAGCATCTGAGTATCCATAAAAACACTCCGGTGTTGCAACCATCGGATAAGGAGTAAACAACATGAAAAAAAACCGCAAAAACCGCAGCGGGCAGACAATGGTTGAATACATCATCATTGTCGTGCTCATCGCAATCACACTTTTAGTGCTCTTCTCAAGACTCAGCAAAGCCACAGGGCGTAAAATCGCGGGCGCGACATCCGCGCTGGACGCTGATGCCGGCTCTGAAGCCGCAAGCCTGGCCGAGGATATTGACGAGAACAGGGTCCGTGACCTAGGCTCAGATGGTACTTTCCGGTAAGCTGTAAGCTGCGCCGCCGTAAGCGCCGCGTGCTGAAAACTGAGACAAACACTTCGGAACTTGAGGTTGACGTGTATGCAAAACTGAACAACAAGGGTGGTCAGGCCATGATAGAGTCGATCTTTGTCATTATCCTGACCTCATTGATCTTTTTAGCGCTGTTCCAATACGCCAATCTTTTTTCCTCTAAAATTATTCTAACGCACGCCGCTGCCCGGGCAGCCCGCTGCCGCAGCGTGGGCTTCAATCAGTGGATGGTGTTGAAAAGCGCCCGCGTGGCCGCCATCCCCGCCGCCGGCAAACGGCTCATACCCGAACAACTCGGCGTTGACCCGGCGATCACCGCCGCCCTGCAGAACAATCGGGTGATCGACATCTGGGAGCTCGCCTTGCACAGCAACACGCGCTCCCCCGGCACCATGCTTGAGCGTGGGCGTATCCCTGAGTATATGGGCACCATCAACCACCCGACCGCTGAACATCTGCTCGACTACGAGCACTGGGAAACCCTCTCGGTCCGAATCGATGAGGATATGGATCTGGATGGCAAAACTCCCGGACTCGCAGTTGTGGATGTCAGCATACGATACCCCTTTTTAATCTCAGTGCGGGCACTCAGGGATGGCGAACTGCGCAACCCGGATCAAGACGAGGGGATGGCCTTAAAAGGACACTTTCAGATTGAAAACCAATACCCGCTCTATATTGAGGATGCCAACTGGTGACTCCATTTACCCATAAAACACGATGCAACCATCAGTCCGGGCAGGCGGTGATCTTTATCCTGCTGGCCCTGGTAACCCTCGTGTTTTTTATGCTCTTCATCGTTGATCTGCACCAAATTGTCAGACGTAAAAATCAGACCATGAATGCCGGTGATGCCGCGGCGCTGGCTGCCGCCCGCTGGCAGGGCGCGACCATCAATCTGGTGGGCGAGTTGAACCTGATGCACATTCTCGCGCTGGCGGAGCAGAACCACGAGGCCGTGCATGCCATCACCAACATGCAAAAACGACTCTGCTTCACCGGGCCGCTGACCGCGCTCTTCGCCAGTCAGATCGCCGCCAAAAACAACCATATCTATAACGACGATGAGATGACCGACCTGATCCATGAGCACGCCAACACTGTCAGGCATCAGTATGCCACCATCTTCAACGGCGCCATGTACTTTCCCGAGCCCTGGCCAGGCGCGTGGGGCGAATATGCGGCCATGCTTGATCAGGTGGCGGCCGATGGCATTGCCGCTGGCCCGGACAATGCCAGCTTCTTTGGTGACCCGCAGGATGGGCACCCCCTGTTTGACAAAGCTTTTTATGAGGCCGTTGAAAGTCGTAACTGGTGCTGGTTCTACAGGAATGCCAACAGCCTGTTGAACAACTATAACAACTACCGCGACTGGCCCCCTTTGCCCCCACCCGACCAAGAGCGTTACGAGGACAGCGAATTCTTTGCACTTGGGCTCTCTGCTTACGCCAGCCAGATGAGATATCTCTTTGATCCAGCCGCATTGGAGCTGTTTTTCCGCGATGCTGGCTTTGGCAACATCCCGCCAGCCTGGCTGGCCTCCACCAATGTCATGGATTCAGTCGAGAACTGGCACGTATACGGCGGCGGCTTCTGGGACGAGTGGCTTTTGATTCAACCCGATGACGAGGGCTTTTTCCCAATCACCGGTCCAGTGCGGGCGCAATACAACTACGCTGGCGCGGACGCGGTCGTGCGCGTCAACGCCGGTGTGGAGCGTATCACCCCGGGCATTGGCGGTGGGAGCCATAATGACAATGTGGTCTGGACCGCAGCCTCAAAACCTTTCGGCTATCTTGAGGTTGACGGCATGGACTCCCTGCCGACTGCCGCCGCCAATTTTGTGCTCCCGGCCTTCAGGGATGTGCGGCTGATACCCGTTGATGCTGCCTCTGGATCAGGCAACAGCTCCTCGGATGTTGAGTGGGTCAGACACATTCGTGATCATGTTTACACCTATGTCGAGATCGGGCCGCAAGGCTCGCGCTGTCGCTACTGCACCAGCCTGGTTATATGGGAGGAAGCGGCATTCCGCCAGCAGGGGATTGAGTGGCTCGAACTTTACTCCGACACCTGCCGGCTGCCTTCAAGCGGTGGCGGCAGGCGCGGCGGCGGATCGCGGCGCGGGCATTAACAGGCAGCACCCTGTGGCCGGGTGCAGGCCGTGACCGCGCCGAACATAGTCGAGGCAGTCGAGGCAGTCGAAGGCAGTCGAAGGCAGTCGAAGCTTTTGAATGAGCGTAATTTCCGGCTTGAGCTTGTACGGCGGCGGGCCGTGACCGCGCCGGCAAAGCGACAGCGCGGTGAAATGCAAGCCGCAAGCGTATAACGCACGCGCCAGCCATGCGACAC
>JAQUCE010000079.1:7905-24727 GCA_028686345.1 Kiritimatiellia bacterium
GAATGTGTGGTGCTTCGCGAGCCGGAACGCTTGGCAATTGGCCATACAAGCACCACCCCGGCTGTCGCGGCCCGCGGCTACAGTGCCCCGCAAGCTGGAAGAGGTGCGTCAAACGAGTGACACGCAAGCTGCAAAGCACGCGCCAGCCAAATGACACGCGAGCTGCAAAGCGCGCGCCAGCCATGCGACACGCGAATTGATTGGACTTATAATATGAAACGACTTTTACATAAGAAAAAAGGCCAAGCCAGCATTGAGCTGGCCGGCGCTCTGGTGTTGATGCTGATCATTATCACCGGCATTCTGCATGTCAGCCGCATGGCCCGCACCTCGCTTTTCCTGCAATCAGTCCTGCGCGGAAAAGCCGGTGAACGGGCGATGAACCCATTTGCCACCTCCTCTGCCGCCGAGTATATCTCTAATTGGGATGCCGGAGCTGACGGCGTTCAATACACCGCTGACGACCAGCCGATAAAAAACAGCGTCAACCTCTCTCTGACCTTCACCGCGCTCAGCGAGCACTCTGTCAACTCCCAGGACGATTGGCAATATGTTGTCGATCACACCCGGCTGCCGGTCTCCATGGTGCAACTTTACAACTCCACCTTTTTCTCAACTGCGGTGGAGATGACACATGAGAGAGAGCGTTTATACGTTCCGGTTGACCCGGTGATCAGAGAGCTGGTTTACGGCAAAGAGGATGTTGCCATCGAAGAGGAGGTCTGGATGCCGCTGATGGGAGGTTTATATTGACCCGCGGTAAATTCATGCAACTAATGCTCTTGATCCTGCCACTGACCCTGGCGGCGGATATTTTTTTCCGCACGCCGCGTCGGGCGGCAAACACGCTGCGCAATCTCGGAGGCGGGATGGTTTATGAGAGCGCCGTCGAGATTAACGGCAGGGCCGGTTCACTGACAACATTCGCGTTTGACGAAACCTCGGAGGCCATCGCGCAACGGCTGGCCCGTCAGTTGAAGCTGCCGCCGCCTGGCGCGGGCTCCACTATGATAGCCGACACCTCAGGTAAAACCCTCTGCCGCTATTTTATCCTGCCGGCTCCAGTCTTGGGCAACGCCTGTCTGGTAACAGCGATTGAGCAACGGGCCGGTGTTTTCAGGAGCAGCACTGGCCTGCCCCCTCCTTGGCCGGATGGCATCCCTGTGTTCAATGCCACTGCCGAATTCACCGCGGCCTGCGATAAAACACGCTGCACCTTTCTGAGCGCCAGTTCACTGTGCGGCTCACCGGAGCAGGCTGTGGAGGAAGCCGCTAACACCCTAACGCAGGCAGGGTGGGAGGCCACAGTGCCGGGCACACCCACATTCATGATTTTCACTAAAAAAAATCAGCAGTGTGTAGTTTTTTCCACGGAAAACCCGCGATCCGGCCAAATCACCATTAACCTCTTGCAAAGAGAGGGGTCAAAACAGTAAACTGACCCCCAGTCAAAGGCTGCTTTAGCACTCTGCATCAAGGAACATTTATGAAACAAAAATTGGTCTTAATTGCCTCAGTTGTAATCGGCTTAGTGGCTGCCATGCTCACGAAATCTTATCTCACCGCCAAAGACCGCGAGGTGGCTGCCTGGAAAAGACAGTTTGATAAAACAAACTTGAAAATCACTGTGGCAGGGGTTAAACGCGCCATTCCATCCGGCACTGTCCTCAAGGCGGAGGATATCGGACAAATCGATATCATCGAGCGTTCCGTGCGCGGCCATGTGGTCAAAATTGCGGATTACCTCGCTCTGGTTGAGCGCAGAACTATCCGGGCACTGGAAAAAGATTCCCCTATTTTCTGGTCTGATATTGAAGGCGGTGACCCGAAATCACGCGGCTTATCAGGTGATATTAAAGATAAAATGCGGGCCATCGCTGTGAATGTCAGCGGCTCGGGCTCGGTGAGCGGCATGGTCCAGCCCACTGATCATGTGGATGTGCTGGGGACATTCTCCTTTCCCTCCAAAGACACCCCGGCTGAGATGGAGTTGGTGACTATGACAATCCTGCAGGATGTACTGGTGCTGGCAACCGGCAAGGAGACCGCCAAATCAATGCTGCTGGCAACCCGTCCATCAAGCGGCTCCTACAACACGGTCACACTGGAAGTCACACCGCGTGAGGCGGAGATACTTGTTTTCGCTGAGCAGATCAAAGGGCGGCTGACGCTGGCACTGCGCAATCCCAGGGATGTCTACTATGAAAAATCCCTGCCGCGGGTTGACTTCAAACAAATTCAAGCCGAAATCGGCACCCTCAATGAATTCCGCCAGAATCAACTCTTACGCAAACCTTCCAAGTAAGCCACCGAAATATGCGCTACTCACTCAACATCGCCCACCCGGGACAGCCAGTCCAAGCCGTTGAACTGCTGGAAGGCTCCTATACGATTGGCCGCGGCGAAGCCTGTAAAATAAGGCTGCGCCTGCCGGAGGTCAGTGAACGTCACGCCCTGCTCGTTATACGGGACAACCAGGCCATCATCGAAGATCTGCACTCCAGCAACGGGGTTTTGGTGAATGGAGTCACAATCACCGCCCCTGTCAGGCTCAGCAACGACTCGGTGATATCCATCGGCCCCTGCCTGCTGCGGGTCTTCTCTAATTCAAAAGAGCGCGTGCCTGAGCCGTCATCCGCCCCTGAGCCGTATCCATTGGAATCTGCGCAAAAACGCGCAGAGAGCGAACGACCCGCCCCTGCAACCAAGCCTGTCGGCAGCCACCCCTCTGCGCAACAGAACGGCCAGCAGCCTACGCAACCCGACCCGATGTTGGCGATTGTGCGTGAGATCAAGAGCCAGATCAACCGCGAGCTGGTGCAGCGCCTGGACCTCAAGCGCATGACCGCCTCCAACACCAGCCCCAAAGAGCTGGAGGCCAAGGTCAAATCAACCATCCGCACCATCATCAGCGAGGTGCAGAGCAAACAACGTCTGCCCGGCGGCATCAACGCTGAGCGGCTGGAGCGGGAGATCTACAATGAGGCCATGCGCCTCGGGCCGCTGGAAGATTTTCTCGATGATGACTCCATCACCGAGATCATGGTCAACGGGCCCAATCAGGTTTATATTGAACGTGACGGCAAGCTGGTCAACTCAGGCCAGACATTTATGGACGAGGAGTCGGTGCTTGGGGTCATTGAGCGGATTGTGGCCCCGATTGGCCGCCGGATTGATGAAAGCCAGCCCTATGTGGATGCGCGCCTGCCGGACGGATCGCGTGTGAACGCGATTATCTCGCCGCTCTCCCTGATCGGACCTTGCATCACGATTCGTAAATTCTCAAAAAAGGTGCTGACTGTTGAGGATTTTATCAACTTCGGCACCTGGACCCAGGATGCGGCGGATGTGCTGCGAATCTGCGTTTTAATGCGTAAAAACATCATTGTGGCAGGCGGCACAGGCTCAGGTAAAACCACCTTGCTGAATTTGCTCAGCACCTTCATACCAGAGACCGACCGCATTGTCACGATTGAGGATGCCGCTGAGCTGCGCCTCAATCAGCCGCACGTGGTGCGTCTGGAGTCCCGTCCGCCCAACATTGAAGGACGCGGAGCCATCCCGATTCGCGACCTGGTGCGCAACTCACTGCGTATGCGCCCGGACCGCATTATCGTGGGCGAGTGCCGCGGCGGTGAGTCACTCGACATGCTGCAGGCCATGAATACCGGCCATGACGGCTCTTTGACAACCGTGCATGCCAACTCGCCGCGCGACGTGATCTCCCGGCTGGAGACCATGGTGCTGATGTCCGGCATGGACCTGCCCTCACGGGCGATCCGCGAGCAGATTGCCTCGGCGGTTGATATCATTGTGCATGAGTCACGCATGAGCGACGGCTCGCGCAAGGTGACCTACATCACCGAGGTGGTGGGTCTGGAGGGGCAGCAGGTCGTGATGCAGGATCTCTTTGAATTCAAGCAGACAGGGCTGGATGAGAACGCCAAAGTCACAGGTCAGCTGCTGCCCACCGGCTCTATGCCCACCTTCTACGAACACCTGGCAACACGCGGTTTGGAGATTGACCCCACGGTTTTCGATCCCAGCGCCAAGGAGGCATACCAGTAAAACGATGAATCTGCCCATGATAGAAGTGTTCCGCTGGGGCGCCGTGTGCCTCATGTTCCTCTCATTTGCCGGTCTGGCCTGGACCTTTAGCAAATCGCTGACAACCGGTGCGGCCGATTACTCTGACACCCTCTCCGAAGAGGCCTCGCGCCAATTCGAGGATCTCTTTCTTTTTATTCCACCCAAACGCATTGCCGAGATTGGCTGGAGTGCAGCTGGAATTGTGTTCCTGCTCTTTGCCGTGCCGCTGTTTGATATCCACAACGCCATCTCCACGCTGGCAGGCATCGCCCTGGGGGTCATCTTCGGTGTACTGGCATTAATGACACCGAAAAAGGTAATCAAGATCCTCAAGGACAAACGGCGGTTCAAGTTCAACATCCAACTGATTGACGCGCTCAGCAACATGAGTAACGCCTTACGGGCGGGATTCAGCATTAACCAGGCCTTTGAAACCGTGGTGCAAAACGGGGAAAAACCGATCTCCCAGGAGTTTGGCGTAATGCTGCAGCAGATGCGCGTTGGCATGAACTTTTATGATGCCATGCAGAGCCTTGATACGCGGGTGGGCAGTGATGACTTGACCCTGGTGGTCACCGCGATTGACATCGCCCGCCGCACAGGCGGCAACCTGACCGAGATCTTTGATAAGATCAGCATCACCATCCGGGAACGGATGCGTATCGAACGCCGGGTGCGCACCCTGACCGCCCAGGGGCGGCTGCAAGGCATTATCGTGGCCTGCATGCCCGCCGTATTGGGAGGGATCATGACCTTCATCAAACCCGACCTGATGCTGCCTTTCATCAAATCATCCTATGGGGTCATCGCCATTGGACTGACCGTATTGCTGATCGGCATGGGCTGGTTTGTGATCAGCAAAATCATCAAGATCGATGTTTAGCTAGGACTATGACCTGTAGAAATGCATATCCTTGTCTCAATCTAACCTCAACCCTTATCTTTTTCGGCACTTTGACGCGCAGCCTCTGTAAGTATTTGGATGACAGTAGTTTACACCATAAAAATTGTCAACGCTCTGACCCTTAGCCTCTGCGCTTTGACGCTCAGCCTCTGTAAGCCCTTGAACAACAGCAGGTTACCCAATAAAAACTGCGTTTTTCGGCCCTTAGAGCGTTGTTTTGACCCCTTAAATGAGCGTTTAACGAGTGTGAGAGGGCGCAATACTGTCATTTGCGTTGGTAAAACTACAACAGATCTGTTACCATTACTGGTTTTACTGGCAATAATCGTAATAATTTTTATACATTTCAGCATTTAATATTGTACTTTTTACACAGTACGCAAGATATAGTGCTTTGAGAAAGGTAAAACATGACAAATTCATTTGCAAGCAGCTTTTTAACTCGTTGCATCTTCATTATAACTGCATGGTCGTGTGCCAACGGCGAGACATATGTGAACGAAACATTTTCTGGAGCAACCGCTCCGGAGTGGAAATTCATCGTCGGTCAGGGAACAGGGGCGGTGCTGACGGCTTCAGCCAAAATGCGCCCGGCCAGCGGGATGCTGATGGTGAGGGATGGCTGCGCCTGACGCATGATCTGCAAAACCAGTCATCTTTTGTTTATTACACAAACTCGGTGCCCACCATAGACGGTTTGGTTTTTTCATTTGATTTTGTTGTCTGGAAGCCGGCAAGTAGCCCGGCTGCGGATGGTTTTGTGCTGGCGCTTTTCAATCCAACCAATATGCCAAGCGCAGGCGGTTACGGGGGCTCGCTGGGCTATTCGAAGCGGGACGGCATCCCTGGCCTGAGTCAGGCAGTGGTGGGGTTCGGTTTCGATGCGCATGGCAACTTCTCAAACCCGTCAGAGGGGCGTGTGGGAGGGCCGGGAAGACGCGAGAACTCCATAGCAATTCGCGGCCCCATGGGAGCCACACGAAATGACGGATACGATTATATAACCGGCACCGCACCGCTGGATGCCTTCCACTCTAAAAGCACGGAGAGTCGGACAAACGCAGTGATACACAGTGCGCGTATTTCGATTGCGCCGGATAAAACAGTCTCAATCGCATGGACTGACCAACTGGGCAACTGGCACAAACTTGTCTGGGAAGATTGCGATCTACCCTGCCCCGAGCGAGTGATGCTGGGCTTTACAGCGGGAACCGGCGGCGGCACCGCCAATCAGGAGATCCGACACCTGACAGTTACCAGCTTCAATCAAAGTTCAACTGTCTGGGATGGTGGCAGCACTGAAAACTCGGGGTGGGGCAGTGCGGAGAATTGGGTGAATGACGGGCTGCCGGGTTTCGGTAAAACACTTGATGCGATCTTCAACGCGCCTGTCGGCAAGCGGGCGGAGAACTACCTGGGTGAGCCGCGCACAGTTCGCAGCTTGGCTTTCACTACCAATGTCACGGATGATATTGTAATCCGCACCACAACCACTGCGGATGGCACTGCGGCGGCGCCGCTGGTTTTCGCGGGCGAGGGTGACGGTGCCGCAATTCTGGTGCGCTCCGGCACAACCAACAACATAACAATCGGCGCGGCCGGCGGCAGTGTTGTTTTGAGCAACAGCATCTTTATCGCGCACCAGGGCAACGGCGACCTGCAATTTGCCCGTCCGCTCACAGGCACAGCGGACATAACTAAATCCGGTTCAGGCACGGTTGTGCTCGCCGGGGCCAACACCTACAAGGGGCGCACAACCCTGCTGGATGGTGCGATTGAAATCAGCTCAGGTGGCACCCTGGGAGACAAAGCCAACCATTTCCATGTCTGGGGCGGTGCTCTCAACCTCGGCGGCACCACGCAGACCAATCACACAATCTATGTGCGGAATGGCGCGATCACAAACGGCATCTTGAATATTGGTTCACGACTTCATTATTATCGCGGAGTACTGGATGCGAAACTCACAGGCCCAGGCGAATTGAACAAATGGGAGAGCGACACGACGCTGATATTGACAAACAGCAACACCTACACCGGGGCGACGCATGTGCGCAATGGGAAACTGATGGTCAAGAACGTCTCTGGCAGCGGCACAGGATCGGGCACGGTTACAGTGTATGACAAGGCTGTTATCGGCGGCCAGGGACGGGTGGGCGGCAACCTGATATTCAACAGCGGATCTAAGTTTGCATTCAGCACATCCGGGCCTTTAGAGGTTGGCGGCACGGTTGCCTTTAACAGAGTGAGTATGACCAATATGCTGGGTTTAACCTCAAGCGTCACAGAGGGTCGCTATATGCAGCTCCAGGGCGGTGTTGTCACAAATGGACTGAGCCATTTGGGCCAGCCCTATGCCCTCAATGCTTATATGCTGGATGACAGCAAGTATGCTTTCTTCACCGTCGAAGATGGAAACTTGTACGTGAACGTTAGCAGCGTTCCGCTCTCCGCTGCGCTGGATATCGCGTTATACGCAGTTGCGGGTGGCGAAGTGATGATAGAGCTCGCAACAATTAACGAGAACGGCACCGGTGACATCGTTGTTTGCGCCTGGATCGACCATGGTTGGGTCGAGGTTGGACGCGTGCTGGCGCGTGATGTTGTCGGGTTTGGATCAAATATCTATTTTGTGCGAACCAGCTTGCTTGATCCCAGCCAAGCCTATCGTTTGCAGGTAGTTGATGAAGAGGGTCGCAAGCATGAGACACGCGATCTCATCCAAGTTAGATCGGTTCGCATGAGCACGGTGCGCCTGGATATGGAGATGATCACTCTGACATTCGCAACCGGCATAGGGGGCGACTACATCATACAGAGCAGTACAGATTTGGTGCGCTGGACAACCGAACAGGTGAAGCATAAAACTGCATCGCGCTGGTCGGAGTTAACGAATAAGCCGATCTCGGCTAACCCGAATGATGTGATTGCTGTGCGCATACCGTCCAACAAACGAAAGCAACTGTTTTTCCGGGCAATCAGCGTGGATCACCCTGGTAATCGGTAATGCCGTCATTCGTTTCCGCGGTTAAGGAAGTTGGATGCCCGCACGACAGCCCTTGCACTCCGCAGTGCAGCGCATGTGTAGTAGTCGCTCTACGGGCGCCTTTGGCTGACGATGGTGTGCGACGATGTTGGCCGACGATTGGGATCATGCGCAAAATCGTCCACCAGCATCGTCGCCGCCGCCGCTATCGTCAACCACAGGCGCGGTTGAATTCAGTAGCTCAGGTTTCCAACCGGACATGTCCGATTGGAAATCGGAGCTACGTTGCTCCGCACAAAAGACGTGACCTCTTCATTCGCGCACTTCTTCACTCCTCAAGCTTCCAGCTTGAATGAAAATGTTTTCTGCAAGGATGCTTTAGTTGGTGTTCGCACGGCGGAACTCCACCTTGCGCAGGATCCTGATCTGCAAGTAGGTGAAGCCGATCAAGGCTACTCCGAGAAACCACGCCATGGTCGTGGCTGTGCTGAAGCGCAGGTTGTTGTAGGCCTCTTTCCAGATCGCCAGACTGAGCACATTGGTGGCATCACCCGGTCCGCCAAAGGTGAGCAGAAAGATACTGCCCATGCCCTGAAAGGCGGCGATAAAAGCCCCCACAAAGTTGATCACCATCAGCGGCAGCAGTTGCGGCATGGTGATATGACGAAAGCGGCGCATTATGCCGGCACCGTCAATTGCGGCCGCCTCATAGTAGTCCTGCGGCAGCGATTGCAGGGCCGCCACATAGATCAGACTGGCCATGCCGGCACCTGCCCAGACCCCTGGCAGGATGCAGCACAGCATGGCCAGCGAGGGATCCTGCAGCCAACTCTGGCTGGCAATGCCGACCCCTGCCAGCAGTTGGTTGAGCATCCCGTTCTCAGTTGGATCATACATCAATTTCCACAGCAGTGTGATGACCAGCGCACTGGTCAACTGAGGCAGAAAGAAAAGAGTGCGAAAGAAGACCTTGCCTCTGGGAATCTCTGTTAACATCAGGGCCAACAGAACTGGTGCCAGAAAACCCAGAACCAGGGTGATGCTCACATAAACCAGGGTGCGCCCCCAGGCGGCCCAGAACCCGCTGTCAGTGGCCACCATAATAAAATTATCAATCCCGGCCCAACTGCTCTCCCCCACAATCTTGTAGGATTGAAAGGCCATGATTGCTCCGCGAATCAACGGGTAATAGCTCCACAGCGCAATCGAGATCAGTGCCGGCGCCAGCATCAGCAGCGGCGCTGAGCCATGGTTGATCCTCACGCCCGTGCCACCTGCCGCCGCTTCAGCCCGACTCTCTTTGATAATCAACGCGAAACAGGCGCACAGGACCATCAGAGCAACCCCGAAGATCACCCGCGCAATTGGCCGTCTCTTCTGCATCTCCTCCTCAGGTACATCAAACATCAGCCCGCGGTTGGCATCTTCGTTTATAGAGCGCAATGCTGCCGCGTAATCAAAGTGCTCGCCAGTCTCTGCCAGCAGCATGCCGAGCAGACGGCGACTGATCAGATCAGAGACGGCCTGCCAGAATCCGGCATAGGGCTCGGTGCGGGCCAGGATCTCTCCGGCGGCAACCCGCTCGTAGTTGCGTCGGATACCGGCGGGCACCTCAGCCAGGTACTCATCAAAGCCCATGCGTTTCAAGTCATCAGGATTGCACCAACGCGCATGTCCCTCAAGTACTTTCTGACGCACCTCCTCATCCTGAACCGCGCTGCTGGTAACTCGCTGCAGACACTTCCAGACCATGTCGCGCTCCTCTTTGCTGCGGCGGGCAACCCCTTCGGTCATACTGTAAAAATGTTTGTGTGCCTGAAAGACCGGCTTCATCCCTGGCCTGGCAGCTGGAATCGGCATAATACCGATCATCTCAGCCGGCAGATTGAGATCGCGGGTCAGCTGCTCAACCAGCTCAGCCCCGGAGAACACCGCAACCACCTCACCGCGTTCAAAGAGCTGCGGCAGTTCGGAGTTGAGTCGCGGCAGGGCGCGCGAAACCCCTTTGACAACATCAGCGGCGGAGAAATCAAGCCAGCGCCCCCCTTCCAGCACCACCGATCCGGCAGCCACCTCAGCTGGTGTGAGATTCACCGGCGCGCCGCTGGTCGGATCGCGCAGCCAGGGTGCCCAGAGCAGTTGATGCAGAAAACCGGCCGCTGCAATCGCCTCCTGCGAGCCGAAGTCCGCCTGCCACAAACCCTCCACCTGCGAGAGATCCTCGCCCGTGTCAGGGACAATGAAGCTGGTCTCCTCCATTGCAAAGCAATGCGCTATGCCGGTTTGGGGCGAGACCCGCACATTCACCACCGGGGAGCCGCCAGCTGACTGCATCCATGGCAGCCAGGCCCAGGGACGGTTCTCCACGCCAAAGGCGCGCTGCCCGCGCTCCAACTGCGCTCCGGAGATCTTGCGTCCCGGAAAGGTCAAGCGCTGACACCACTTGTAGAAATCATCCCAGGTTTCCGGAATATAATCCGGCTCCAGTCCAGCCTGCTGCACCAGATCCTTACGGTAAACAATACCGTAGTACCAGGTGCCGGCCAGCGGCATACCGTAAATCTTGCCATCTTTAACCGCCACCTGGCGCCACAGCTCAGGCACACTCTTCCACCCCTCCCAGTGCGCCTCGCTGTTATCAATCCGCCCGTCGCCATTGAGATCATCGCCAATCCACTCGTTCAGCGGATAGATAAAGCCCTGATCAATATCATGACGGATAACGTGGAACCAGCAGTAGTAAAGGTCGGGCGCGGATCCGCCCGCCATGGAGAGCATGAACGGCGCTCGGCCACCTCCGCCAGGCAGCGTCAGTCCCCCCCATTTCTGCGGATTGAGACGCGGTTCCTCCTGCACTAATTTGAGCATCTGACGGGTGACGGGCGCCTCCGGTGTGTCTGGATCATAGCCCTCCAAAAATGAGACTGTGATCATATCATCAACAGCGGGAGCCGGGAGCGCTGAAAGTGCTGAGAGTGCGCAGCAACCACATAGCACGAGTGCGGGTATCCGGGCAAAACCCAGCGCGCAGGCTGCTTTTGCAGGCCAGTTATTAAACGGTAATCGCAACATAGTCGGGTTTTCAGGTCGAGGGAGTCAAGGAAGTCGAGGGAATCGAGGGAATCGACTTAATCGAGAGACTCGATTAAGTCGATTATCTCGACTCGCCGCCCTCCTCACTGCTTCAACTTAGCTGATTGTTTTTCAACTGCGGCGCGCGTTTTTTGAACCAGCGCGGCCAACTCCGCGTCTTTGCTTCCGCTCGCCTGCTTGAAGCTGTACTCCCTGAACAGCGCACTCAGCTCGCTGTCAATCAAAGCGTTCTCACGCAGAATCCGGATCTTCTCATACTCCTCAATCCCATCGCGCAGCGACTCCCAGCGCAGGCTCGAACGCAAGCCAGGGTAGACTAAAAAGGTGTCGCCATCCGGCCATGATCCGAAAGCGGTGTTGTAGAGCGGATCCTTGATCCAGTTGGCAAACGCCCAGCGCAGGAGGCCATCCAGATTGTTAGCCGCCGCGTAGTAACCCAGCCACCACTGTTCAGCGGAAGGGCTGAAAACAAAGGTGTTCGGGCGCAGCGGAGAGCAGCAGATGTAAAAGGTTGTGATGCGGCCCTCAGACCGACGGCTCTGCACCTCCTTCAGGAAGTCATCGGTCACCTGACCAATCGATTGACTATAGTTATCAAAGACCAGCCCCTTAAAGGTGCTGGGCGCATGGTTGCCAGCCATCGAGACCTTGAGCCCTGGCGCGTATTTACGAATGCACGCGAGTGTTGCCCGCAGCTCATCGGCCCCCCGCTCATCCATCGCGATATAGGTTCGTTCCAGCCACCCTTTGGCTTTGAGGTGTTTCTCAAAATCGCGTAAAAAATCGCCCCAGTAAGCCTCATGCTCCTTGCTCCCTGGAACTGCATGCAGCTTTATTTTATCTCCGCTGGCAGCGTCGGTATATGAGACCATGTTGCCCCAGGTGATCATTGTGTAGCAGTGAATATGCTGGTTGAGTCCGCATGACTCGCCAAACGCGACATACTCATCAAAGAGCGTGTAATCAAAGCGCCACCCATTATCATTGGTTTTGATGTGCTCGATCATGCTGTAGTATGGGTCAAAATTCTGGTTATTCCACGGCTTGTCCACAATCGTGGTGGTCAGGGTTTTCTGTCCGCTCTCAGCCAGCTCCTTCAGGATCGGGCGCATCAGCGCATAGTGCTCAGGCGAGAAGGGCTTGACACCGTGATAGCGCGCGACAGCCCAAGGGTGCTGCCACAGATCCAGATAAAACGACCACGCAGCCGGCTCCGGTAAGACTGCGTTGAGCACTTGCAGCTCCAGCTTGAAATTAACCTGTTGGCCTGCCGCACCTTTAACCGCAACATCGCCGGTGTACAACCCGGGCTTGGCATCCGCGGGCACCTTAATGGTCAACCACACCGGACGGTACGCCCCGGCCGCCAGATCAACGCTCTGAGCATTGTCGAGCACATCCCCGTAAAGCTTATTGCCGCCGAGAACGTTACGCACAAAACGCAGGCTGACCGCTTCTGCGGCAATGCTCCCGCCTCCGGTGCTGCGCAGGCCAGCGCAGCTGAGGCGCAACTGCGGCACAGCGCTCGCTGACCAAACCACAAACTGCCCGTTGATCCGCTCATTGCGCCAGGCGCAGCCCTTCCAGCTCTGCTCGCCGCTCTCGGCAACCACATCGGCGGGCTTGATTTTATCCGCAGGGATCACGCGGCCCTGCAAGCTACCAGCATTCTCAGTGTAGCGCTCGCCAACCTTCAACTCAACAATATGGGCGCCGGCGGCCCGCACGCTGCTGTCAGTGACCGTGACACGCAAAAAACGCGCCTCCACAGTTTTATCAAACGGAATGTTGAATCCCTCACGTGTGGCTGGCTTCTGATTTTTTGTCCAGTCAACCACCCGCTGCCAATTTTTCCCATCCAGCGAGCTCTCAATAAAAAACTTATAGACCCGGTCGTAGTAGAGCCAGATCTGACAATAGCCCAGCTGCGCTGCCTGCTTCATCTCAATCGTTAAAGTTGCCGGCAGCTGCTCACAGGCCCAGTGGCTGGCGGCATCCAGGTTGCCATCAACCACACGCTCGGGACCAAACTTATCCCACTGCCCGGAGGCGGTCAGTTTAGCACCTGCCAGCGCGTTGTCAGCGAGCAGCGAAATGCCCGGCTCATACTGGTCATAACGCCAATCCAACGGATACTCAGTGGCCTCACCCGCTCCGGCAACGACCCAGCAGGCGCTCAAGATAATCATCATGCTTGTCACTGTTTTTTTCATACTATTCCTTTACTTGACCTCGTTCCACTCGGATGGCAGAACACCTCACTCAACTGCGAATTAGAATACTCGAACCAGGCAGCCATGTCCAGCCGCGATAGCTGATTTAGTTCGGGTCGGCTCTGGTTACATTGTGCATCTGCTGCTCTCAGCGCGCCATGGCCCTGATCTTAGCCGCTGTATCAGTGGCGATGGGTCCAGGCCTGAGTGTAAGTTTGCCACCTGCGGCCTGTATCATCGCGCGTCCCCGCATTGCGCCCTTCCATGTCTCCCACCACTCCACCTCGTACTCGCCATCAGCAAAGCCGTCAAGTGTGAAATCCGCCGCAGGGTAAGGACGGATCTCGGTTGCATGTTGCGCATGGTTGACCCACGTGCTGTCATCATTCTGAAACCACACCACAGCCACATCGGGTGCTGCCAGCGCATAACAATGCACTGCCTGTAACTCCTGCGTACGGCAGCCGGTAAAGGTGTAGCGCGATATTTCCACCCAGTCCCGTCCGTGGTTTTCCACCCGTATCCGATGCGCCCCGGCTTTAACAGGCACCTTAATATCGGTATCGTAAACCGACTCCCAGAGCTTCCAGCGCTCCACATACTGCCATGACTTGCCGCAGTTCTCTCCGCATGGCAGGGGCTGCTCCAAGGCCAACGTATCGTCAACAAAGACCTTCAGCAATCCTGAGTTAGACACCTTATTTACATGAATGACAAAGCTCCCGTCAACCGGATAAGTCACTTCAAAGGTCGGCGGATTAATCAGATCACGGTGTGCTCCGCCGTGCAGCAGCGCAAGCAGCTCCCCCGCATCAGAGACCCCGCCTTGATCTGAAATCCGAAAGACCGCCGCCGCTGGCTTACGGAATTCGCTGCGCGTGAGCGCCACTGCGTCACGCTGCGAAGCCCGCGCCGGCTGCTTGATTGGTTCAGGCAGCGTGACCGCCACCTGCCGCCACGCGGCTGTACCGAACGGCAGGCCATTGAGAAAATTGCGAATAGAGCGAAAGTGAAAGTACAGCTCCTTGGGCTCAATGTAGTTCTCATGCCACCACGGCATCGGCGCTCCGCAGCAGCCGCTGGCAACCGCCGCCCACATGGTGTTGTGGAGCGCGCGTCCGGTCGGATCAGCCTCAGGCGAAAAGTTGTGACTGCGAATGCCGAACTCAACAAAAAGGTGCGGCTTTTGAAACCCGTTCCACTGCGTCAGACAGTAGTCGCGCGTCTCAAGCGCCACATTGAGTTCATTGTTCGCGTAGCTGTGAGTCTGTACAAAATCGATCTCCGGTATGCGCCAGCAATCCTCCGGACCTGTTTTTGACCACCAGCTGGTGGAAATAAGATGGTTGTAAGGGTCAAGGGCCGCCAGCACCGGTGCCATTTCACGGTGCCACGCAATGATCGTCTCCTGCGGAACATCTGCCCAACCCTCAAATTCGTTGCCGAACTCCCAGCACAAGACGTGCGGGCTGTAGCCCCAACGCGCAACCGTATAACGCAGACGTTTACGATAAAACGCCTTGGCCGCTGCATCTGTGAACCACTCGCTAACCCTCTTGCAGGGGCCGCCGTTGACGGCGTTGAAGGGGTTTACCTCCCATCCCTCCCCGCGAAAGTCCTGATGTGTGTCCATGCAGAGTTGATAGTACATCCCCAATCGCCCGGCATCCTCCAGCAGCAGATCAAGCTTGGCAGCCTCGGGCTGACGGTACCAGCCGAGTTTTTTCTCCCATTCAATTCCAAGCCCGCTTCTGGACATCCACCAGCGGTTCCAATTCTCACCATGTGCCGCCATCTTCTCCAGAATGTCTTTCACCGACATCCCGTTGCTGCTCTGATAAATCGGCACATTGTGGCCCACCGGAACATACCCCTCGCCCGAGTCATGTGCGAGATAGTGCGCGTCCGCACTGCTCACCCGCACAAACCCCTTGGCCTGTTTATCGGATGTCACAAGAATCGGCTGCGGCAGCTGAAACACTGTATTGCCCTTTCTATCACGGGCGGTTAGCGTCACGCGCATGGGCCCAATTTCCGTGGCCGCAAGCCGCACCTTCCACTGCCCGTCCCCGTTGGGCAGCATCACATCCTCATGTTCCATGAGCTCACCCAGGAGATGTGGCACCATAAAAAAACCCGGCTGTTTATAGCGCCTGCCGGAAGCGGTCACAACCTCCGCATCAAGTGCGATGTCATCGGAATCATAAGGGTTATCCCACGTACCGGAGAGGGCAACATCAATCTCGCATTTGCCATAAAGAGCCACCTGCTTCGGTGCCCGAGCTGAGATTGTGAGTGGTGCCGCACAGGCCACGGTTGGTCGCAGGATCTCCGGCATGGTCGCAAACCCGAAGCTCATCACAACCCTCATTTTTTCATTCAAAGCAAAATCATTTTTTTTAGTAAACTTAACCTCAAAGGTGTGGGTGTCCCCACCCATACGCGAACGAAGAGAGCAAAGTCCCTGACCTGAAAAGCAAACCGCCGCCCCGGACTCCTGGCCGATAAAAGCCTGCTTGAACACACCCTCTATGCTCTTGCCCACCGTCGCATCACCGTTTGGAAACAAAAAAACAGTGCGCCCCTCATCCGGCTCTATAGCAGTTCGTATGGTTGCCCAAACCCCGTTGCACAACTTTAGAGGCGCCGTTTTTTCAACATCGAGAACCATTGCAACCTGATTCTCCTGAGGTGTCAACTTCAGAGTATAGCGCAAGGGTGCCGCGCCGCCGGAGGTGCCCCACAACCCACGCACCTGCAGGGCGGTGTCAGGCAGCACACTGCAAGCCTCGACACTGCCTGACTCCAGCGTATCGTAAACCCAGGCATCGTGCCACTGAAACAAACTGACACTCAGTTTCGGCTGTCCGTTGGCACGCACCTCCAATAGTCCGTGCGCATGCCATGTCATCTCCCCTGACTCAAAAGTCAGTGTATGCTTGTTACCAGCTGCAACCCACACAGGCGCGGCCATGGCCGGTTGGGGTGCAATCACAAAGAATGCAGCTAATGCAATCAGAGAACCACTGTACTTTTTAAATTCGTTTTTCATATACCTCCATTACATTGCTGCCCTTTTACAGTTTGCAGCTTACAGCTTACAGGCAGCAATTCTAATTATGACCGAAGGCACGCTAAAGCGTCTCTTCTGAACAGGGAAGCACAATAATTAAAATTGCGAATGTATCAGTATCGCACAAACAACCGCCAACTAGCAATCCTTTGGAGTCAAAGTGCCAGCAATTCTAATTATGACCGCGTACCTGTTCAGAAAACACGCTTCAGCGTGCTCTTTGTTCTCTGGCCAGTGATTGAGAAGTTACGAATTTGAATTACTAAACATGCGAAAAGGGTGAGAGCGCCTATCTTCAACTGCAAATATTACGTATTTACACTAATGTGGCGTGGCAAATTTCTCTCTCATTGAACAATTGTGTGATATGCCCCGCTGGTTTAGTCAACAACGCTATGCGTTGCATAGAAAAGATGGAAGTTCTTTCTTTCGCAAACATGATAGGATTTAAGAAAAGAGGTACT
>JAQUCE010000080.1 GCA_028686345.1 Kiritimatiellia bacterium
TGACATCTGTGTCAACACTGACTCGCACCCAGACGCCTTGTTCCGAGGTGTCAAAGATATGTATCAAAGCGCCACTCACCTCAAAGGTGCGGAGCTGCTCCCAGCCGCCATTGCCTTTTTTGTCGACCTCCAGGGTGAACCTGGCCGGCGATGGGTTGGCATGTTTGATGGTCAGCATGCGGTAGTCATAGCCGGAGAAAAGATAAGGGTCGCTGATCTGACCTGCTTTAAGGTCATCACGCAGCCAGAGCGACCCGCGGCCGATCGCCGCTCCCAGCTTATCGAGCTTAGCTGGGTCAACAAACCAGAGGTTTGAGTTGGACTGTACTGGCGCGCCATGCGCTGCTTTAAAGGTACGTCTGTTGAGAAATTCATTTTGCGCGGAGTCGTCGCAGCCAAAGACAATCCTGTTGTTCCAGGCGGCAAAGTCACCGATCACCTTGAGGTAGTTGGAGCGCGGGGCAATACCAGCGGAGTTCGCAAGCGAGAACGTTGCGGGAAAACTCCAGAGTGTGCCGTGCATAGTGGCCAGCAGATTTTTCTCTCCGATCTCTCGGATACGCGGCCACTCGGTGTTCCAGCCGTGGGCGCCGTCGTAGGAGTGGCTGGCCTTAGGCAGGCGGTAGGCATGCCACTGCTTATTTTCCATTAGCATTAAGATCAGCGAGCGGTAGTCCCATCCCATTGACCAGAGAGGGTCTTGATCAGGATTGGGGTTGCCGTAGATGCCGCCGGGAGCGCTGATCTCGGTGAACTGGTTCTGGCGAATCAGCTTCCAGTCGCCCTCACCCTGCCATGAGGCCAGGGCCCCGGAGGGAATGTCGGGGCGGACAGTCGCGTCTTTTCCCCGTGTTCCGTTATTGGCATACACCAGAAAACCTTGGCCTGTGTAGAGCCCTTTGCCGTGGTAACCTGTCAGCTGTGATTCAATCCCGCTGCCGACCTTGGGCTGACCATTCCCGTCTTTGATGTGTTCCACGCACGCAAGCGTGTTTACATCCACTGTATAGAGACCCTCCTCCATGGTGGCGATATAGATCTTGTTGGCAGGGTCGGTCAGGTGCCGTGCGCTGCCGGTTAATCGGCCCGGCATTTTTTTTGGTTCAAGCACGCGGACTTTGCGGTTCTGGTCGATCAGATAGGGCCCGATATTCAACTGCCGGCTCTCTTTGTGAATCATGCGGTTGGCCGGGGTGCCTCCAACGCTCTCCGGACGGATGATCTGCTTCAGCTCAGCGGTGATCTCATAGAGTTTGTCGCTCGAACCTAGCGGGAGATGCGGTCCATAGGTGATAACCCACAGCCGATCCGCCCATGGCACCACTGCGCCGGTTCCGCACTCTGCTTCGTTGTTGTACATGGTCAGGTGCGGATAAATTCCGGCGATCTCCACCGGTGCCGCGCTTAAAGTGAGAGAGATTAAACAAATTCCAGCGATCAGATGTTTCATGTTGTCCTCGGTTATGCTTGGTTGGGTCACAAAGTTTAAAATGCGATAACTTTTGATGTTTTACGAACTCTATTCATTTTCTTTGTGTCCTTTTAATTTTTCAAGCGCTGCGATGTGCGCCCAACATCCCGCCAGCGCGCCCCTGAAATTACGAGCCTGATTGGGGCTCGTACACTTTTCAGCTGACATTATATCAGAACCACCGGCAGCACGCATGCCGTAAAGAGCACGCTTCCGGCTCTGAGCTGCGCTTTTACGCCGTGAAAGGGAAGCGTGAACAACAAACAGCACGCTGAAGCGTGAACAACAAACAGCTGCCATGCAAGGTTTGTTGTTCAGCCTTTCTTTGTCCGCCGTAGCCTTGGCGAAGGAGGAAGGCTGCTCCAGGGCGGGTTATTGTGACGTTATCGTAAAAGTGATCATGGAGTAGTGCAAGCATCTTGCTTGCAGAAAACATTTCATTCAAGCTGGAAGCTTGAGGTACTTCATTACATACTTATGCGGATGGATATCTAAACTTCTTGTTTTTTGCAACAGGAGTTGAAAGTGCGTAATTTTTTGAGTTATATCAGCAGGAATTAATGGTAATATTGGTTCTCAAATTATGAATAAGCGAATTGTAAAGTTATGGTCTCTTTTTGTTCTTACTCTCTCCGCAGTGGTACTCCTGCTGCTCAGAGGCGGCGCGTTTGAAAAGACTCGCAATACAGCGAGGGTGCGGGTACCGCTTACACATACGGTTTATGTCTGGCAGCGTCAATGGAGTGATGATGTTACGCAGGGAGTTATGAATATAGCGGAGCATATTCATGGGTACAGTATTTTGGCAGCAGAGGTTTCATGGGATGGCGAGGCTCCGAAGATTGTCCGTGCCGTATACGACGCCGATTGTTTTGATGATATGAATAGATGCGTGGCTCTGGTCATTCGTATCGGCCCTTTTGCAGGTCAGTTTTCTTCGGAATCAAGAGCTGTTGCTGAGCTCTCGACACTGGTGCTGAATGTATTGCGGGAGGCTGCCGAAAAGGGAGTTCAGGTCAGTGAGCTGCAGTTGGATTTTGACTGCGCGGAATCAAAGCTTGATGGCTACTGCCAGTTTATTCAGGCGCTCAGGAAGGTTACCCGGCAAACTCCTCTTACGATTACCGCATTGCCGTGCTGGTTAAAACGATCTTCTTTTAAAAGGCTGGCGCGCGTTGTTGATGGCTATGTGCTGCAGGTTCATTCGCTCGAGCCTCCGCGCTCGCCGGATCATCCCATGGTGCTGTGCAATGTGCAGCAGGCCGGGAAGTGGGTTGACCAGGCGGCTGCGATCGGGGTTCCGTTTTCGGTTGCACTTCCCACCTACGGGTATCTGGTGGCATTTGATAGGGCCGGCAAATTTCTGGGTTTAAGCGCAGAGGGCGAGCTGGTCCAATGGGGGCCGGAGGTAATTGTCAAACGGGTTAACTCTGACTGGAAAACTATCTCGGCGCTGGCAGAGAGCTGGAAGGCGCGGCCTCCCGAGAACATGCGGGGGATCAGCTGGTATCGTCTTCCGGTGCAGGGCGATCAGCTGAACTGGTCGCTGACCGCCTTGGTGGCTGCGATTGAGGGCCGAGAGTTACCGGAACAGAGCTTTGTGAGCTTTGATTATAAGGCGGGAGGACTGGTTGACCTCTATCTGAACAATATGGTTAGCCGGGATGTTCTGCCGCCCAGCCGATTTAAGGTGTGCTGGGGTACGGGGCTTCTGCTGGCCTGTGATGGGCTCAGTGGCTACAGCTGCACCATGGGAGCAGAAAATTCGGTTGAGTTTGTCTTAACTGAAGATGCACGAACAATCTTGTCGGCCCCGGCAACATTGTACTGTGCGGGTTGGTTGAAATTTGATCGGGATGTGGAGGTTTACGTTGATGTTTATTAAAGATTGCGGGCGCTTGTTGGCAGCGATGCTGGTCACGGTGCTCCTTCAAAGGGGGGCGAATGGCTGTGGGCCGGATTTCCCCAACGAGGTGTTGGCGGGCGGAGATGCGTTTTTTCTAGAGACACCTGCGACTGCCTTTAGCTCTGAATTAAATCGGATTTGTTTGTCAGAGCCGGATGCCCTGCGTGTGCTGGTGATTCCCGGCTGCAAGATTGCGTGCGGGACACCACCTGACAACAGGGAAATACGATCACTGTATACCCGTGACCTCGAGGAATCTCTGCAATTGCTAAAAGTTCCGGAGCATGAGCAAAAACGAATTTGTGCCGGGCATGCTGCGGTTCGGGAGGCAATTGCCAAGTACCGGGATTATCGGAACAGCTGGCTGGAGAAGGAGTCAGTGGTGAGTGAGTATAAGCGCAGCGGGTTGCCGATTCCGCCATGGTATGTTGCTAATTGGAAAGAACATGGGGTCGAGCTTTCACAGAAGCAGATGCTTCCGTTTAAAATGACTGCTCTTCCCCCGGGGCTGCCGCTGGAGTTTGCGTTGTATTTGAGCGGAGCGGGCCACTTTCATGGTGAGGATTTTGAAAAGGCGAAGCAGGATTGGAATAAGTTGCTTGCCCTGCCCGCGGCGCAGCGCCGATACAGAGGCATCTGGGCGGTTTTCATGCTGGGCAAGCTGGCATTAAACATTGAACCAGAGGCGGCGGAGAGGCATTTCCAGGAGGTGCGGTGCTTGGCTGCAATGGGCTTCAGCGATACCCTTGACTTGGCATCGTCAAGTTTGGGATGGGAGGGGCTGATCAACCTGTCCCGGAAGGATTACCGAAAAGCCATCAACTTATATCTGGCGCAGCATGCCTCTGGCGATAGTACCGCGTATGCGTCATTGCTGATTGTCTGTCGAAAGATCTTTGCTGAGCAGCAGGCCGATCTTCGCACTCTGGCTGACGATGTGGTTGCAAGCAGGGTACTGACTGCCTATGTCCTGTCATTGGAGAGAGGGATGTCGGTTAAAAGTGAACAGTGGCTGAAGGCTGTTGAAGCAGGTGCTGCCAATGAAACTCTCGACGCGGATCGGCTGGCGTGGGTTGCTTATAGGGGCGGCAAGTTTCAACTGGCCGAAAGCTGGCTTAAAAGGGCGGATCACTCCACTCTGATTAGCAAGTGGATTTCGTCAAAGCTTTATCTCCGCCAAGGGGATGTCGGTAGCGCCGCGGTTGAGCTCGCTGCTATAACAAAATCGCTGGCCATCTTGAAAAACAAAGGTCATCAGGAAATTGCACAGCTGCGTCCCGGTAATCACAGTGTGACGAACTTTGAGCAGATTGTGTACTGTGAATTAGGGGCGCTTCAACTGCGGCAGGGCGATTACGCAGAGTCGTTGGATACTCTTCTGCAAAGCGGGTTCTGGCAGGATGCCGCCTATGTTGCGGAGCAGGTGCTGACAGTTGATGAGCTCAAAAAATACGTGGATCTCAGGCAGCCTGTTCAGCAACCGGGAGCGGCAACATTCGATCTTCTCTGGGCATATCCGCCCTATGGTCAGTCAGGCAGCTGGAATGCTCTTCACCTCCGGTGGCTCCTGGCCCGTCGATTGACCAGAGCTGGACGCTGGAAGGAAGCCGATGTTTACTACCCTGTCAATGTACGCCCGTATCTGCGGGCATATATTGATTCAATAAGAGATTCACATGACAAAAAACTGAGTAAACTTAAACGGGCGGAAGCCGCATGGCGGGCTGCGTGTGTTGCGAAACATCAGGGGCTGGAGGTGCTGGGTTATGAGCTTTATCCGGATTGGGCCAGTGTGGATGGGCAATATGATGGCGGGGACTATTTTTATCGTGATCAAGGGGAGAATCTTTTCAACCGGGTGATGCCAAATGAGATGCAAAGGGTGAAAGCCAGCGCACCGGTGATTGATAAGCGTTTTCACTACCGCACTGTGGCGCTGGAGCACGCCTGGAGGGCGCTTGAGCTTATGCCGGACAATGATGAACGCACGGCGCAGATGTTTTGCGCTGCGGGTTCCTGGATCAAAGCGCGCGATCCGCATGAGGCCGACAAACTATATAAAGAGCTGGTGCGGCGTTGCCGTGGCACCGCGATCGGTCAGGCGGCTGATCAGCTGCGTTGGTTCCCCGAACTGCAAATTAAAGATGGCGATATTTTTGGATCTACCTAGTTCCTAAGAACAATTTGAATGCGTCGAATTATATGATTCCGCCCCGCGGAATAGCAATCCAGATCACTGGACACAGAGAATCAAAATGGTTGCACTTTAATTTTTGAAACCTCCTTGCTCCGCACCTAGCAGGCGGGTGCCAGCCGATCGACTGGCAGGCCGAAGCTGTAGGGCAGGCGGACGTGACCCCGCCGACGAAGCGAAAGTATAGCGCAACTCTGGTCGCGAGCTTTGTCCCGCTTGACAAGGTGTGAGCCAAGGCGCGAATGCGCGAATGAAGAGGTGCCTCTTTTGTGCGGGAGCAACGTAGCTCCGATTTCCAATCGGAGATGTCCGGTTGGAAACCGGAGCTGCTGAGGCCGGACACCTCTCCGGTTTACGATAGCGGCGACGATGCTGGTGGACGATTTCATACATGCTCCCAATCTTCGGTCAACATCGTCGCACAGCATCGTCGGCCGCAGCGGCAGGGCACTGCCTCTACCGCGCCCCGCGAACGCCCTCCCGGCGCAAGCGTAAATTTTGTCGTTAACGTTGTCGCAAACTTTGTCGGAGTGGAATGAACGCGCTACGTTGTTTTAGAGGTGAAAAATGGGCGTCCACCGCATAGCGGCGGACATACTGAAAGCAACACAGTATATCCGCCGCTATGCGGTGGATGCTGGTATATCCGCCGCTATGCGGTGGATGCTGGTATATCCGCCGCTATGCGGTGGATGCTGGTATATCCGCCGCTATGCGGTGGATGCTGGTACATCCGCCGCAATAGCAGTTGCCCGGCAAAATGTTTTTTGTTATTATGAGCATTGTAAAGGAGGTTAATATGCGTGAGATAGACTTGACTGGCGGCAATTATCAGAAGATTCTGTTTTGCACTGATTTCTCGGATAATGCCCGTGTCGCGTTTCAACAGGCGGTTAAGGCAACCTCGCAGCGGGGCTCCGAGATCTGCCTGCTGCATGTTATCCCTGAGCCGGACGCTCAGTTCTGGAAGGGCTATATCTACGAGGTGGGTGATATGGACTCCAAAGCGCATAACGACATTGACCGGGCGATCAACGAGCAGTACCGTCCGCTGATTCCCGAGGGGGTCGGTTTTCGGGTGGAGGTCAGGATTGGCGATGTTGCGCGTTCGATCCTCGACTGCATTGTTGAGTATGGCGCTGATCTGTTGGTGATCGGTCGTCAGGGACGCGGAGCTATTACCAGCTGGCTGCTTGGTAATGTGACAAAAAAGGTGGTTTGCAAAGCTGAATGTCCTGTGTTGGTAGTGCCAATGAAAATTGGCAAAAAAAGTGCATAATGGGGCTACTCAAGCCCCGTAGTTTTTGGTAAGATTTGAACTATGAAAATAAAGAAGTCATCAATCGAGCAAGTGAGTGAAGAGTACCAGGAGGGAGCTTACATCTCCGAACGCCTGCGCAACCCCGCTGAGCTGGCGGCTGGCAGAGCAGGTAGTGGTAAGGACACGCTGTACGGAATTTTCGCAATCATAGCCACTGTAGCTATGATCGTTATTACGGTTATGCTGTACTTAAACTGGGATGCGTTTGAAAAAACCGGCCTTTTTGTTAAATAAGGGGCAGGTTTTGATCACGATGTTTCGCAGATGGATCTGGCGTCTGCGCGGCTTGTTCCTCTTTTCATCCGCGACGATGAAAGTTGTCGCGCTTTGTGTTTGTATTCATTTGATTCTGATTGCCGCAGGACGGGTTGCCATTGGTTATACTGGCATCTCTTACGAATCTGTTTTGCTGAAGTGCTTTTCTCTGAACTGGCCGCTGCTGAGCAGAGGTTTTCTGTGGCAATTGATCACCTATAATTTTTTGCATGGCTCCTGGTTGCATCTGTTGCTGAACATGTGGGCCTGCGTGGTCTTCGGCTCAGCGCTGGAGCGGGATTACGGGGCGCGCTTTTTCCTCAAGGTTTTTCTGGCCGGCGGAGTGGCCGGCGGTCTTGGCTGGCTGGGTTACATTGTTCTACTCCCGCATCTCTCTTTTTTGATGCCGCTGACAGGGTGGATGCCTGAGGGCCTCGCCCTCACCCTGCAGGCTGGAGAGGGGCTTAAGGGATCGCCTGCGGGCTCGATCTGTATCGGCGCTTCAGCCGGTGTCTTCGCCTTGCTGGGCTGCTTTTTCGCGCTCTATCCGCAGCGTACAATCTATGTGCTCCTGTTTTTTGTACTGCCGCTGAAACTCAAATCCATCACCTTGCTTTGGCTGCTGCTGTTTCTTACCATAGCTGAGATGATCTTTGTTCAATCTCCTATCGCCGGTTCGGCGCATCTGTGCGGCGGGGCTTTGGGATATGTGCTGGGTTGGCGTGCCCCACGCCCGGGCAGGATCGATGCTTCCAGTCGGTTAAGCGACTGAAAAAACAATTAATTGGTCTTTCCGAAAAGTTGTCTGTTGCAGTATGCCGCTCGCAGAGCGGCTACTACACCGAACGACAACCCTTGCACTCCGGGGTGCAGCGCATGTGTAGTAGTCGCTATAGGAGCGACATCGGTTTACGATGTTGTGCGACGATGTTGACCGACGATTGGGATCACGCGGGGCTCGTCAACCAGCATCGGCGCCGCCATCGTAAACCGGAGAGGTGTCCGGCCTCAGCAGCTCCGGTTTCCAACCGGACATGTCCGATTGGAAATCGGAGCTACGTTGCTTCCGCGCTAACGGTAACATCTCTTTAACTCGCGCATTCGCGCCTTGTCTCACACCTTGTCAAGCGGGACAAAGCTCGCGACCAGAGTTGCGCTATACTTTCGCTTCGTCGGCGGGGTCACGGCCGCCTGCCCTACAGCTTCGGCCTGCCAGTCGATCGGCTGGCGCCCGCCTGCTAGGTGCGGAGCAAGGAGGTCAGTCGCTATGCGGCTGACCTGATCAATATAAATATGCTGCCAGGGGTCAATCTTAATCCCAATCCTAATCTCAATCCTATACCTCTCATCTCCCATTCTTCCCGAAAAGGTGTTGGGAACAACACTATCAACCTTTTGGGGTCAAAGTGTACGATCCTACGCTTTATTTACTCCCATAATTAGAATTGCTGAAGCGGCTAAGCTTCCTATTGGAGACTACTGGGTTTTCTGTTAAAATACCGGGAATTATGAAATTAAACGATATCATGCAAGAACAAGGGGCAGTAGCGGTGGTGGAGGCCGCGCTGCGTGAGGACATCGGTAACGGCGATGTGACCACACTGGCGTTGGTCAACCCGGCGATCATTGCCACCGGTGAAATCCTGGCGCGTGAAGCCTGCGTTGTGGCAGGCGGCAGCGTTGCCTGCAAGGTGCTCGAAGTGGTTGACCCGGAGTTGACCGCCATTGTGCTGGTGCCGGACGGCGGGGTGGTTGCTGCCGGCGATGCAATCATCAGCATACGCGGCTCAGCCGCCTCAATCCTGACCGCTGAACGCACGGCTCTAAACTTTATGCAGCGGATGTGCGGCATTGCCACTCTGACCCGCCAGTTTGTCGATGCAGTGCGTCCGTTCGGCACCCTGATTTTGGACACGCGCAAAACAACACCAAACCTAAGGGCCTTTGAAAAATATGCGGTTCTCTGCGGTGGCGGCACGAACCATCGCTTTGGTCTGTATGACCGCGTGCTGGTTAAGGACAACCATCGCCAACTCTGGCAGGGGGGCGACCCGGATCGGCTGGATCTCGCGGTGGCTGCTGCGCGCCAGGCCTTTCCCGGACTAATGGTGGAGATGGAGGTCGAGAGTCTGGCCGAGTGCCGCAGTGCGCTGCGGGCCGCGCCAGAGTGGATTATGCTGGATAACATGAGTTGTGAGATGATGCGCGAATGCGTTGCGATTTGTCGCGGTGTCAGCCGTACCGAGGCCTCGGGCGGGATTACACTTGATCAGGCGCGCGCTGTGGCGGAGACCGGCGTGGATGCCATCTCGCTGGGTTGTTTGACCCACTCAGCCGCCGCGGTGGATCTGGCCTTGGATTGGAGCATTGTTTAACATGCGCGCGTTGGTCATAGACGTTGGAAACACCTCAACCAGTGTCGGCCTGTACCACGATGGGCAGGTAACAGCATCGGCGCATATCAAAGGGGGGGTCTGGGCTAACCGGCAGCTCTGCATCGAGGCTTTACGCCAGGTTGCGAGCGGCGGGGTTGAAGCTGCCGTGCTTGGCTCGGTGGTGCCCTCAGTGAACCAGAGCTGGTGCGAACTGCTGCTGCGGGAGTTTGGAGTTGACACGTTGCTGGTGAACGCCTCGCTGCCGATGAACATAATCATTGACTACCCTGAACCGGATAAAATTGGCGCGGATCGCCTGGCAGATGCCTGTGGCGGTGTCGCTCGCTACGGCGCGCCGCTGGTGGTGGCAGACTTTGGAACTGCTTTAACCTTTGATGTGATCATGCCTGATGCGCGTTATGTGGGCGGCGTGATAACACCCGGGCTCCCCTTGATGACCGACTATCTCTGTGAGCGCACCGCGCTTTTGCCGCGCGTGGAACTCAAAGGCGCGGAGTGTCCGCCTGTGGGACGCAGCACCGAGGAGGCGATGCGCATTGGCGCTGAGGTCGGATACCGCGGCATTGTGCGCGAGATTGTGACATACCTGCGCCACTCACTGCAAGTGGACTTCAGGGTGGTTGCCACCGGCGGTTACGCGGCCTGGGCACTACGCGGATTGGATATGGAGCTGACGATCGACGAGAATTTGACCCTTTTCGGGCTGGGCTGTATCCTTGAGCGCAGCTTTTGATTAGGATTTATCAGGATAATACTGCTCGGCGAACTCGGTAGCTCTGCGAGGGGAAAACGCGCCATGCCCACGGGTTAGATCGCAGCTGGACATTGCGTTGGTGCAATGCTAAAATGCTGTTTTTATAGAAAGAGATTTATGGATTTTTGGAGAGACACTCATCCAATCGTAATTTCGTGTGCCAAGGGGCTGGTTCCGCAGACCGCCAACTCACTGATTAAGTTGGGATACAAAATCACCCATCGCTCAGAGACAACGGTTTCAGTGCGCGGGGCGATGCGCGATATCATGCGGTTGAATCTGCAGCTGCGCACCGCGCATCGCGTGCTAGTGCCACTGCTGCGCTCGCGATGTGGCAATTTGGACTACCTGTACAATGACATAATACAGATTCCCTGGGAGAAGTTTCTTGAACCAGAGGGCTACTTTACAGTCAACTCAGTGGTTTATAACGACAGTGTGCGCGACACTCGCATGCCTGGTTTGAAGGCCAAGGACGCGATTGCCGACCGTATGCGCTCGGTGTTCGGGTTGCGTCCCGACTCTGGTCGCGAGTTTATCGGAGCTTCGATCTTTATCTACTGGGAGGGTGATAACCTGGAGGTCTATCTGGATACAACAGGCGAGGCGCTCTCGCGGCGTGGTTACCGCAAGCTGCCCTGGAAGGCGCCGATGCAGGAGACCCTGGCGGCCGCCTGCGTGCTGGAGTCTGGCTGGGATGGCCTTACCCCCTTTGTGGCACCGATGTGCGGCAGCGGCACACCCGCGATTGAGGCTGCACTGATCGCCATTAACCGCGCGGCCGGCAGTTTTAAGAGTCATTTCGGGTTTATGTCGCTGATTGGCTATCGTCTGATCATCCCTGGTGAGGTCGCCGGTGTCAGTGTGCGCAAACGCTTCGGGGCCTCGCCGGAGCAGGTCTGGAAAAGCATGGTGGCTGAGGCCAGGGCAGCGGAGAAGACGGACAATCCACCCCCCATAATTGCATCCGACATCAGCGAGGAGGCGATTGAGATCTCGCGCATGAATGCCATTGCCGCCGGGGTTTCGCAATATATCACCTTTATGCAGTGTGATTTTGCGGCAACCAAGGTGCCGGAGGAAAAAGGTGTTGTGTTCATGAACCCGGAGTATGGCGAGCGCATGGGTGAGGAGGATGAATTGAAGGAGCAGTATGTTCGCATCGGTGATTTTTTGAAGCAGCGCTGCGCTGGTTACACAGGGTGTGTGTTCACCGGCAGTATGGAGCTCTCGCGCCAGATTGGGCTGCGCTCAAGCCGTCGGGTACCATTTTATAATGGCCCGCTGGAGTGCCGCCTGCTGGTTTATGATCTCTTTGAGGGGGCGCTGGAGGATCAGGAAATAAATAATAAGGAAGGAGCAGAGTAGATGCAGGCAGTTTCGATTATTGTGAATGGGGACGCTCCGGTGGCGGTGGCTGTCGCGACACCGGTGGGCGATCTGCTCCCGGCGGTGGACAAGGCCGGGCTGCCGGTGATCGGCGCGATTGTGAACAACATGGTGCAGCCGCTCTATGCGCCGCTGATCTCTGATTCCAAGTTGTTCCCTGTGAGTCTGGCCAGCAAATATGGCTGGCAGATCTATCGGGACTCGCTCTGTTTTTTACTGGCCAAGGTGATTCATGAGCAGTTTTCCAGCATTAACTGGCGGGTACGCAACTCAATTGGCCCGGCACTTTTCTGCTCAGTGGAATCCTCGCCTGATGGAGCTGAGTGGGATGAAACCCTGCTGCAGGCGATCAAAAAAGCGCTGCAGGAGGTTATTGACCAGAATCTTTCGATTGTGAGTGAAAGCGTTAGCTACGAGGATGCGGTCAATCGCTTCAAGGAGAATCGGCAGGAGGATAAACTAAATCTGATCCTGCACCGCAATCAGCCCTATATCAGCCTTACGCGCTGCGGTTCATTCTACGAATTGAGCAAAAAGCCGCTGGTGCGCCAGAGCGGTGTGCTGAGGCTCTATGATCTGATTTTTTGCAAAGAAGGCTTTGTGCTCAATGTTCCGGATGCGACAAACCCCTCTTCGCTGGCCGAGCTGGCGCCCCATCAATATCTGCTGGATGTCAGCCTGGAACACATGCGCTGGGGCGAGATTCTCGGGGTGACAACCGTGGGGCAGCTCAATAAAACGATTCTGGATAAACGCGGCGAAGACTTTATCCTGACCACCGAGGCACTGCACGACAAGAAGCTCTCAAAGATCGCTGATAAAATTGTCAACAACGAAAGACCGGTGCGTCTGGTGCTGGTTGCCGGACCCTCCTCGGCCGGCAAAACAACCTTTTCCAAACGCCTGATGACACATCTGCGAGTGGATGGGGTGCGTCCAACACTGCTTTCAACCGACAATTATTTTGTGGGTGACGAGCTCAACCCCCGCGATGAAGAGGGCAACCTTGATTATGAGCACATTGACGCCATGGACCGGGGCCGGCTGAACAGCGACTTGCTGCGTCTCTTAGCAGGCGAGCCGGTGCGCTTGCGCGGTTTTAACTTTACAACCAAGTCAGGTTATGAGCACGCTGAGTACACCCGGTTGGATGATAATGGCGTGATTGTGATGGAGGGTATTCACTGCCTGAATCCGGAGCTGACAGCCGACATTGCCCGTGAGAACAAATTCCTGATCTATGTCAATGCCTTGACGCAGATCTCGGTTGATATCAATAACCGCATCTCAACCAATGACACGCGGGTGATCCGCCGTATTGTGCGGGATCATCAATTCCGCAACCGCTCGGCAATCAAAACGCTTGAGATGTGGGAGTCGGTCATACGCGGTGAGCACCGCTGGATCTATCCCTATCAGCATCTGGCGGACGCTGTGTTTAACTCAGCCCTGGATTATGAGCTGGCAGTCCTGAATCCGCTGGCCACCGCGCTGCTCAACCAGGTGAAACCCTGGGATGAGGTTTATCGGGAGGCCCGGCGTTTGCAGGAGTTTCTCTTTAATTTTTCCTCGCTCTCCTCGCAAACCGTGCCTGGCGATTCGATTCTGCGCGAGTATATTGGCGACAGCCAGTTGCAGTACGTCTAAAGCAGCTAGTTGCTGTAACCAGGGTGAGTTTTGTAATGTGCGAGAGGTCTTCGCGCTCACTGAAAGGTTAGTGGTTAGAAGCCCGCTGCTTTAGCAACAAACGTTGCGCGTTTGGGAAAATAAAGATAACTTCTCAATAATCGGCCAGAAAGCAAAGAGCACGCTGAAGCGTGAACTACAAACAGCTGCCCCGTAATGTTTGTTGTCCAGCCTTTCCGTGTCGCGCCGTAGCCTTGGCGCAGACGGAAGGCTGCTCCAGGACGGATTATTGAGACGTTACCGTAAAAGTGATAATGAAGTAGTGCAAGCATCCTGCTTGCAGATGGAGACAACACAATGAGCAAAGAGCTGGAAGAGGGTAGCCAATTGATGCTGGACTTTGAGAAAATCGCCAAGATCGCGCAGAATTGCAGTGACGTGATCCCGGTGGCAGTCCAGCACGCTGACACGCGTGAGGTTATTCTGGTTGCTTATACCAACCAGTTCGCTATGCAGCAATCCTTTAAAGAGCGTAGGCTGGTGCTTTGGAGTACCTCCCGCAAGGTGCTATGGGAGAAAGGTAAGAGCTCAGGCGAAACCTTTGAGCTGCTGGAGGCCAGGGTCAACTGCGAGCAGAACTCGCTGGTTTATATTGTCCGCCCGCGCCGCGGCAATATCTGCCATACAAATAACAGGAGCGGTGAGCCGCGTAACTGCTACTACCGCAAAATCAACTTTGACACCCATGAACTTGAAAACCTTGATCCGTAAAAGGGCGGCTGCCATGTGGCTGGTGCCCCCATGCCCGCCGTGTTGGGCGGCACCCGTTGTCGGCTCTCTGCTGTTGGTGGTTGCTCCGGTGGTCTTCGGAGCGAGCAGCGAGCGTGCAGAGCAGCTTGCCTGGTCGTGGACCAAGGCGGAGCAGAGCGGGCTCGACTTTCTGGCAATGCAGGTCAAACGCGGGAGTGACGGGTACTGGACACACAAAGCCAACCATTACACTGCCAGGAGCAATCTTTCGGCAGGGCTGACCGCTGAGGTCGGGCGTTATGTTGAACGCATGATCGAAGTAATTCCACGGGTGTTTGGTTATCCTGTGCTGACCGGCAAGCAGGAGCTGCAGGTGACGGTGCACAAAACTGCAGCGGATTTCACTGCCGCTGGCGGGCAGCGGGGGGAGCGCACCTTTCACAAAGTTGGCCAAGGGGCGTCGGGAAGCGGCTCCGCTGAGGTTCATATCTGCGCGTTAGAGGCGGAGTTGCTTGATCCGGCCAATGTGCTGCCGAGCTCTGTCAACCTGCGCGAGCTGCAACGCGCAGCAGTGCTGGCTCTGCTGGAACTCGCCGCGGCTGGCCGCGAGCTCCCGGTTTTTATGCAAGAGGGGTGCGCCGCGTATTTTGAGTCGTGGGATCTGCGTGAACAGGTGCCAAAACGCGTTTCACGCCTCTCCGCCAACGCGCGTCCTGAGAGGATTAAGGCGCTGCAGCAGGCGGTTCATGAAGATCATAATTTCTGTCCTGACCTGCTGGCCATTTACGCGGAATCCACGAACTCTTTTTTTAAGGGCAACGCGACTCTCAAGCTTGCATGGGCCGAGAGCTTGGTGGATTTTCTACTCTCCTCCGGGCAGCGCTGCCCGCTGCTTCCAACCCTGCTCCATAGCAGCTCCTGGAGCGCGAAGCAGGGGGGCGACGCAGCGTGGCTGGCACCCATGAAGACCCTGGCCGGGGTCGAGGGCGGGTGGCATGAGCACCTCTGCCAGGTTGTCTCGGAGGCCCTGTATGTACAGAAGATCGATATTCCGGTTGATGCCACGCCCGCTCGAATTCCATCTGTCACCAAACTCGACCGCTATGGAACAGATCCTCTGGTTGCAGTGTGTCCGGGCCTGAAGGATGCGTATGACATTGGCTGGTATGCGGGGAACTCGCAGTCGATCCGTGTACTGATGTGTAATCCGGATAACAGCAAGGCAGGTGAGATCGAGCCTGAGTTTTTGAAGGGCTCAGGGTCGCTGCTGGGGTTCAGCCGTATTCCGGGCAAAGATCTTTATGTAGCTGGTCACTCCAAAGACAATGCCTCTGGCAATCGGAACTGTGAATATTGGGTCGGTGGATTTAATGGCAGTGGCAAGCAGCTCTTTGACACGCTGATTTTCGGCGAGAAGAACTCCGAGGAGATGCACTCCAAGGGCTATCCGGGGGTTGCTGCTTCCGCCCGCATCATCTACAATGAATCCGCTGGGAACTTCGGGGTGTATGTGGGGCATACAATGAAGTGGCCGGATAATGTGCGGCACCAGGCGGGCTACTTCAGTTTGTTGACACCCGCAGGCAAGAACAGCACGGTCAGCGGGTGGTATGTGAGCCATAATTTCGATCAGCGCTTAGTCGTCAACCAGGGAGATTTCTATATGCTGGCGCATGGCGACGCATATCCGCGGGCCCTTGTTTTCAGTAAATGGAGCGGGGCCGGCAAGAAGGCGTTTGAGCTCAACTATCATGATATTCCCGGTGAGCATGGTGATAACTCCACCTATTGTCAGACCGGCGGTTTGGTGGTGACAGACAAAAAAAACAGTGCTGTTGTTTTCGCTTCAGCTAACGAGCGCAAGAGCCATGATGTTTGTGTGGTGTTGATCGATGCCACAGGCAAGGAGCTGCGGCGGAGGTGGCTGACTGAATATGCGCCGGGAACGAATGGATCTTTCCCACGGATTGCGACTTATGGCAAGCGACTGCTGCTGGTGGCCTGGGAGGAGTTTTCCGGCGAGGGGCCGAGGATGCAGTATGTGATCCTGGACGATTCGCTGGAAAAGGCCGGGCAGCCGGGTTCTGTGGCTGAGGCGCATGTGTCGTCATGTTACGACATGGTGAACCTGAGCGGCGGCTCTATCGTTTGGGCGGTGCCGGGGATCGGTGATGTTATGCGGGTCTACCGGATTGATTTGCAGGCGCAGATGTACGCGCAGCTGCGCGAGGGGCTGGCCAAAGCAACGGCGCAGGTCGCCGCAGTACGGCGTGTTCCTAAAAAGGGTGTTGCAGAGAAGTTGGATGAGGCGCTGTTGAAAAAGCTTGTTACCTTGAGCCAGGAGAAAAAGTTGCCGCAAAGCGGCATGCGGCTCTCTAAATCTAAGGCTTTGATCAAACTGGTGGCAGCCGAGGACTCGGGTGCGCTTGAGTTTGAGGCAGGGGGCGCGCGGGCCACCTTTGCCTTTGGCGAGCTCAGCATGGCTGACAAGGCGATGATTGCCAGCCTTCTCGTAGTGCAGGAGCGGGACAATCAGGCTTTATGCGGTGTGACAGGTTTTTACATGGATTGCTCAGGACAGAGCACAACGGCACGCATGTACTACGCCCGCGCTGGGCGTTCAGAGGCAATGAAATTCAAAAACTTCTTCACGCAGGAGTGACTGCGCTCGTTGCCGAACCTTCGGTTCAGCCTACTACGCTTTGCTCCGTTTCGCGGAATAGCAGTAGCGATGGCTGATTTATGAACCGCCCGATTTGGGACAGTTGTAGGTCCGATTTCCAATCGGACATGTCCGGTTGGAAACCGGACCTACTGAAGATCGGCTGCGCCTTCGGTTTGCGATAGCTGACTTGCCAACTGCATCAGAGCAGACATGCGTGAGAGGGAACGACAAAGTTTGCGACAAAGTTAGCGATAAAGTTAGTGCCAAGGGCTCGTGAAAGGCGCGCCCTGGGGTGTAGGGTTGCTTCTCTGAAGCAATTTGTGGATGCCAGGTGGCTGTTTGTCAAAGGTGCGTCAAGGGATTTCATAATCTTTGCTTGGCTCATCCGTCTTCGTCCCGCAAGCGGAACTACGCCGGACAAGTTCCGCCAACCCTACAGTTTCAACTTGAGTGAAGCTTGCAAGTCGTGCGGCAGGCAAAGATGCGTCAAGGCTACAGGCTATAACTCAGCAGACAACCTTTTGCAAAGAACAATTAATTGTTTTTTCTAGTCGCCTAAGCAACTAAAGTCAGCACTTTTCTGTGCAATATTACAGAGGTGTTGTTTGCATTTATTTCGTCTTTCAGTTAGGCTTATTTCATTTTCAAACCTCAAGACTTTGAGCAGCCCCGTCACGTAATCAAGAGCAGTCTGATATTGCAACAAAGATGATGGTGTCTGGACTATCGAAGGATGCCGCATTTGCCTGGTCAGAGGCCGAACGGCTGGCCGCATTACCCGCTTTTAATGTCTTGCGTGCGACACACAGGCAGGCAGCCAAGTTGAGTTTATCAATGTGCGAGAGGTCTTCACGCTCACAAAAAATTAATTGTCTATATTGTGTGATACAAACCTTTCTGTAATGGAGAAGTGAGATGAATGAGTTTGAGTTTGTGCAATATACAAGTAGTTAAAAGAGAATGCGTGTTGATCTGAATTGAATTCAATGGGTGATTTTGGTACTATCAGGATATGGACAAAAGTGAACTTCTTGTGTATCTAAAAAAAATCGATGATGCGTTAGTTCACCCATCAATGCTGTACATTTACGGCAGTGCGGTTTGTATTCTCTTGGATCAGCCTGAGCGAACCAGCCTTGATATTGATGTGGCGGCACCGTATTCAGATGTTGTTTATAGCGATTTAGTGCAGGCTGCGGAGCGTGCGGGAATACCGGTTAACCCGGCAGAGGATAGCTCTTCGAACCAGATTGAGTGGGTGCTGCCGTTAAGGTTGTGCCTCCCTGAACCGTTGGCGAAGAGTGAAATGATTTTATGGCAGGGGGTGAAGCTGACTGTAAAGTGTGGTTCAGTCGCTGATTTAATAGCCAGTAAGCTTATACGCTATGATGAGATTGATCAGGGGGATATTCAATATCTTTATGCACAATCGGGAGTTGATCTCAAGGAGATTCAGGATGCAGTTAAGCGTCTGCCGAACCAGTTTCGCAATGATGCCTTGGTTGTAGATAATCTTTTGAATCTGGAAGCCGATTTGAAATTATGGACAAGAGGGGACTAAATGACAGCTCGTGAGGAGTTACAGTACTGCTATGAACTGGCTTTTTATCCTCCACGGCTGCACGAGCTCTGGGGGCAGATAAAGAGGGGTGAAAAAGGTGTTGCCGAGGTGGCCCCTCTGTTGGACAAGGCATTGATGCTGCATCAGGCTTTACCTGAATATGGATATGCCTCTCAACGAGCTTTGCAGCGACTTGCAATTTATCAGGCTAGATCACGGGCCTTTAAAATGGTTACGTTTATCAAGAACATACGGAGATATATTGGCTGTGACGAGTTGAATATTAATGAGGTGCCTGCAAACTTAGTGCGTGACATCGGATTACCTGCATTTTCGCGTCCCCCCATGGAGATTGAATAACCATGGTAACATCTCAATAACCGGCCAGAGAACAAAGAGCACGCTTCCTGCTTACAATGGAATTTCAGCCCGAATGAAGTGCAAGAAAAGCGGCTAATCTATCGATTGTAACTTTAAGGCGAGGAGTGCAATAAATTATTATTCTATAAAGCAGGAAATGTGGGGGATTAAAATGAGAATCAATTTTTTAACAAAGCAAAACTGCGGAAAAACCGGCTTCACTCTTCTTCAACTGCTTGTAGTCGTAGGTTTGCTGTTTCTTTTGTCTGCGGCAATGTTTCCTATGATCAGCAGCGCATTGTTTAATGCAAAGTTCGCTGTTATTGCCCATCGAGGTAGGGATATTTACCAGGCGATAACCACAGCAAATGTTGAGAGGGAGGCTGTTGGGTTGCCTGCTCTATGGCCTTCGGACGAGATATACACGAATTCAGTGAGCGGTCAGATTGAGTCATTCAATTTTACTAATAGCACCGACTACTTTATGTGCATTTATGATTACAAAAATGCCGGAACACCGCAGCACTCACCTCTTGTAAAGGGCTTTAATTATTACCAGCTGGCAGGCGCCGAAGTCAGTGTCTGTAGCAGTAATGTTCTTCAACCTGAAAACAATATGTGGACGATTGCCAAGAATGTTTCAAAGGAGACTCCTGGCATTATGCCTGTGCTGGTTTCGCGCAATGTAGATGCGTCATCTTTGACCTTGAGTTATAAAAAAAATGATAACACAAACAAAGTGAGCCTTGCGGGTGAGTTTGATATGCCTTTTTCTACCAAAGCTGCCGTCGTGATTTATAAAGACGGGCGATTTCATGTGGTTCACTATGACATAACAGCTTACCGGTATGTTTACAAAAGGAAATCTTGTGAAAGTAATCTGGAGAACCCCGAAGGGGTGTATTCACCTTAGCCCGGGGCAAGCGAAGCGAAGCCCCGGGAGGTAAGAAGTTAGATTTGTGACCTGAAAGGTCACCTCAAAATTGTGGTTGAGGTGTCCTTTCAGGACACATAAATGCGGGGTTCGGATACCCAGGACGTTGTCCTGGGCTATGCTGAATCCGGCCCCCGTTCGGCCAGTAATACGAACAATCCTTATCAAACAACGGCCACCTGTGGTTGGTCGAAGTAGATTAAGATTAATTCATTATCCATTATTAATTATCCATTATCAATTCTGACTTCTGACCCCTGGATACTCGACTCTACACTCTCTTCCGGACTCTCGTGTAGCAAGTTCGGGTGCGGCATTGGCAAAAATGAGAGCATCGCCCAGGCGATCAGGGCGGTGAGCAGCCCGACGCACGCACCGACTTTGAGCCACTCCAGAAAAGCCACATGCGCATGGCCGCGTTTTTCCAGCAGACCAAGCGCGACAATATTGGCGGTTGATCCGATGGCGGTGATGTTGCCGCCAAAACATGCTCCGAAAAGCAGCGCCCACCATAGCACTGAGTAATCAGCGGAGGCTGCGGTCAGCGACTGAATCACGGGTGTGAATGCAGCCACAAAAACAATGTTGTCCACAAAGGCGGAGCCAATCGAGCTGATAAATAGTACCAGTGGTAACATGGCCTTGGGGCCGCCAGTAACCACCGCACTCAGCTTGTGCGCCATGTTGGCGGTCACGCCCTGCGCAGCCAAACCGCCGGCAATTGCGAAGAGCAGCATAAAGAAGATCAGCGTCCACCACTCAACATCATGCTCTACATAGCTACGTGCACGCTGCGGCCGGTAGATCATCAGCAATCCCGCAACAATCAAAGGTGTCATAATTAAAAAGGCATTCTTGTTGTCCGCTCCCGTGAGGTGGAGAGCAGTCTCGATCTGATGGTGGAACGCAATGACAACGACTGTCGCGATCAACACAAAGAGTCCACGGCGAAAGGGAAGGCGCACCAGCGGCCCCAATCCTTTATTCATGTTGCGGTGCTGCTGCATCTTGACCGTCATATCGTGGATATCCCTGCGGTACCAGAGGTGCAGAAAAACTATGGTCGCAAAAATACAGACGATTGCTACAGGGGTTGCGCCAGTCAGAAACTGGCCAAAGGTGAAGCCCGCTTTGTTGCCAATGAAGATGCCGACTGGGTTGCCCAGCATGGTCGCGGCTGAACCAATGTTAGTGCAGAGCACAGAGATCATCACAAATGGGGTGGCTTTGATTTTAAGCGTGTCGCAAACCTGAAAGACCAGCGCCATCACCACAATAATGGATGAGACCTCGCCTAAAACCGAGGAGAGAATCGCCGAAAGAAAACACAGTATGATCGTAAAGGCGGTGCCGTTCATCTTCTTTTGGCTGATAATCGTTTGAATGATCCAAGTTAAAAACCCAAGATCTTTGAGTGCGCCGACGATAATCATCATTCCGATTAGAAAAAAGATGATATCAAGCTCAGTTGCCTCCATCATCCCTTTTAAGGTCATGGCTCGTGTGCCGATCAGCACCGCCATTCCTAAAAAGGCCACCGCCACACGGTGGGGCCAGAAAAACAGGGTGGTGCAGATGGTCGCGATAAAAGTGCAGACAGCTATAATCGGTAGCTTGGTGGGCGCAATGCCGATGGCGTATGCTCCCCAGCCTAGAAAAGCTGTGATAGCTGCCATGGTTGCAATTTTAATGAATGCCTGGAATGGGTTGGCTGGGGCGTTTGAAGCAGAGTGCATATATGTTATTCCCGGAAAATTTTACTTAGAAAACTAGGTAGGTTGATAATCCCTTTTAAGTTTTTGTCATCCAGTACGTAACAACTGGAAACCTGACGTTTGAGCATTTCGCTGGCAACAGAGATGGCTGGCGCGTCAACCTGAACCGAGGGAAAATCCTCAATCAGGATATCTGACAAACAGGTTTGCTCTTCGTTGTGCAGTACATTGGTGAAGGGTTCAAAATTGATAATCGGAGAGAGATCGCTCATCCAGGTCAAGTACTCAGGTAAGCAGATCTGCAGCAGCGCAGTGGCACTCACAACGCCAATCATATCGCCATCTTTGTCCACAACGGCGATTTCACAGCTGTCTTTGCTGATAAAGCAATCAATCGCTGCTTGCAAGCTGTTGTTCTCCCTGAGGGCGATGAAATCCCGGCGCATGATATCCGCCGCACAGACATAGTCAGGCAGCCTCAGACCGTTACGCTCAAAAAACCGCATGATCTCGTCCACACTCTGCATCTCCGCCAGTTTGGAAGCGGTCTGCGGAATGTTTAGAATTGTGGCCAGCGCCCGCAGCGTTTGAAGATATAGGCCGGGTTGTGAGCTTGGAATGAGAATCAGCATCATCAGGTGGACCCGATCACCACCCTCTATAAACTCAATGCCCTCTTGGGATGTTGCGACTCCGATATAGGATTTGTCCAGCGAGGAAAGGCGCGCATGCGGCAGAGCAATGCCGTCGCCAACCACTGTGCTGCAGTTGTTCTCGCGCTCAATGATTGCCTGATAGTGAAGTTCGAGGTTAGAGAGGTTGTTGGCTTGGCTCAGATGCTCCAGCAGCGCGCGAATGGCACTGTTGCGCGACATCTTCCCTTTCAAGATCAGAATATCATTTTTGGTGAAAAAGGAGGCGAGCGACAGGTCACTTTTCGGCGGCTCTACATTTATTTTAATCATACCCTTCAACTCCCATTGACTTAAAAAATAATTATCCAGTTTAGCAAATGACGGCAATATTTGCAATTGGATATTTGTAAGCCGCGTGAAAAATAATTAATTGTTCTTTGCAAAAAGATGTCTATTTTAAAATCATCTAGCTCTAGTGTAGTAGTTGCTCTGTGAGCGACAAGTGCCGCTCGTAAAGCGGCATCGGTTGACGATGTTGGTGGACGATTGGGATCATGCGGGAACTCGTAGACCAGCATCGTCGCCGCCATCGTTAGCCAGTGGCGTAGCCGACCTCTGTAGGAGCGGTTTCCAACCGGACTTGTCCGATTGGAAATCGGAGCTACGTTGTTGCGTAGCACTGTAGCCGCGGGCCGTGACAGCCGGGTTGGCGCGTTTGTGGCGGTTAGTACCTCTTTTCTTAAATCCTATCATGTTTGCGAAAGATTTTGCGACTTTTGCGTTTTTTTGCGGCTAAACATAGCGAAGCAAAGGAAAAAAGGAATAGCCGCAAAAAGGCGCAAAAGGCGCAAAAGAAAGAACTTCCATCTTTTCTATGCAACGCATAGCGTTGTTGACTAAACCAGCGGGCATATCACACAATTGTTCAATGAGAGAGAAATAATTTCGCATATCACATAGGCTCAGTTTGGTTCCGGCTCCGCTGGTTTAGGTTAGTGAAGCATAATACTTGCGGTTAGTGTTGCACTAAATTTTCGCTTCGCAAAGTAGCACAGGCATCCCGCCTGTGTTGACTGTGTAATTCACAGGCGGGACGCCTGTGCTACTTTCCCGAGACCGACGTAACGCTTCCTCCTTATTCCGTTCCATTCTGAAAGGACCTTGCAGGTAATCATGGAATAACCTGAATCGTACGCAGCAATTCTAAACATAACCACGCACCTTTTCAGAAGACACGCTAAAGCGTGAACTACGTACGGTTTTCAAGGTATGTAGTTCACGCTTTAGCGTGTCTTGCAGTTAAAAATCTTTGTGATCTATGTACTACTATAATCCATTTTCGTATTTTTTATGCACGTTTTTTATCTCTCACATCAGGCTCCATCCCGCAAACGGAACTACGCCCTGACGGAGAAGGCACAGATTTTTTTACCCGCGAAACGAAGCGTAGCGTAGTAGGGCATCATCGAAGATGAGGCAAGGAGCAAAGCGACTGGCAATCTCCGCGAATGGATAAGGGTATTTCATCCCCACTTCGTGGGGTCGCTAATCGCTTGAAATACCCTTATCATAAGATCACTTTTAAAAACATGACTTGTAATTTTAACATGAGTACGCAGAGCAGTGTTATCCTATAAAGCCTGTATATTGATCTGAGAAAAAAGGTTGTCAAGCATAATGACGTTTGTTGCATTTAACGTTGCAATCCAGCGTTAAAAATTTACTCCTCTCCGAGAGCATCGAGATCAGCAATATCTTTTTTTCTGGAGGCAGCCCGTTTATTAGCAACGAACTCACTTCTGCCGATATAATTCACAGGCACATCACCAAAGAATCCCGGTTCTTTATTAGCTTGTGCTTCCTCCCACGACACACCGGAAATTGAGGTGATAATATCAATCCGAACAGGTGGAAAACCCAACTGCACAACCTGATCGGGAGTTGTGAAATCCTCAACAGTCAAGTTTGAAAATTGAAAGCCAAACTTTGAAATTGCTTTTAATATACGCTTTGCATTTTCTTCATCAGAGCACACAAATACATCAATATCCCCAGTAAAACGAGGTGCCCCGTGAAACGCAAGCGCATACCCACCCACAATAAGATATTCAACTTTATACTCGTTTAATAACTCGAGAAACTCTTTGAAGTCTGGCTGTACTTTCATGATGCTGACGACGGAGAAATTCAACCGTACTGACCCGCTCCTCCGGTGTGCGTGTCAGCCAGTAAGCAAGGTCTTCATTCCCACCCTGAGAACTTAAACTCTTCTTACATATAACCTTTTTTATCATATCGATATTTTACCATATTAAACTCCTCTGAGCAACCAGCCCTTTGGACTTGTTGTTAAATCCCGCAGTTGCACCGTATTATCCGCTTGTTACCGTCCAAATTCAATCTGTATAACGTACTGCCATAATTCGGGATTATAGAGTTCGGCGGGTGCGGTTGTCGATCCCCGATTTTGCGTATGCGGTTTATCATCGGGCTTCTAGCGGGTTTGTCGGTCTGGAGAGCGTGGAGGAACGCGGAGACAGGCATGACCCCCAGAACAGGCTACCGGACATTCAGGAGGCTTGTTAACAATCAGAGTGTAATCAGAACGGAGCTTTTCGAGCGCACTCCGCCAACGCTTCAGAGCAAAGAAAAAACGCCTCTTCTCGAAACCCTGAA
>JAQUCE010000081.1 GCA_028686345.1 Kiritimatiellia bacterium
TAAACCGAAAAAAGGCACATTGGCATCGCCCATCTTGAGCATAATATGCATGTATATTTTTTTTTGTTTGCCCATACAGATAAGTTATCAAACTAGGCATGAGATGTCTATTGTATGTTTCAGAACGTTTAGATCACACTTCGTGTGTTGCGCTTGCGCGACACACGATAGTGTGCATCTTTTTGTTGAGAGTGATTTTCATTTCATCACTCTCGTTTGATTCCAAACTCTTGGCTTGTCCCGCAGTATTGAAGGGACTCTCCAACCTCATATCGGGAGCATATTAACCAGAAGTTTACCTTTGTGGTTAACTGCATCCGGAAAATCATTTTTGATTTCATCAAAGAGAGTTTTTGCCTCTTTCTCTTTTCCAATTTCTTTGTAGTAATAAGCCAAATAGAGTCTGGCATATGCTCCCACCTGAACGCCGCTGCCGTAGTAGCAATCGCCAAAATCCTTGATTGCCAGTTTTAGATAGGTTTCTTTTTCTTCGCCTGAAGACATCTGCCCCATATATTGAACCGCACAACCCGTCCGGTTGGCTTTAGGATATTTTTCAATCAGGCTTTTCAGTGCCTCTTTTGCTTCTGGGCTCTTTAAGTTTTTGTTAGCTGACTGATAGAGTTTCTCGATCTCACGCAGCTGTTCATCGCTGTACGTTTTTTTGTCCTCTTCATATTTTCTTCTGATTCCAGCCTTGCGATCTATGGCTGGTGTCGCATTTTTAGCCGTTTCACCCTGCACAATATTCCGCAACTTGGCAACCTCGCACTTGAGTAAATCGATTTCTTTTTTCATGTCAGATATTTCGTCAGCATGCACCCACGAACTTGACAGCAGGATTGCTAAAACAAGACAGCATCTTTTCATTTTTCTTTCCTTTATTGCACCAACGGCCAGCCTAAGCAGCGCGGCTTGTCCGCACACGCTTCAGGCTTTGGTTGGGCACCATATTAAAAAGCATATTTGCGTCTGAAATATTCATACGCTTCGTTAATCTTCTTCATTTCTTCTTCTGCAACTGTCCGCAGTTTCTCTCCAAGATGGGCAACTTTATCGGGATGATACTGCGTTACTAGATCTCGATAGGCTTTACGTACGTCTTCTTTGGTCGTTCGACCTCGAAGGCCTAGCACAGATGCATAGTGCCTTTCACCAGCTTCTCCCCGTGGTGATGATCGAGATCTTTGTCGTGCCCTGTAGGCTGTATATTCAGGGCAGTCAACACCAAAGATCGATATCGCTTGACTAATAAGTATTTCCTCTTCCGAACTCATCTCGTCATCTGCAGTTGCTACTGAAAAAAGAAGGCTCAATGCTCCGCTCAAGAGGTCATGATTGTCGGAGTTTGACTGATAAAAGCGGCGTGCGTGATGCTCGAATAATACGCCGGTATCTTTAGCAAGTGTAAAAATCGATATAGCTTCTTTTCGTAGTTCGTTAGAGAGGGAGAGGACTTCCTGGAAAAAGGCATCAACAACAGCGACTTCCTCTGGTGATACGGCACCATCACTTTTGGCCATTTTTGCAAGCATTGAAATCAGGTCAACAAAGCCATTGGGTAATTGAGAATGATCACTCTCCCGTTGCTGATCGCCTAGGGGTGGCGGTGGTGAAGCCGATGTACTCGGTCTGCCAGCAGTCCGTCCAAGCGGATCATAACCGAATCGGTTGGGGCCGTGAGTGCCAGATAAAAAGCCAAGCTCTATAACCACCCAAAGCGGGCCAATAAATGGAATGAACGAAATAAGGTACCACCAGCCAGATTTGCCTCGATCATGCCATCGCTTAGCGGCAATCGCAACAGAAGGCCAGATTAGTGCGAGTTGAGCAATACCACCTATGCCGACGATGACGGCATCACCAGCTTCACTCATCAGACTTGCCACAATATATGCGATAAACATAGGCAACAGGCACTGCCAGTACGTCTTTCGACTGATCCGTCCCTGCACGGAGAAAAACAATTGTCCAAAGCTCAAAGTCATCTATACCCAACGCCATGCTCACCTGATCAATAGAACCTAGCCCTATTGGGTACGGTGGTAAATTGTTCACAGCTGTTTTTTCATTTTGTATGTACTGTCCCAAACCACTCGGCATAGGGACACTTCAAAGACTGTCGTCTGAGAGCAGGCTGTGACTCTTATTTGAAATCAACTCGATTATCTCACAATCATTTCAGGAGCGCAACTGAATCCTGTGTTTTTGAAACCACCAGTCTTCGCCTTTGGCTACGCCTTGGCACAGCAAGGAGCACAAAGCTCACAAAGTCTTCATCGTTTTTTATCTGTGAACGCCATGCTCACCGTTCAGGAACCAAGCGAAGCGCGGTTTCTGATACGGCAAATTGTTAAAATCGTATTTTTTAATCTCCCGCAAAGGCGCAAAGGCGCAGAGCGATACCGGCAAAATTCGAGAGAGCCACTGGCAATTACTGCAGAGCAATGATCCGGCTCCGTGTTCTCCGTACTACTATCATTCATATTCTTGTTTTTTATGCACGTTTTTTATCTTTCACATCTGGCTTCGTCCCGCAACCCGTCCTTGCCTGCAAGCAAGAGCTACGCCGTGGCATGGCGGAACTATGTCCTGACTGGGAAGGCACCCTCCTACGCCAAGGCTACGGCGTGCCATGCAGAGGCTCAATTTTTTTTACCCGCGAATCTCCGCGAAAGGATAAGGGTATTTCATCCCCGCTTGCGCGGGGTCGCTAATCGCTTGAAATACCCTTATCACACGATCACTTTTGAAAACATTAATTGTACTTTTAACCCAGGACTCTGCGCTTAAAATTTTTATCCATTAACGACTCTACTCAGTAGAAAAAAAAATTAAAGCGCAATATTCGCGGAGATTCGCGGGCAAAAAATTGATTGTGGCTATGCTGCGCTAGGCCCTTTGTGGTTAAAAATCAGCTACGCACCTCTTTCGTGCTTTTCGTGATTTTCGTGGGTAAAAAAAGGTACAGGAAAACAAACTAAGCTTTTAGTCTTCACTCATGGTGGGCACTAACCACGCAACACGCGCGCGTAAAGTGCAAATATAAAACGAACTATGGTTCAGAAAATAAGGCAAAAAACACTAAGTTTTTCACGTCTATGTCCAGTGGTCTGCACACCGAGCTTCGGTTCCCGCTTACTGATCAGGGCAGGAACAAATTCATGCAAGAGAGACTTGTGCCATTCGTGGATAATCGCCGCTCGTTTAGCATGGTCACTGCCCGGGCGCACACTAAGCGTGATCCGTTTGTGGTCGACTGTTACGGCGGGTTTGGCGTTGCGCTCGATCACGGTCAGCAGATGCCGGCGGCCCCAGAGATAATGGCTTTCGCGTTCAATGAATTCCCGTGGTGTTTCACGGGCCTGACAACGCAGTTTTTCAAAGCCTGTGAGCAGCTTGCTCACCACGATCAGCAGCTTGCAGTTAGCTGGCTCCTCGATAAACCGACGTTTCATTTCGTCTTCATACTGTTTGGTGGTCTGACGGGCCTTCAGCACATACCGGGTATAGGTATCAAACTTGTGACGCTCGTCGCTGTCTGCTGGCTCTCGCGAAATCGCGTTGTGGTTCGGTTCGTAAGAGGTGATGATGCCACAGTAGGCGCCGAAGTTCGTATTCTGCAGCAACCTGAAGTAATGACACGCATCATAGATGGAGGCCGCGACCAGATTGGCCGTGCCCCGATCATTCTTCAGGCGCGGCTTGAGGCTGAAGTCGGCAATGATGTCGGCGATAATGCGCTGCTTGCGTTCGCCGGCGCTCATCAGAGATTCAAGGTTCGCCCACCTCTTGCGGATGATCGCATCCTGCATCCAGCGCTTCATCTGCGTGTTCATGTCGCCGCCCTAGGTGCGATGGCACTCATCCACGAACACATAGAACCGCCCTCTGACCGGGGGCGGATCGCCCCGCAGATCGGCGGGGTCAAATTTATGAAGCAACGCACAGAGCAGGCGTGGCGTGGTTGCGCCGATTTTTTCAATGAACTGACTGCGCGACGTGATGCGCGGGGACGGAGCGTCCTCACCGATCACCCCCGCATTGCGCATAACGCCCTCGATCTGCTTGTCGAGCTCGTCGCGATCGGTAATGATCAGCACACGGGCATCGGGATCATGCTCCATCAGCCACTTGGCAATCAACACCATCAGAATGCTCTTGCCGCTGCCCTGCGTATGCCAGATCACCCCACCCTCACGCCGGCGGATGCGCTCCTGTGCGGCTTTGATGCCGATATACTGATGCGGACGCGGCACCTTCTTTTGGCCTGCATCGTAATTGCCGAAGATTTAACTTTAAATGGAAAATCTGCAAACTTAGAGTCCGTGGTAAAGTCATCAAAAATAACAACCGGCAAATTCTGATAAACTTCAAAATTTTCAGTAGTAAACCCTAAGACAAAAGATTTGTTTGCTGTCAGAACAGGGATTCTGCCCTTTTCTGTATAGTCGGAATTTTTTACAATAAATTTATCGGGACGCTCATAGTCTAAAAGATCCGAAAACCGCTTAACCTCCCAATCCTCCGGGAGGACGCCGATTTCGGTCTGTTTGTAGCCTTTTCTTCAATGGTCGGATAGACTTCCTTGCCGCCGCAGGTCTGGTAGATGGCACCGAGGCTGCCTTTGAAGGACTCGTCTTTCTCCCGCCCGAATAACTCGGAGTCGTTACCGAAGCGCATCGCGTCGATAAAACGGCGACACTCCTCGTAGGTCAGCCGCGACCCGCCCTTGTACCCCTTTGGCTTGCCAATCCGCTGGTGGTCGTAGGCGTCCAGCAGATCCAGTGCCTCTGTGTAGCGTTCGACGACCGTGAGAACCTGCCGGGCATCGAGCTGTTTTTCGGCACGTTTGAGGACGTTTACGACCTGGCCTAGAACCTTCAGTCGTTGGCAGTTCAGGGCGTATCCCTTGAGCATGTAGTCGCGCAAGACACCGGTCGCCCAGATGCGGAACTGCGTGGCGCGGCGGGAGTTGACACGGTAGCCGACGGCGATGGTGGCATCGAGGTTGTAATAGCGCGTGGTGTAGGCGCGGGAACCGCCTTGACCCATGTGTTCCAAAATGGAACATGTGCTTTTCGCGTCCAGTTCCCCGGTCTTGAAGATGTTGGCGAGGTGCTTGGTGACAGCCGGGCGCTTGACTTCGAAAACCTGCGCCATCTGTTCCTGCGTCAGCCACAGTGTACCCCGCTCCAGCCGCGTGGGCACAGTCACCGCGCCGTCCGTGGAGGTGAAGAGCACCAGCGGGTGTTCGCCCGCCTTCCCATCGGCATTGGGCGTTGGGCGTTGGGCGTTCGAGTCTTGTCGCCCATATTTTGAACCCCATTTTTTTGAGGTGTTCATCAACGCGGGCAGATAGCGTCGTCACGATGGCAGTCAACTCCGGCAACGGCTCGGCATAGCGCTCGGCCAGCTGGCGGATGCGGGTGGTCAGCGTCTGCGAAACCCGGTCGAGTTCGCTCTGCACCGCGACAGAGAGTGCGCCCATCCATTTGTCATCCACCATCAGCGTCTTGATTTCGTCGGTGCTGAGCTGTGGATATTTTTCGTAGGCCAGCAGATCCAGGGCAGCATCACCCTCTTTGACCTGACTCTTGAGGGCGCTTTGTTCATCGAGCAGTTGCAGATAGCGGAGCGTGGCAGCCAGATCGCTCAGGTTGTCCGGCAGCGGGTCAGCCTTCAGCTGCGTCCAATAGTGCGTCTCAACTGCGGACAGTAAGGCTTTAGCCGCTTTGGTTTTGGCCTTCTGTTGCTCGTCGGCTTCCAGATACTCCTCAAGGATGACGATCTCACCGACAGCATCCGTTGTGGCCAGCCGATCCTTGACGGCTTTGAGCGTGAGATTGCCTTTTTTATTTTTCAGCACGGAGATAAAATGATGGTCAGTTAGCGTACGAAGCTGTGCGACGTGTTCGTCGGCTTCACCCATCAGGGTGTTGTAAGTGTCCCGATCCTCTTCATTCCAGACACCAACCAGCACGGAGACATAAGCCTCCTGAGCGTCGCCCTTGGTGGAGACATCCTTGAGCGCACCCTCGTCGCCGCCGTGCTCCTCTTTCAGCTCTTCCAGAGTGGCCGTCGCTGCATCGAGTTGCGGTGCGGCGCGGAAGTTTTCGAGCAGCTCTTCGGCGATCACAGCAATCAACTCCTTGGGCTTGCCCTCCTTGTCGAATCCTTTCAACCGCGGCAAGTTAGCGGATTGCCACCCGTCAAAAAGTTGGGTTACGGCGGTTTTGAAGGCAGTAAATTCAGTGTGTTCGAGAATGGCCGCTTTGACCTCGGCAATCGGCAGCCGCAGCTGGCAGTAGCCAGGGCGTCCGGCAGCCTTGAACAAGGTCTCCCGCACGCTTGGCAGCTCGCTCCAATAGGGTGCCAATGCCTTGATGTCGCGCTCTGGAATACCGCCGCGCAGGTGGCCGTCGATGTCCTGAATATCCTCGGGCTCAGTGGTGTCGATGTAGCGCGGCAGGTTCAGGTTGTAGTCGTTCTTCGGGTCGGCGATTTCGTCTAAGAGGACCATGCGGGCAAAACGCTGGGCTTTGGCCTGTCTGGTGAATGTGTCCACAATCCGGTGGATGTCCTGCTCGCGCAGGCGGTTCTTGTTGCCGTCCTTGATGAAGCCCTTGGAGGCGTCGATCATAAAGATACCTTTGCGGGCAGTGGCATTCTCCTTGTCGAGCACAAGGATACAGGCAGGGATGCCGGTGCCGTAAAAGAGGTTGGCTGGCAGACCGATGATGCCCTTGAGGTAGCCGGAAAGCACCAGCTCCCGGCGAATTGTCGCTTCGGCATTACCGCGGAAGAGTACCCCATGCGGGAGAATACACGCTGCCTTGCCGGTGCTGTTCTTCATTGAGCGGATGATATGCAGCAGGTAGGCATAGTCGCCCTGCTTGGCAGGTGGCTCGCCCCAGGCAAAACGCTGGTAGCGGTCGTTGGCGGGTGTCAGCCCCGTGCTCCAGGTCTTATCAGAGAACGGCGGATTGGCGACCACATAGTCGTAGGTTCGCAGCCGTTCGTTGTCGGTAAACTTTGGCGAGACCAGCGTATTGCCGGAAAGAATAGTCGCTGACGGAAAATCGTGCAGGATCATGTTCATGCGGGCCAGGCCGGCGGTGGTAACGTCCTTCTCCTGCCCTTCCAGCGTTATGTGCTTGCCCGCTTCGGCGGCTACCTTGAGCTTCACCATATCCTTGAAACCGGCCCCTGGCCGAATCGTAACCGGTGGGGCAAAATCATCGGAATCCGCATACTTGTCGGAGACATATTTGATAAACAACATGAACAGGACATAGTCCTTGTACTGGCTGGCATCCATTCCCCCGCGTAATTCGTCGCAACTCGCCCAAAGCGAGGAATACAATTCACTCTTTTTAATTGCCATGTATGTCAAACTCCGTTTTCAAAGTGTTCACAAGTTAACGTAAAGTGACAGTACTATTATTACCGCGCAATTAGCACAACTATTTTGCTCTGGCCTCCCACAAAGGCCTACAGGAACGCCCCTGTGGCCTCCAGTCATCGTGGGCAACCTTGGTTGGCTCGCACCCTGGGCAACTCTGGGACGCAGCTAGCAACCAGCCTGACCACCCCGCTCCAGGAGCGTCTGACAGGAGGTTGTCCGCTGGGTAAAAGTCGCTCGCAGCTGCTCCCATTACACACTGATCTCCCAGGGTAAACTCAGAGAACAATTCTGGTACTTTGTGGAAGGGTGGAGGGTTAGAACCAAGTTCCGCGAAGTTTCAGCCTCAAGCTCACAGGGTCATTGGCCACGCAGCAAGCAGCCACTACTCCCAGCCGTATCTCACCTTCTGCAGCTCCTCAAGCAGCGCCGTAGGCTTAAGGCGTCCGCTGTAACCGAGGTGGACATCGGAGGCTCCTGAGATCTGGTGGCCGACTATCTCCTAACGCAGCAGAGCCGCAACCAAACTGAGCCTATGTGAGATACGATATTATATCACATTCATTGATAGTTTGTGCGATAGTTATTGCTGCGTTAGTCAACAACGCTTCGCGTTGCATAGATAGAAGAAATAAAAGAAGTTCCCGTTTGCGTTTTTTGTGCCTTTTTGCGGCTATTATTTCTCTTTTTTGCTTCGCTGTGTTTAGCCGCAAAAAAACGCAAAAGTCACAAAATAATTCGCAAACATGATAGGATTTAAGAAGAGAGGTACTGAGTGTATCGTAGCGGCAGCTCGGCTACGTTCTGGGCCGTTTGAATAAAGGTGTATCTGAAGCCATGAAAGTTTTTATGATGCGGCTCTACCGGCAGCCAGGATGTCTTCCACTTGATAACCAATTTTGATGCCTGTTTTTGTACCAATCTTTTGTACCAAAACAACGTTATGGCCAATAGAATCAAGCACATCAGGCCTAAAAAAAGATATGGTGGAGGTAGGGAGAGTCGAACTCCCGGCCTCTTGAATGCCATTCAAGCGCTCTACCAACTGAGCTATACCCCCAATGCAATGACCTGTGATAAGAGAGCGACATTTAACCATAACATGGCAGCTGGTGTCAACCACAGGTTTGATTTATTTTTGATTTTTTTACACTGTTCAGCCCGCCGCCCGCAGAGCGGGGACAACAGTGCCTGTCCCTAACCGAGGGAAATCAGTGCCTGTCCCTAACCGGAGGGAAATCAGTGCCTGTCCCTAACCGGGGACAACAGTGCCTGTCCCTAAGCGGGCTAACCAGTGTTGAAAACTACGATTGAGTGATCAAGTTATAGGCAAGCCAGCCGCGCGGCCGGCTAAATCCGTGCTGCTATTGCTCCCAGCTGGAGTAATCATACCCCAGTGGGCACTTCAGATTCGACGCACAGATTTCCTCGAAGATCTGCCGATCAACCGGCGAGAACCATTCAAAGGGATGACGGGAGTCCTCACGTATGACGACCTCATCACGGTTGACTGGCTGGCTGCGTTTCTTCATCTTCGACTTAGAGCTGGCGGCAACCGCCCGCTCAATCACCGCGCTGGAAGCATCGACCTCTAAAAACTCGCAGATCCTGCGCAGCGCGCTGACAGTATCAGCCTTAAGATCCTCATACTTAACAACGCACGTCTGATACTCATCCATGCCGGTAATACGCCCCCACTCATTCAATATCTGCATCTGGCGCCAGATGTCGTTGTGAAAGCCAGACCCAAAAGGTGCTGATTTGAGATAGGTTGAGAAGTCGACCTGATACTCCTGCTTCCACTTCTCATAGCAGGAGACTAGGCTGTGGCGCATATCACGTACGACAATCAAGTATTTCGGAAATTTCAACCTGCCGGCCACTACGCGGCAGTACATCAGCCCATGCGGCAGAGAGTGCGAACTGGAGAACTGCGGCAGCTCTGGATAGCGCGGCTTCTTTTTAGGATTTCCCACAAAATCCTGAGATTGAATTGTCTCAGGAGGCGGCTTGCCATAAACCTCAGCCATGCAAAGGCTAAGCATATAGATAATCCAATGCCGTCCTGATTGCGGGATGCTGGCCATGTGCCCATCGAAATCGCGCCGTCGGATCATGGTAGTATTGAGCCAGCGGTGGTTTAAGCAGCGAAGTTCAAACTGTAAGTTTGCCATTCTGTGTCTCCTATAAATTATTTTTCCGTTTTTTCGGAAGTCCCGGTTTTGCTTTCAAACATGGCTGCATGTGTTTTTGCGGTCCAATCTGTCCAGTACTTACCCTCGCTCCACAAGGGGTCGACCATCTGAGTCTCCCAGTTTTTCAGAGCGGCCAGCATTTTCCCCGCACGCTCGGGCATGGATTGCGCCAGATTATTTTTTTCACCGAGGTCTTTTTCCACATCGTACAAAGCCGCGAGGCTGCCAGGAATACGAATCAGCTTCCAGCGTCCGTCACGCATTGCCGCGCAGCCCAACCGGCGCCAGTAGAGCTGTGCGTGCGGCGCGCCCGAACGCGCGCCCGTGACAAACGGGATGAGGTCAACCCCGTCGAGCGGTTTATCTGTGAAGGGCTGACCGCCAGCCGCGGCATACGATGTGGCATAAATATCCATTGACGAGGTCAGAGCATCATAGCGCTGGCCTGCGTGTAGCCGCGCGGGCCAACTCAGAATAAACGGCACGCGCTGGCCGCCCTCAAACTTGAGCCCTTTTTTGCCGTTGAGCGGGAGGTTGGATGCCTGATCGGCAATCCCGCCGTTGTCACTCAGGAACCAAACCATGGTGTTCTCGCGCAAGTCCTGCGCCTGCAGGGTGTTCAGCAACCGACCAATATTCATATCCATGTTCTGAATCAGCGCCACATAGGGGTTGTTATCGGCAGCTTTCAAATCCTCGGGCTTGGCATGCAGCGGGGTGTGGGGCGCGGTAAAGGAGAGAAAGATAAAGAACGGGTTTTTTCCGCTGAGCTTAACAAACTCAATCGCGCGGTCGGCCAGGCAATCGGAGAGATAACCCTCAAATGGCACCTGCTTGCCATTGTGCTCGATTGCGTGAAAGTTGCCGGGTTTATCGCTTTTATCCGGCTCATACCAGTAGGAGCGGCTCCCCTCCCGCAGCCCCCAGAACTCATCAAACCCCAGCTCAGTGGGGTAGCGGCTCTCATCATTACCTAAATGCCACTTGCCGAAAATGGCGGTTTTATAGTGCAATGATTGAAAGGCCTGGCCGATTGTACGCTCGGAGGTGTCAATCCCCTTGCCCAAGGGAGGAATATTGGCTTCATGTCCAAAGCGCTGCTGGTAGCGTCCGGTGACAAACCCCGCGCGCGACGGACTGCAGACCGCTGCCGCGGCATGGGCGTCTGTAAAGATCACTCCGCTGGCAGCCAGGGCGTCGAGATGCGGGGTCTTGATATGCGGCGAGCCCTGAAACCCCAGGTCATTATACCCAAGGTCATCGGCCATAATCACAATCACATTCGGCCGCTCCACCGTTATTTGCCGGGTTTGATTTTCAGCAACGCACAAACCGACCGTCATCGCTACAAGCAACATCAATTTTAATCTCATCAGTAAACCTCACTCTCTTTCACTTATCTTATCTTATCTTATCTTATCTTATCTTATGCCGCAGAGTTTATGTGTCTGCAATGAAAGCAGCCACTCTTTCCCGCACGCGCTTTGATTCAGCTGGCCCAGCAACGTGATCGTCTGCTTCAGATTCATCACGCCCTCACGCTCACAGGGCGAAAGGTAGTATCTGCGGGCTTTGATCAGGCCGCGAATCCAATCGCAAAAATCCCGCACATCGCCATCAACCACCACCCGCAACTCATCCGCCGCGCGCAGCGCGCCCTCTTTGGCGTAGAGCTCAGCATGGGAGGCCTTGGGCGAGAGGGCGATGTAATCGAAAAGCTCGAGCACCCCATCGTCCGCAACACTGACACCATTGGTTTCGACAGCAATCCAATAGCCTTGCTGCTTAAAGCATTGGAGCAAATCTTTCAGCCCTTGGATGATCAGCGGTTCGCCGCCGGTGACAATCAGCGAGTTGACACCGAACCGCTGGACTGCCTCCAAAATGGAAGCAGTATCCATCATTGTGAAATCACTGTGCTGCGTGTCACACCAGGGGCAGGCCAGATTGCACCCGCCCAGACGCAGGAAAACCACTTCGCGCCCTGTGTTAAAGCCCTCGCCCTGCAGCGAGCAAAAGATCTCCGCAACCGGATATTTCATGGTTTATGCTCTCACCGATCCTGGCTATAGGTGGCGCACGAGGCCGGGGTTTCATAGAGCTTGATCGAACGCACATTGACATGCGCCGCGAGCTGCTGGTAAAAGTAGCGGGCCAAATTTTCGGCGGTTGATCTGAAGGGCAGGCCAACGCTTTTCATGTTGTGCTTGGTGATCACCGCGGCAATCTCGCTCTCGCTAGCACTGCGCTCATCATAGATAAACGCATGATCAAAGCGGTCGAGGATCACACCCTGCATCACCCGCTTGAGATCCGTGAAATCAATAACCATATCCGTGCTCTCCGATGACTTGGCCACCTCGACGATCAGCCTGTAGGTATGTCCGTGTAAGTTTTTACACTGGCCAATGTGATTGGTCAAAACATGGGCGGCATCAAAGACACACTCTTTACTGACAGTCAGCATAATTTAAGATCCTTTGGTTGGTGGTTATGGCAAAAAGGGCGCGGTAATTGAGGGAGTCGAGGGGGCACTGCCTTTTGAAAATTCATTTTTCAACCTTTCAACTCCATGTACTCATCATAACCGCGCTGGCGCAGAACACAGCTGGGGCAACTGCCGCAACCGCTTCCAATCACGCCGTTGTAGCAGGTGAGGGTGTTCTTTGCAACATACTCCAGCACGCCCAGCTCATCCGCCAGCTGCCAGGTCTGCGCCTTGGTCAGGCGCATGAGCGGCGCGATCACCCTGAAGGCGTAATCCATGGCCAGGTTCAAGGTCGCGTTGCAGGAGTTGATAAAAGCCGCGCGGCAATCAGGGTAGCCGCTGAAATCGGTTTCGCTCACCCCAATGATAATATCCTGGATTCCAAGGCTCTTGGCATGGATGGCGGCCACCAGCAGAAACAGCATGTTGCGCCCGTCCACCACGGTGTTGGGATATCCGGCATCAGCGTCCCGGGAGATCTCCACCGCGCTGTCCAGCAGCGCGTTGGTGGTGACCTGAGCATACCACGCCAGATCCACCAATTTGTGCGTGCTGATCCGTTGCTCGGCGGCGATTTTCTGAGCAACCTTCACCTCATCCCCGTGCTTCTGTCCATAGAGGAAGGTGATGCAGTGCACATTGCGGCGGCCATACTCACGGATGGCCTGAAACAGGCAGGTAGTGCTGTCCTGTCCACCGGAGAAAATCACCAGCGCTTTTTCCGCGGCATTCATCGGTTGTCAACTCTTCCGGGGTTGAGGTTGTGTGAGTTGAAGCGCTCCCGTGCCAGCCGGGCATACTCTGTGCCTGCTTGGCCATAGTTGCACCACGGATCAATCGAGATGCCGCCGCGCGGCAGAAAGCGTCCGTACACCTCAATATATTTCGGCTGCATCAGCTTGATCAGATCCTTCATGATGATGTTCACGCAGTCCTCATGAAAATCCCCCTGATTGCGAAAGCCAAAGAGATAGAGCTTGAGTGACTTGCTCTCAACCAGCTTTGCGTCTGGAACATACTGGATCAAAATGTTGGCAAAGTCGGGCTGCCCGGTTTTGGGGCAAAGCGAGGTAAACTCAGGGCAATGGAATGTCACCCAATAGTCGTTATCAAGATGCTTGTTCTCAAAACACTCGAGCACCCCCGGATCATATTGCATGGCATACTCCCGCCGACTCGCGCCCAGCAGGGTCAAACCATCTAACTCTGAATCATCCCGTGGCATAAAACTCCTTTATCATTTTAGGTTAATGCAGAAACCCGCAGTGACGCAATTATAGCAAATCCAGCCCCTTGCCGGGCGTAAAAGAACAAATAATCGGGCTTGCCAAAAAGTTGTCCGTATTCAAGGTTGATTGTTTTTACTAATCTATGTCTTGATCTTTTTCAATCACTCCTTCACCTTAAACTTTTACCGGACGATCTCCACCAGCCACATGGTGGCAGCAGGTGAGCCTGTGCTGAAAGTAGCCTCGCCGGGAAATTCGCTCATCAATGTCAGCGCAGGCGCTCCGGCGGGTTTGCCTGCTGCGGTGAGCGGTTTGACGACCATGTTTTTCACGCCCTTGAAATCCCGCAGGGTGATGCTGCCGGTAACCGGTTGGATTTGCGTCGGCGCTATGCCCCACTCTTCCAGACCCTTGCGCTGATCATCCCACAACATGTTTTTATTGCCGCACCAGCCGGTCATTGCAAGCAGCAGCTTCTCTGAGCTGTCAATCGGCTTGCCATCCATCGGCACAAGCATGATTGAGCAGAACTCATTCTGGATGTTTGGTTTGATGTGACGAGTCTCGCACGCATTACTCTTCACATAACCTATAAGTGCCTCGGTGGCGGGTGCGTTCACAGTGACAAGGCCCTTGTTTTTTTCATATCCTGACCAGATGATCTCCCCGGTGTCGGTGGTAAACGCGCCCTGCTTATTTTCTGATGCCGCTGTGATCGGTTTTTCCTGTTCATAAAAACTGCAACGCAGGGCATGGCGCAGGGCTAACGATTTATCAAAACCCGAGGTGAAAAAGGGGCGCTCTTTAGCGTCGTTTATGCTCTGAGAGTCAGCCCTCGCCTCTTGCGTGTAGTTACGCACCAGCGTCTCTCTGGCTTTGGTTACTCCTAACTGGTGCCACATTAAACCGCAGGCCATGAGGTTGGCAACCTTGACCGGATCGCAGTAGAGAGAGAAAAATGCGTTTTCAGGGATCTCTCCAGCCTCGCTTCTGTTCCAATTGCTCCAGGTAAACCAGTAGATCCCATCCCAGTCATGGAAGAGGGCATAACTGCTGAGGATGGGGAAACCTTCGCAGGCGAACTCATGCGGAAAGGGGTGGTTGACCTCGGAAACGGTAAAAGGCTTGTTATGTATGGGAGTACGCGAGATTTTAGCAGCCAACGATTCAAGCGGCTTGTTCACCATGGGTGTGTTTTCGCAGCGCGGCGGTTTGCGGGCGAGGTCAGGGTGTTGCCAGTAGCCGTGTCCATCAATGATATCCAACACCGCAGTTGAGACCACATGCTGGTAACAGGGTGAGTAATGGTTATGATCTGCGCAACCCGCCAGCGGAGCCTTAACGCCAAGCTCCCCTTTGAGAAATTTTTTCATGCCGGCAAAAAACTTGAGTTCGACCTCGGCATAGAAGTTCATCTCTATGCAGAACCGCAGCCCCGATGGTTTTGGGCGGGTTTCTTTGGTCAGTCTTGGAAGCAGGGTGTTATCTCCGACACCCGCCTCTTTGCGGAGTGTGGCAATCGTTTCTGTGCTCTGCGATTCTTGCAGCCACTGATTGTAGAGAGAGGTCAGTTCATCAGCGTAAGATTTCGGGATGGGCGACCAGGTTCCGCCGTCAGGTTCATGGATGCCGTCCAGTCGCCCTTGGTGCCAGGCGGTCAGAAGCGAGTTCTCATTGAGAATCTCAATCGTGGCAACGGCAGGTTCGTTGCAGTAGTCGTTGCCAGTGTACTTGTTTTTGTGGGTCAACAACTGCCGGGCATACTCCTGCTGCAGTTTAATCAGCTGCGGGTTGAAATAGGTGGAGGCCTTAGCAAAACCAAGTTTGTCGTAGTCGCGCACGCCATCACCCTCACGGTAGGAACGCGCCACATTGAGGTTGATGTTGACATAGATGCCGCGCTTTTTCAGTTCGGCAATAAAAAAATCCATGCGATCAAGTGCATCCTCATTCAATGAACGGGTATTGTCTGCCCCTTTATCAAACAGGGGCGACCACTTTGAATCGAAGTAGTGGAAGCGAATGCAGTTAAATCCTATCTTGGCCAGCTGATCGGCCATGGCGACGGCACTCTCTTTCTCCGGGAAACAGGCCGAAGAGCAGATATTGACCCCCCATATCCGAAAACGCGAGCCATCGGGTTTGACCAGGTGCGCACCTTTAACAGCGATAAAGCCGTCCCTCCCTGCCGGCGCATCCAAAAAGCCGCTCAGATCCACCGCTGTCTCATTATGGGTTGACCAATCCATTGGAAAATCAACTTTGGCAACTTCGGCATTTAACCATATCGCTGCAAGTAAAACACCTAATACCGCCAATCTATACATTTGAAAACTCCTTTTTATTTTGTGAAGCCCTAAAACTTCCAGCTTGAATGAAAATATTTGCTGCAAGCAAGATACTTGCACTACTCCATTAACACCTTTACAGCAACGTATCAATAACCCGCTTTGTCATTGTTGTTGCCCGGCCATCTCTGCGGAATGCGTTGCAATGACTTTGTGCCGTACTCTTTTCCGATAAAACTCTCTTCACAAGAGCTGTACCATAGATCCAAACCTTTGCGCAGGGTATCCACAACTTCCGGATAGTCACCGGCAATATCGGTTGTCTCATACGGATCATTGAGCATATCGTAGAGTTGGACGGAACTGCCTGACTGGTAGAGCTTATACTGGAGATCGTTGTACACTCTCTGGTTGCCTGACGCAAAGCCGATAGGCGCGGGACGATTCAACTTTTTACCCTCCAGCAACGGTATCATACTCACGCCATCCAGCTTGTTAGCGCCCTCCGGAAGCTTGATGGACAAGGCATCCACAACTGTCGGCAGGTAGTCAGATGTCACGCACGGCGTGTCGATCACCATCTTTTTTTTCACCTTGTTCGGCCAGGACATGAGAGCTGGAACCCGCACACCGCCGTCATGCAAACTGCGTTTACGCGCTTTGAAGCCGCCGGTTTCGCCGGGTGTGCCACTCTCCGGCCCGTTATCGCTGGTGAAGGAAACCAACGTGTTATCCGCGACACCCAGCTCTTTGAGCTTTGCCCGCAATCTTCCCACCTGATCGTCCATCGCGGTGATGCAGCCAGCATACTGCTGCATCTTGAAATCCTGCTCTTTGTACATCCCGGCATACTTGGGGCCGGCAACGCAGGGCAGGTGCGGTGCATGGAACCAGATTACAGCCAGGAAAGGGCGGTGATCCGCGGCAGCCTGCTCAATAAACGCAATGGCGCGGTCCATGATCACGCGCGAGTCATCCCCCTCCAGATTGTCGGCTACCTTGCCTTGCGGCCCCCAGTAGTAAGTCCCGTAGGGTGCGGCTGGCTGGTCGGCTTTGATATAGCTCCATCCAAAGCTCAGAGTGGCCTTGCCCTCAAATTTGACAGGTTTTTTCATTGGGTCCCAAGTGGGAACCTTGGATTCAGTGGAGAAATAACTCTCAAAACCATGCTCGCTCGGGGGATTGTAAAGCTCTGGTTGACGATCACCGCCGCGGTTGGCATCCTTCTCTGTTTTCGAGAACGTTCCCAGATGCCACTTGCCAAAGTGGCCGGTGGCATAACCCTGCTCCCGGAGGATCTCGGCGATGGTCAACTCTTCCGGACGCAGAATCCCTGCGTTAGCGTTGAACACGCCGGTGCGGTAGGGGTGACGTCCTGTCAGACAACTGGCGCGGGTCGGACTGCAAACAGGCGCGGCCGAGTAGAATCGGGTGAACTTCACGCCCTCGGATGCCATTGTGTCCAGGTGCGGCGTTTTAATCACCTTGTTGCCGTTGAAACCAACGCTGCCCCACCCCAGATCATCCGCCATCATCAGGATGACGTTGGGTTTAGCGTCGGCCATTTTTGCTGTGGCGCACGTTGCACTTGCAGTTGCAAAGAGCGCTGCACCCGCCAGCGTTAACCTGTTTATCATGCGTTTCATTCTTCACTCTTCCTGCTTTCGATCCGCAATCTCAATCGCACTCTGCGGGCAGACTTGCCGGCAGATATCGCACTGCGTACATACATCGCTCTGAATCACGGCCCGCTCCAGCGGGCTGAAGTCGATCGCGTCAACCGGGCAGTTTTGCGCGCAGAGCGTGCAGCCAATACAGCGCTCGGTCACTGTGTACAGGATCAGCGCCCGGCACTTATGCGCCGGACAATGCCCGGCAACATGCGCCTCATACTCTGCTCTGAAATGCTGGATGGTGGAGAGAACGGGATTGGGCGCTGTCCGACCAAGACCGCAGATGCTGCCAGCACACACAGCATGTGCCAGACGCTCCAGGGCCTCAATATCACCGGCACGCCCGTGACCATTGCAGAGCCGCTCCAGAATATCAAGCATTCTACGGGTGCCCACCCGGCAGCTGGTGCAGTTGCCGCACGACTCCAGTTGCGTGAAAGAGAGAAAGTAGCGGGCAATATCAACCATGCAATCACTCTGGTCCAGCACCACCATGCCGCCTGAGCCCATCATACCGCCCACTGATGTCAAAGCTTCGAAATCCACCGGCGTGTCACAGAGCGCGGCGGGAATACACCCCCCTGACGGGCCACCCACCTGAATGGCTTTCAGTGATCCACCGTCGGGCACCCCGCCACCGATCTCACTCACAATCTTATTAAGCGTCATGCCCATGGGCACCTCAATCAAACCGCTGCGCTCCACCTTGCCTGCCAAGGCGAACGCCTTAGTTCCAGGACTCGCCGCGCTGCCCGAGGCGCGAAAGGCCTGCACACCGGAGCGGATGATCCAGGGCACCAAGGCCAGCGTCTCCACATTGTTCACCAGGGTCGGCCGGCCAAACAGGCCGGAGTGCGAAGGATAGGGCGGACGCAGCCGCGGCACCCCGCGCCGCCCCTCAATGCTGGCCAGCAGGGCGGTCTCCTCGCCACAGACAAAAGCGCCGGCACCCTCGACCACCCTCACATAGAAACCGCCCTGCCCGGGAGCGGCGGCGATCAAAGCCGCTTCAACCAACATCGCAATGGCCTCATGCACCCGCTCGACAGCCAGTGGATACTCGTGCCGGATATACAGAATGCCCTCGCGCGCCCCTACCGCGCGGGCGGCGATCATCATGCCCTCCAGCACACGGAAGGGATACGACTCCAGCAGCATCCGATCCATAAACGCTCCTGGGTCGCCCTCATCGCCATTGCAGACCACATAAGCTTCCAACCCCCTTTGGCAGCTGGACTCCGCTACGGCGCGCCATTTGCGTCCTGTTGGAAACCCGCCGCCACCCCGACCGCGCAACCCGCTCTGCTCAAGCGTGGAGATGATCTCCTCAGCGCTCAACTCGGTTTGGCAGCGCTCGAAGGCCTTAAAGCCGCCGCGGCTGCGGTAATCCTCAAAACTCAGCGGCGACAGCTCGCCGGCGCCCTCCGTGGCCACGCGCCGCTGACTGATCCAATAGCAGGCATCCGGCTGATCTTTCACACTGAGCGGAAAACGCAGCGGAGGCTCATTCACGCCGTCCGTGAAGATCTCCTCCGCGGCTGCCAGCAGCCTCACGCCCAGACGAAGCAGGGCCTTGGCTGGCTTGACATGCCGCAGTAAAACACTCTCCACATCTTTGGGCCGCACCCTTCCATAGCGAAAGCAGTGCCCATCCTCAGTCATAACTTCAATCAGCGGTGCGTGGTATGCTCCGCCAGTGCAACCCACCTCGCGCACAATCACCGGCAGGTGTCGTGTGCGGATGATGCGCCGCAGCCCGTCAAGCACATCCCCGGCACCGGCAGCGCCGCAGCTGGAGCAGGTACACAGCCGCACGACCGCCGCATTGGCTGTCACGCGCCCCAGTACGCTTTCGTGCTGATCATCGCCGGCCAGAACATCATCCAGCACACTCCGCACAGTCGAGGGGGTGACATTCGCGTAAATCGTTGTATCCACCTGCACCGCAACCGCCAACATGCAGCAGCCAAGACAGGCCACCTTCTCAACCGAGAAAAGGCCCTGGGCATCGCTCTCTTCATGCTCCCCAATCCCCAGCTCTCTTTTAAAAGCCTCATAGGTGATCTGCGCACCCTTCACATGGCAGGCAGTGCCAACACAGACTTTGATCAGGTGCTTACCAACAGGCTGCAGCCGAAACTGGCCGTAGAAGGTCGCAACACTGGTCACATCCGCCTCGCTGACACCGAGTTTCTCCGCTATCACCCTCATCGCCTGCTCAGGAATGTAGTGATAAGCACTCTGAACTGCCTGTAAAACAGCAATCATATTGGATGGTTGCGCGCCCAACCTCTCTATTGCAGTATCTATCTCTTCCCAAGCCATAGCCGACATTTATACCACAAATGGCGCTCACATATAAACACATTTGAACCGGCGTCGTTTTTTAACCTTAACCAGCGCCGTTTTTTAACTTCAACCAGTGCCATTTTTTAACTTCACCCCCGCACCTTTTTTAACCTCGTCTTTGCGACCACTGAGTGGTTGCAAAAAAGACCCTTGAACAGCCACAGCATTTATCATATGCTTACATGTACATTGTTTAACCATTAAACTTTAGGAAAGCTTGTATGATAACCAAAAACTGTGATGTGATCAGAGAAGAGCGCCAAAACATGCGCGGCGGCCGGGGTAGCATAACACTTGAACACTGGTTTAAGCCCGATGATTTCGGGGCAAAGGTGCGGCTCTGCTGCCGCATGATTATCGCGCCCGGAGCAAGCATTGGCACCCACCTGCATGAGAACGAAGACGAGATCTATATTGTGATCAGCGGCCAAGGCATGATTGAGGAAAATGGCGAGTGGGTTTCAGTGACCGCCGGCGATGCCATCCTGACCGGAGACGGCGGGTCACACGGCCTCAAGAACAACAGCGATGAACCGCTGGTAATCGCCGCTATAATCCACAGCTTTTAAGTGCTATGAACCTCCTACCCAAAGAGCTGTTATTGCCGCAAAAAACTGTCTCCGAACCCGGCGCGGCTCTCAAGCTGGCCGCGCTGACACCTGAGTTCGGGGGTCGAGGAGTCCTGGTGCACGGAGGCTCGCTGCGTGACTCGGGCAAACTGGCTGAGATCACAGCGCGTTTTGATACGGGTGCGCAGCTTCAAACCCACTGCCATCGCGGCGGTGAGCCAACTGTCTTTGAGGTCGACGCGCTGCGCGCTGAGATCCGGCGCCGGGGTGCGGATTGGGTGGCAGCCATTGGCGGTGGCAGCGTGCTGGATCTGGCCAAAGCAGCCGCAGGGCTGGCTGATCACAGCGGGGAAACCGCGTTCTATCAGCTCCACCCTGATCAGATCAGGGCCGCCCGCATCCCGCTGATTGCCGCACCGACAACCGCTGGCACCGGCTCTGAGGCAACCGTGGTCTCGGTCTTGACCCACCCGGACAAGGGTCTCAAACAGTCGATCCGTCACCCCTCACACATGCCGCGGATCGTTATTCTTGACCCAACACTGCTCCAGGCTTGTCCGCCAGCCACGATTGCGGCAGCCGGGCTGGATGCCTTTGTGCAGGCCTTTGAGTCGTACACCAGCCGCCATGCAACACCGTTCACGCAGTGCCTTGCCGAGTTTGCCATCGAGCGTATCGCGCATAACCTGCTGCCGCTTTTTCACAACTCCGCCAACATCCAGGCCGCCGCCGCCATGCTGGAGGCCAGCTATATCACCGGCCTGGCCTTCTCGCACTCGCGGCTGGGAGTTGTGCATGGACTGGCCCACCCGCTCGGTGTGCGCTTTAAAGCCGCGCACGGGCTGACCTGTGCCTGCTCTCTGCCCGCCGTGCTGGAATTTAATCAAGATCAGATCCAGGATCACCTCCTTGCTCTGAAACAGCGCTGCCGGATTGACATCCGTGAACTGGTCACAACATGGATGGATGCCATGCAGCTGACCAACCCGTTTAAAGGCAAAAAGATTGATGATCTCGAAGCGTTTATATCCGAAACGCTGTCCTCCGGCTCCACGCAGGCCAACCCCCGCACTGTGACAGCCGATGATGTGCGCTGGTTGCTGGCGCGCATTTTTGATACTGTAGACCGTAGACTGTAGTTTGCGTGAAACTTGCAAGGCGCGGGGCAGTAATCTCGTGCGCAGAGGCGCAGAGAGGGTGCGCTGCGTTATTTTTGAGGTAAAAAATCTTAGAGGTGAAAAATGGCGGCAAGAAAATATTTGCAGCGCAATCGTTTTGGGGCGTGACATGCAAGTTTCATTAAATTTGAAATGTGCAGGGTTGGCTCTACGAGCCAAACAAAGATAATGAAATCCCCTGATTTGCCTTTGGCGAATAAACACCAAGTGTTCACAAATTGCTTCTAAGAAGCAACCCTACACCCCTTGCGGGACGAAGACGGGAGCTCCGCGCACAGCGTGGATCTAGCCCCTTTGGTAAGGGCCTACTCAGCACAATTGTAGTCCTTGCCGTTGATGCTGTTGATAACCAACTCCGACCATGATTGCAACTCCTTCTTCATTCTCTTAACCCGCGGAGCCTGTTCAGGAGCGGCCAGTTGATCGTTTGTCTCCATCGGGTCATCTTCAAGATTATAAAGTTCAAATTTAACGCCCTGCTTGGTTGCAATGCGGTGCAGTTTCCAGGGCCAGTCGTTCCAGGCGGCATGTCCTTTTACGGTGTCAACGGAGATTTGAGGGTACTCCTCAATATCTTTTTTCATGCGGGGCGGATCGTGCGGGGTGGGCGCTTGCGCCTGCTGTTTCTCCATAATTGCCTTCAATATGTCGTCGCTCCGTGTGGATTGTCCTCCTTGAAAATTATGCCAGAAACCCATGGGTTGTGTGCGCTTTGTCAGCTTGCCATTAAAGAGAGCGCTGATATCAATTCCATCAAGCAAATGAGGGTTATCCCGCTTAATCCCTGCCAGAGAGAGCAGAGTCGGGTAGATATCACAGGTGTTAACCGGCATGGCACTGCGACCGTGAAACTTCTGAGCGGGCCACTCGATAATGCCTGGAACGCGCACTCCTCCCTCATAAACACTGCCTTTTTTCTCGCGTCCCCCGGAGGTGGCTTTGTTCAGGCCCCCATTATCGCTACAGTACCAGAGGATTGTGTTCGCGTCCAGATGCAGCCTCTTGAGCTCTTGGCGCAAGCGTCCCACCTGCTGATCCAGAAGTGTGATTTCGCGGTAGTAACCGGCCATTGGTTTGTCATCGTAGAGGCTAGCGCCTTCAGGAACCTCCTTGTGCGGATCATGGGGTGATGGAAACCAGAGCACAGCGAAGATCGGCTTTGAGAGCTCTTTATGCTTGTTCAAAAAGGCGATAGCGTCATCTGTCACAATAACCGAGCCCTTGCCTTGACGCTGTCTGACAACTCCATTGTAGCTGAGATACGGGTTGTTATCAAAGAAGTTGAGTCCAATCGCCCACTCATCAAAACCCATGGCAGACGGGTTGGCCGGGGAATCCGGCTGGCCAGACCCGAGGTGGAGTTTGCCGAACATCCCTGTCACATAACCGGCGCGCTTGAGTGTCTCCGCAATGGTAATCTCCTTCTCGCGCAGGTAGTGTCCGTGATTCGGGACTTTAGTGCGGATGGGGTGACGACCGGTGAAAACACTGGCGCGTGTGGGGGAGCAGACCGGGGCCGCAGCGTAAAAGCGGTCGAAAACAAAGCCCTCCCTGGCCATGGCATCCAGCTCCGGTGTTTGGACAAAGGGGTGCCCGTTATAACCGGTATCACCCCAGCCCTGATCGTCAGCCATAACCAGGATAATGTTTGGTTTTGCGGTTGCCCCGTTTGAAACAGCGGCGGTCAGCACTGCCACAATGATTGCCTTTAGAGTAAGAGACAATGCCGCTTCCAATAAACAACAAGAACGTATTAAAACATTTTTAATAATTGTACTTTTCATGCAGTATTATACCTACACTTTAGCATAAGTTGCAAGGCAATATTTAACAACTTTTTGTTTGTGATTTTTGTCACTTAGGTGTATTATCCTAGTCAAAAGCACTTTTTTCATTGTAACATCAAGATGCCGTGAGGGTAACAAATGAAATGCGCAATCATCATACTCTTTGCAGTGCTGCGGCAGGTGGTCTGTATGGCTGTGCCAACCATCCCGGAGGGGTTTAAACCCGTCTTAAATAGATCCCAAACTCACGGCAGCCGGGCGGGGTGTGGTTGAGGGTTCTAAAATTCTGCGCGAACGTGATGTCTGTAAAATTACAGATGGACGCATACAGCCGGGCGGCGGCAGGAAAAAGCATTTGGTCACACTGCTGGCGCAGCTGGACGAAGCCGGTTTCAGCAGGGATGATCTCAAAACCCTACAGCAGCTGATCAATGCGGAGAAGAGCGATTTATACGATGTTCTGGACGATTAAGAAATTAGTGCCTGTCCCTAAGCGGCGCTAAGCGGCGTTCACAGCGCACTAAAACCGCAAACTTATGCTTGGTTTTATGGCGAAAACAGTCAAGTTACAGGCAAGAGCCGACGAGGACGTCGGCGCTCCCAGGCTCGTTCGCGTTGCTTGCGAGTTCATATCAAGTTAAGCATAACAAGCAATGCGAGCATATTGGTTAACAAGTAGGGTTTTACCTTATTGCAACAAATCCGCACATAAGATATACTGAAAGCCATAAAGAAAAGGAACACCATGCAAGGAGAATGTATTATTATGAATACCCCACTAACCGTTATTATCGTGCTGGCTGCTCTGGCACTGTTTGCCGCGATGTTCGTTGTCGGCATCTACAATAAACTCGTCGGGTTGCGCAACCGTTTCAAAAACGCCTACGCGCAAATTGACGTGCAACTCAAACGGCGTTACGACTTGATTCCAAATTTGGTCGAGACTGCGAAGGGATATCTCAAGCACGAGCGCGACACACTCGAAGCCGTGATCGCCGCACGGAATGCCGCGGCATCCGCCAACACCGGCGCGGCTGCTAATCCAGGCGACCCTGCTGCAATGAAGACCCTCGCCTCCGCCGAAGGCACGCTCACCGGCACGCTCGGACGCCTATTCGCGCTCTCCGAGGCCTATCCAGACCTTAAAGCGAATACTACTATGCTGAGCCTGATGGAGGAGCTCTCCTCAACTGAGAACAAAGTCGCCTTTTCAAGGCAGGCGTACAACGACTCGGTGATGACCTACAACACGCAACGAGAGATCTTTCCCAGCAGCCTCATCGCCGGCATCTTCCACTTCACCGCAGCCGAGCTGTTTGCCATTGAAAAGGCGGAACAACGGGAGCCGGTCAAGGTTTCATTCTCTTGATAAGGGATATGACGCATGGATTTTTTTGAACATCA
>JAQUCE010000006.1 GCA_028686345.1 Kiritimatiellia bacterium
TTTGGCATGTGGAGGTAACAAGACATGCGAAACATTGCGGTATTGGCCCGTAAGCCAGTGCGAAGCAGGGGTAGTTCCCGCTGACAACGAAGATGCGAGCCCTAATAAAGTGAACTCGCTTCGGCCTAGTTACACTAAAACTCCGACGGCCAACCTTCCAGAGATGGTGAAAGCCTACGCGCACAAGATTGCGGAGATATGGATATACATCTTTAATATAAAGTAAAGTCGGGCCTCCCTGTGCATGCCTTACTACGAGGATAACGGGTGAGCCGTATAGTGGAAATCTCTATCTACGGTTCGATGAGGGCCTCGGGGTTAAACTCCCGAGTGCTACTCTACTGCGCTTTGTGGTTAAAAAATTTTGTGGCATTCGTACTTTCGTGGTAAAAAAATGGCTGCGACTCCGCTGTGCAAGGACTACTGCACAGGCTGAAATCATGGAGTCGGGTGATATCTTCTGCCGCTACTGCCTGCCGCGCTGCTGCTTGTCTGTTCAATCTGGCTGCAAACGGCTATGACTGCGAGTTATGGCTGGATCTGGCGGGGATAGTCAAAGAGCCTGCCAACACTAGCTTCACCCGGCTGGGCCTGCAGCGTGGCCGGCCCGGCGGCACCCAGCGCCATATTGGTGGTGCGGCGTGTGGTCGGAACATCATTGGGCATCTCGCGGCAGCCCACGCAGCCGCGCACCTCGTCTGGCATGTAGTTGACAAAGGTGCGCTCAGTGTGCACAGCCATGTAGTTTTTATCTAAAGCCTGAAAATAGATGTTCTTGTTGGCCGGCACCTTAAAGCAGGCTGAGCCGTCCGCATTGACCGGCACAAGGCCGTATTGAACCTTAAGTCCAGGCAGGTTTTTACCGAGAGCGGTGTAAAAAGATGCTCAGAGAGCGGAAAGGGATCTTTGAAGAGCCGCCCATCAATGCCGGTTGAATCACGATACCATTTGCCCGCCGCATCTTTGAAATAGAACCCGTCATGGCCGAGCGCGTTGTCTTGCCCTTTAGCAAGGGTCTATATGCTACACGTTACACCCTATACTTTACAGGCTTCGACTTCGCTCATGGGAATGCCGAGCGCCTTGGCTACGCCCTGGCCGTAAGCTGGGTCAGCCTTGAGGCAGTTTCGGATGTGGCGGCACTTGATTTTCATCGGCGCGTCGCCCATGTTGCGGGCAGTGTTGTCGAAGAGCACCTGCTGCTGCTCAGGACGCATGAGCCGGAAGAGAGCGCCGGGCTGGCTGTAGTAATCGTCATCATCTTCGCGGTGGCTCCAGTGGTCAGCGGCCCCCGAGAGCGCCAGCGGCGGCTCTTTGACTTCAGGCTGCTCCTGCCACTCGCCATAGCTGTTAGGCTCATAACCCAGTGTAGCGCCGTAGTTACCATCCGTGCGCATCTGACCGTCGCGGTGGAAGGCATGGTAGGGACAGCGCGGGGCGTTGACCGGGATCAGGCTGTGGTTAACGCCGAGGCGGTAGCGCTGGGCATCGCCGTAGGAGAAGAGGCGGCCCTGCAGCATCTTGTCGGGCGAGAGGCCAATGCCCGGCACAATATTGGCAGGGTTGAAGGCGGCCTGTTCGACATCGGCGAAGTAGTTTTCGGGGTTACGGTTAAGCTCAAGCACGCCGACATCGATCAGCGGGTAATCCTTGTGCGACCAGACCTTAGTCAGGTCGAACGGGTTGTAGGGCAGCTGGGCGGCCTGTGCAGCGGTCATGACCTGGATCTTGACATTCCATTTCGGGAAGTTGCCTGCCTCAATGTTGTCGAATAGATCGCGCTGGTTGCTTTCGCGGCAGCTTGCGATCACAGCCTCAGCCTCCTGGTCTGTGAGGCACTTGATGCCCTGCGCGGTCTTTAGGTGGAACTTGACCCAGATCCGTTCGTTCTTGGCATTGATCAGGCTGTAGGCATGGCTGCTGTAGCCGTTCATGTGGCGGTATGAGAGAGGAATGCCGCGGTCGCTCATGGTGATGGTGACCTGATGGAGCGCCTCGGGCAGATTGGTCCAAAAATCCCAGTTGTTTTTGGCGCTGCGCAGATTGGTTTTCGGGTCGCGCTTGACTGCGTGGTTAAGGTCCGGGAATTTGAGAGGATCGCGCAGGAAGAACACCGGCGTGTTGTTGCCGACCAGGTCCCAGTTGCCCTCTTCGGTGTAGAATTTCATGGCAAAACCGCGGATATCACGCTCGGCATCCGCTGCGCCACGTTCGCCGGCCACGGTTGAGAAGCGCACAAACGCTTCGGTTTTTTTTCCGACCTCAGAAAAAATTTTCGCTTTGGTGTACTGTGTGATATCATTTGTAACAGTAAAGGTGCCGAAAGCGCCTGAGCCCTTGGCGTGCATGCGCCGCTCAGGGATGACCTCCCGGTCAAAGTGAGCCAGCTTTTCGATAAACCAAACATCCTGAAGCAACTGCGGGCCGCGTGGTCCAGCAGTCATCACGTTCTGGTTATCCGCAACCGGCGCGCCAGCGGCGGTGGTCAATTTTTTACTCTGCTCCTTCATGTGCCTTCTCCTTCTTTTTTTACTTTTAGTTGATGAGAAGAGATCATGTTCAGTGCCATTATCACCTCACTTGAACTAAGTATCACTTGTCTAATGATCTCATCACGCGTATAAAACTATAACATATTTTTCATTAAAGCCAATCGTAATCAGCTTTCTTTTATCAACGGCGAGTTACTTCAAGAGCGAAAGCAGGGTGGATTTAACGATTGTCCGCTTGTGGTAAATGTGGTTTACTATCCACTATGTTTTTTATTAGGAGGTTTTTTTGAGAGTAGCCATAGCTTATCCGCCCTTTGAATCAGAGAAGGGAGTCCCTCTGCTGTCGCAGAACCGCCAGTTCCAGTGGTTCTCGCGGCCCACCTATATCTATCCGGTAGTCCCGGCGCAGATGGCGACCATGCTCCAGCAGGCAGGCCATGCGGTGGGCTGGCTGGATGGCATTGCATTTGAATGGAGCCGCGCGCAGTATGACAGGGAGTTAAGCGTTTTTAAGCCTGATCTGGTGGTGCTGGAAACAAAAACTCCGGTGGTTTCTGCCCACTGGAGCTACATCAAAGAGCTAAAAGCAATGTTGCCGGATGTGACTGTGGTGCTGACAGGCGACCATGTGACCGCGCTGCCGGAGGAGAGCTTCCGGCACACTCCGGTGGATTACATCCTGAGTGGCGGCGACTATGATTTTCTGCTGCTAAATCTGCTTCAAGCCCTGGACACCGGCAGGCTGGAGAGTGCCGCGCTGGAGCAGGGCATCTACTGGCGTGAAGGGGAGAGTGTTAAAAACAGCGGCCCTTTTCAGCTTAATCACGATTTGAAGAGTGTGCCTTGGATTGACCGTGATCTGACGCACTGGGAGCTTTACGCCGAGAAAAACGGCAACTACCGCGAAACACCCGGCACCTACATTATGTCAGGCCGCGACTGCTGGCATGGCAAATGCACCTTCTGTTCGTGGACCACCTTATATCCTACCTACCGCACCCGTGATCCGATTGATGTGGTGGATGAGATCGGTGATCTGATACAGCGCTACGGTGTGCGGGAGATTATGGATGACACCGGTTGTCTGCCGGTGGGCAATTGGTTGCGGACCTTCTGTCATGAGATGATCAAGCGCGGTTACCACAAGCGCGTGCGCATGGACTGTAATATGCGGTTCGGGCATTTAACCTATGCGGATTATGCTCTGATGCGCGAGGCAGGCTTCCGTCTGGTGCTCTTTGGTGTGGAATCCGCCAATCAAGCCACGCTCGACCGCTTGGTCAAAGGGGTCAAGGTGGAGGACATTGTGAGCGGAGCCCAGAGCGCGGCCAAGGCGGGGCTGGATGTTCATATCACACTGATGTTCGGTTACCCCTGGGAGGGCGAGGCTGAGATCGAGAACTCGGTTGCGCTGGCCCGTCATCTGCTGCGCAAGGGGTACGCCTACACCCTGCAGTGCACCATGATGATCCCCTATCCGGGCACGCCGCTCTTTAAAGAGCTGGATCAGGGTGATCTGCTGCTGACCCGCAACTGGGACGACTACGACATGCGAATGCAGGTGATGAAAAGTTCCGTGCCGGAGACCTACACCAAGGCGGCAATTCGCCGGGTTTACAGGGGTTTTATGCACCCCGAGACTGTGCTGCGACGTTTGCTGACCACCCGTGATCTGCGGGCGGATCTCAAGTTTTACTGGCGCGGCTTCCGCTCGTTGATCGGACATCTGACCGACTTCAAGAGCTAGCCGGCATTGCCCGGCGAAACAACTGCCGGTGCGTGTGAGGGCGTAATATTGAAGGGCAGTTGTCAACACTGCAAAAGCGCGGCTTTGCCTAAATTTTACCGGCACTGTGCGTGATTTTGTTAGAAAAGAAGTTATTTTAAAAAACTTCAGGGGGATGCTTGACATCAGAAGCTAATTTTTGATATTGTTTTGATCTTATTCGCGCCGACTCAGAGGGTCGGATTTGCGTGATTTAATTTGGTGAGGAAGAAAATAATGGAAGCGTATGCGGTTTTACAGACCGGTGGCAAGCAGTATCGCGTCACACCGGGAGTTACATTTGAGATTGAGCGCCTTGAAGCTGAAGCCGGACAGGATATTGAGCTTAAAGAGGTGATTGCACTCTCTGACGGCAGCGAATTGAAGATTGGCATGCCTTATGTTGAAGGAGCCAAGGTTGTTCTGACTGTGGTTGGACACAAGCGGGGCAAGAAATTGGTTAACTTCAAGAAAAAGCGGCGTAAAGGCTATTCCCGTAAAGTTGGCCATCGTCAGGAACTGACGGTGGTTGCGGTTAAGTCATTGGCTTAATTTTCTCAACCTAGATTCAATATAAGGAGATTGATTTATGGCATCAAGTACAGGTAGGAATGGTCGCGACAGCAATGCCAAGCGGCTGGGCGTAAAGCTTTATGACGGACAGTTGGCTCCGGCGGGTTCAATCATTGTGCGTCAGCGCGGCACCAAGGTGCATCCTGGCGATAATGTTGGATGTGGCCGTGATTTCACACTGTTTGCTTTGAAAGACGGAAAAGTGAAATTCCAGAAAAAAGGCAAAGTGGTAAGCATTTTGCCAATAGCAGAGAACGCATAAACATTGCGTATCATCTTAACATATTCGGATAGACGCTTCAGGTGAAAATCAGGAAGTTTATTGATCAAGTCACTGTTCATGTGCGCGCCGGCAAGGGTGGCAATGGCAGTGGCAGCTTCCGGCGTGAGGCGTGTATTCCATTAGGCGGGCCCGATGGCGGCGATGGCGGTCGCGGAGGTCACGTTATTTTTCAAGGGAGTCACGATGTGAACTCCCTGATTAATTTATATTTTGCCCCCCAGCTGTTCGCTGAAAACGGGGTGGCTGGCAGCGGTCGTAGGAAATATGGGCGCAATGGGCGCGATCTGATCGTCAAGGTTCCTTGCGGCACCGAGCTATACAATGCCGAGACAGGCCAGCTGATCGTAGATATTGTCGAGCATGGTCAGAGTGTGACCGTGGCCACGGGCGGCAAGGGCGGCTTGGGTAATGTGCACTTCAAAACATCCACGCATCAGGCCCCGGTTGAACACACCCCCGGTGTGAGCGGCGATGAATTCAGAGTGACACTCGAGCTTAAAACCATTGCGGATGCGGGTCTGCTTGGTTTTCCAAATGCCGGCAAGTCCTCGCTGCTCAGGTGCGTCAGTGATGCCCAGCCCAAGGTCGCGAGCTATCCTTTCACCACACTGAACCCGATTGTGGGCACAGTTAAATATGACGATTTTTCCCAACTGAGGGTCGCTGATGTGCCTGGAATTATCGAGGGTGCGGCAGAGGGCGGGGGGCTGGGCTTGCGTTTCCTGAAACACATTGCCCGTTCAACGATACTGGTCTATGTGATCGACATGGCTGGCACCGACAACCGTGATCCGTGGGATGATTATGTGAAGCTGCGGCGGGAGGTGGAGCAGTATGACGCATCCCTGCTGGAGCGGCCTTCAATTGTGCTTGCCAATAAGATGGATGTGGATCAAGCGCAGGAGAATCTGTCGCGGTTTATCCAGGAAACCGGTGTTACGCCTATTCCGCTCTCTACCCTTGAGCGTGAGAACGAGGGTGTTGTGCGGTTTAAGCGGGAGATTTGGGAGCTCCTGCGCCCGTCACCGCTCGGTAGCTGGGGCCGGGAGGGCGGGGAGGGTGCGGTGGAGGCGGCCTCCGCTGCGCCTGACGAGACTCTGCTCCCGCCCACGTACGAAGGTGAGTTTATTCATGAAGACGCGCTGAAGCATGCGTCATTCCTTGATCTTCCCCCGAAGAGTTTAACGAAAAAAAAGCGCCGTACATAATTAGAATTGCTGCTCGCGCTTACTCCCCTCCACACGGCGCGGGTCAAGGAAGTCGTCCGCTATGCGGGCGACTGCGGGCAGCACGCGAATGATCAGGCACTTTGCAGCAGGCTCGTGAAAGGTGCACCCAGGGTGTAGTGTTGCTTCTCAGAAGCAATTAGCGTATGCCGGGCGATTGTTCGCCAAAGGCGCACCCTGGGGTTTCATGATCTTTGTTTGGCTCAGAGAGCCAACACTACACGTTTCCACTTTGATGAAGCCTGCATGTCGCACGAGCGTTAAATTTTAATCTAAGGGCTTGATTTTTACTTCCCCTGCTTCTATACTTATTACGAATTTTTGTGACAGAAACGAGGAACTAATTATGGCTGAAGATAAATCAGAGCGGCAGGCTCAACAAGCGCAGAACTTTTATGCAAAAGGGCACGCCGCATATGAGCGTGGTAACTATGATATCGCGATTGACCTTTTAATGCAGTGCCTGACCAGAGCGTCCAGTTTTTCACGGGCCCGGAAAATCCTGCGCGCGGCGCAGATTGCGAAGTTCAAGCGTAGAAAGGTCAGTGGTTTTGCCAATGCAATCCTGGAGATCAAGCAGGCCTATATCCGAACCAAGGTCAAAGGTTTGTTAGGATCAGGCCGTCCGGATGCGGCACTCATCGCCTGCGAGAAGCTCTTGACAATGAATCCTCTGCATGCGCTCAATGTTGAACTCGCGGTCCAGGCAGCTGAGGCCTCCGGCCACCCTGACGCGGCCCTGTTCACAGTTGAAGCCGCCTACGAGCACAATCAAGATGACATGTCGCTGCTGCGCCGGGTGGCCGATTTTTATATGGCCGTGGGTGATTTCACCAAGGCGCGTGATGCCTATATTAAGCTCAACGCCTTTGTTCCGAATGATCAATCTATTTTCAAGAAGCTTAAAGACGCTGAAGCACGGGTCACGATGGCGGCTGGCTGGGAGGAGACTGCCGGCAAGAAGGATGGTTTCCGGGATTTGATCGCTGACAAAGATCAGGCTGAGAAGCTGGACAAACAGAGCAAAGCGGTTTTAGGCAGCTCAGATGCTGATGATCTGATTGCGGATGCGCTCAAGCATATTGAGGAGGAGCCCAAGAACATGAACTATCGCCGTTCTTTAGCGCGGCTTTATATTCAGAGCAAGATGTTCGACAAGGCGGTTGAGGCACTTGAGGCTGCCCGTAAGATCAACCCCTCTGACCCTGAGCTTGACCGCTCGCTGACCAATGCGAAGATCTCCGCTTTTGAAGTCAGGATCGAGGAGGCCAAAGCCGCCAAGGACCTGGAATCCGCGAATGAGATTGAGAATGAGATGAATCAGTTTATCTTTGATGATCTCTCCGCGCGGGTGCAGAGCTATCCGAATGACCTGCGTCTGCGGTTTGAGCTGGGCATGCAGTATTTCAATAATGGATACTATGATGATGCGATCGGACAGTTCCAGCTCTCGCAGCGCAGTCCAAAAGAGCGTGTGCTTTCACTCTATCATCTGGCGTTGTGCTTCAATCATAAGGGGCAGCGCGACATGGCGGTCATGCAGCTGGAGGCAGCTAATGATCAGTTGCTCATCATGGATGAGATGAAAAAGAAAGTGGTTTTTCAACTCGGTGTGCTGGCGGAAGAGAGCGGCGATATCGAAAAAGCGTTTGGCTACTACAAGGATGTGTATGCAGCAGATATCGGCTTTGAGGACATTGGCTCTCGCATGGAAAACATTTATAAGCTGCGCAAAGCCAAAGAGGGCTAAAGCAGCTAGTCGCCGCCTGTCTGCGTGCTACGCACAGGCAGGCAACCAAAAGAGTTTGTGCGGTGTGCGGAAGGTCGTCGCTCTCATTCAGAAGTTTGTGATTAAGAGTCCGCTGCTACAGCAACAAACGCCCCGCGTTTGGGGAAACGAAGAGACGGAAGGCTGCTCCAAAGCGGGTTACTGAGAGGTTGCTGTAAAAGTGATAATGAAGCAGTGCAAGCATCTTGCTTGCAGAAAACATTTTCATTCAAGCTGGAAGCTTGATTTATGAATCGCCCGATTTGGAGAAGTTGTGGGGGAAGAGGGTGATCAACGTCTCCTGATTTCCAATCGACACCTGTGTTCGGCTGACTGCTATACTTGTGCAAGTAATCAGGAGAACCCCGAAGGGGTGTATTCACCTTAGCCCTGCCCATTACCCTTAATTTAGAACTGAACAATATCATGTGTCCTCCAGCAACGCAAATCCCATACACATAAACTGAAACTCAGTATATCCCTGCCAGAGCACTTGGTGGCCGGGAGGCGGGTCGTTTTCGCGATCAAGATATCCACCGATCTTTGCCACAAGTTTCACTGCGTCACCCAACAATTTTGGGGGCTCACAACCTTTTTTTTAGCGTACGCACGCAAGGTCCGTAATTCTATGTCGGAGAAAAGTACCTCTGCGGGGAGATCCGGGGTTTCTCTTCCTAGAAGTGACATCAGCATTATTCTCCAGGCTATGACCAGGTTAATGGCTATCGCCCGGCGTAGGCGTTCTGCGGTTTTATGGGCAATTTTTTCAATACGGCATCCAGACTTAAGAACACGGTGAAAGTCCTCAATGCGCCAGCGCAAACAATACCAGCGCATACAGCGTTCGGCATCTTCGACCGAAGTGATATTGACCGTGGTCAGCAGAAACCACTCAATGGCCTTGGTATTCTCCGGCGGGTTTTCTTCCTGAGCATGGACAACCCAGATATCTATCGCTTCTTTATCTTTAACATACTCCGGAGGACGGAGCTGAATGCGTTTATAATGCACTGCCAGAGTTGCCATACGCCCGGGTCTCGCGGAGCGGGCTTGCTGTCTGCTTTTTTTCGGCCGGGCGCTTTGGCGGGGGATCTTAACGCGGACCAGGCTTTGAAGAGGTTCCGAGCGAAGTGTTTCGAAAAGTTTGAAAGGTGCTTCGTTCAGGTTGCGGTCATGCTTAGCGCGCACTAAAAGTTCAACGCGCGGGTTCTGGCGCTGCTCATCGAACAACTCGAAGAAGTCAGCTTCCCGGTCACACACATCAATTAACCGCGTATTGGGCATCTGAGCGGAGAGTTCAACAAGGTCACGGTGATGTTCTATCCATGTGAATGTTTTTTTCTCTTCGATGGGAACCTTGGAGGCCTGCCGGTTATCGCCCGCTGACTTGCCTTTACGGGCGGTGCAGTCGGCCCGTAATATTCCCAGCGGAAGACCGTTAGGCGCTATGGCGAAAGTAGAGTGTAAATGCAATCCGCGAGTCATTACGCCGGTCTGATTGGTTACAATCTCTCCGAGACCTTCGCACTGATCAAGGTTGTTGTAGTTCAGATCACTTCCATCCTGCACACACAATACCGTTTTCTGTCCCTGCATGCGCCGTACAGTACGCAATCGGTGAGGTGCAAGTATGTTAGCCATGTTGACTTCAGAGTCATCCGGCTGATCAATCATTCTGTAATAAGCCTTAACTGCGGGCCAGTTGCCTGCCGCGACACCGCTGAAGGCGCGGCCAGGATTATCCGCTTTAGCCGCAGCCACACTCACAAGCCTCTTATTCAGTCTTTCATCACCCAGGGATGCGCCGCCGAACTCGTTTTCCGCCCAGTTATCTGCGTCTATGCCGTCTGTAGGCCCCAATGCGCCCAGCCCGCATCCGAATCCAGTCCCATTCGTTTTCGAAAATCATTCTCAAGCGGGTATACATAAATCTCCTTAATACTCAGTGACGCTTTTTGAAAACGGTCTTGTCTTCCGCGGCCTTTTGTTTTGCCTACCGGTATCCAGTTCGCCGCCCGGTAACATGTTCCTGAATAACGGCTGGTATCCACAAAACTTTCGACCAGCCATGGTCGGTAGTTGTACTGACGCTCAAAATCATCAGGCATAACCTCCATGCTCATACTAAGCACCTTTGAGGCTAGACTCTTGCACTGCACACTTGGTCTTATTGGAAAACGGCTCATCCCCACCACCATTTGCAGATACTCCCGACGCTGCTCCCTATCCCAGCCGATCCACTTATCACGGTCTTCCAGCTTGAGAGCCGCTGCCGCAAATCCCAACCCGCCAAGCCACCCATACTCGGAACCGATCAGATAACGCAGCTGACGACCCATCAGAGGAGCGGCTCCCTGCGGATGTTCGTTAATCATCATCTCATTCCATATCCGCATCTGGTCGGTAGTACGCACTACCACCAAAGTCAACTCAGAGATATCTCCGACCTGACCGGGTACACCCTTCAGCGGTTCAAGCGGCTTTGATAAACGTCGCGGTGAACTACGGCCGGTCTTACTGCGCACCACAGCGGGCAAAACGAAATGTCCAGCAGCTTCAAGATCACGAAGTGCTTTAAGACAGCTGCCCTGTTGTTCACGTCCACGCGTATCATAGAATTCGAAATGTTCGCATATGGCTAAAGCTAATGCAGTACGGCTAAGGAACTGCTTGCCATCAAGCAGCCTTTGAATGTATTCTATGTTTTCGGGTTGCGATAATGTTCGCTTAATCTGGTTTTGTTTTTTCATGCCGCTAAAGTACACGGTGTGACTTGTTTTGTTCAGCACTTATTTAATGGTAATGGGCAGCCCTAGCCCCCTCCAGCTTCCTAGCCCCTAGCCCCTAACCCCTACTTAGGCCAGAAGTGTACCACAGCAAAGGCGGTGGCGATGCCGACGAGCATGCCGGTAAAAACCTCTGTGCGGGTGTGGCCCAGAAGCTCTTTCAGCCGGGTTTGGCTGAGCTTGTGCTGTTTGAAAAGCTCATCCAGCATCTGGTTCAAAATGGTGGCCTGATGCCCGGATGCTTGGCGCACGACCGCCGCGTCAAACATGGTGATCGCGGCAAAGCCGGCTGCCAGCATGGCAATCGGTGTGTCAAAGCCCTCGGTTAGCCCAATCGCGGTGCCAAGCGCGCAGACCATCGCCGAGTGGGCGCTCGGCATGCCGCCCGTGCTCAACAGATAATGAAAGTCGATCTTGCCGGTTTTTATCAGGCCGGTTGTCATTTTAATGGTTTGGGCAATGGTCCACGCAGTAAAAGAGGACCAGAACCAGGGCATTGTCAGCATTCGGAATGGATTTGGGTCAACGATCATAAGCTTTAATTGCAAGTTTAGTTTAGTAACGCAGTTGAAAAGTCATATTATGGCATGACTCTTGTTACAAGGCAAACGCAAAGAAGAGTACAGCGAATTCAAATCGTATACTGTTATTTGCTATTCTTTCAACCCCTGCCGCAAAAAACCAGAAGTATTAGATACCCATCTTCATCAGTTTGAGAAGTTATCTTCGTTAGGCGAGTAGAAAAAACAACGCAACGCGTTCATTGCACTCCGACAAAGTTCGCGGCAAAGTTAACGACAAAGTTTACGCTTGCGCCGGGAGGGCGTTCGTGCGGCGCGCTGGAGGCCGTGCCCTACCGCAGCGGTCGACGATGCTGTGCGACGATGTTGACCGACGATTGGGAACATGCGTGGGCTCGTCAACCAGTATCGGCGCCGCCACCGTCAACCAAAGGCGCAGCGGAGCTCAGTAGGTCCGGTTTCCAACCGGACAGTCCGATTGGAAATCGGAGCTACATTGTCCCCGCGCCAAAGGCGCGGCCTCTTCATTCGCGTACTCGCGCACTTCTCCACTCCGCGCCTTGGCCTATGTTTTGCTCTGTTTCAGTAAGATTTAAATTAAATTGAATCTATAATTGATGTTTGCAAGCACAAGTGCTATAAAAGAAAGACACAAAGACCTAAGTTGGCTAAAAAAGGATTAAAGTTTTGAATATGTTTCTTAAAATACTTGTTTTCGGCATCATGCCCATATGTTTATCAAAAGCAGCTGAATCGGTTTCATGGGGTGCTGACAATACGGTAACTTACTCTGATTCCGTTCATATGGCGTTGGAATCTGACACCAGAACCATTAGTCTCTCACAATTTAATGCCGCTGCGATTGCGAAGGAAAAGGGGGGCAATGCCAGCGAGTATACCTTAACAAAGGTTGTACTCTCGATCGATGGCTCAGTCTCTGGTCTGGTTGAGTTTGAGAACCAAAGCCCGAACAGTGCAAGTAATGTGCGTGTACGACTCTATGACTTTGATCATCCTGATGATACAGGTAAGAGTTGGAGTCGAGTGAGTTATAATGGGTATAGTGCTGTTGAATCCTATAGTGCTGAAAAAACGTTTCCTTCAGTTGGTGCTGCTGTTCGTGCGCCGACCTAAAATTCATAAAATTCATAAAAATCAGAATAAATTTTATTTTTAGATGAAAGAGAGTATCTCGGGTTGCTGGGTATACTTTCAAGTTTTGGGGAAAACGGAAAAATTGTATATTTCGGATGTTGTTAATGAATTTGATCAAGAAGTATTGGGGTTGTTTAAAAAACCAAACAAACCGTTGCTCTAACATTTTTTTACTGGAATTGTGGGTTGCTGCATTGCTGGGAGGCTTCAGCTTTGTTATCTATTGCTTAACAATGGCCCCTGGCGTTTACCCGGGTCCTTCAGCGGCGAGTGTGGCTAAAGCGATCGGGATGTTGCCGGACACCCCGGTGATTCATCCGCTCTGGCTGGCATTAACGCAGATGCTGGCGGCACTACCTTTCGGGGGAGTAATCGAACGGCTCAATTTTTCCTCTGTTGTTTATGGCAGTTTGTCGGTTGCTATTTTATTTCGGATTACCAAACGTCTTATTTTTGAATTGATCCGTGAGAGTCCCGCGGTACAGTTTATTCCGGAAGATGATTCAAATGGCGGTCAAACTGTAGGAACACACTTTAAAAAATTTTGCCAGGCCGAGGTCAGAGAGTATTTATTATCAGTTGTTGGGGCCAGCATCGTCGCATGCTGTTTTGCATTTTGTACCCCGTTCTGGATTGCAGCAAGCGCGCTGAGTTTTCAGGCTTTTGATACTTTATTAGTGCTTGTCGTGATTGATCGGTTCTTCAGCTATTATTTCAGCGGTAACTCTAAGTCTTGTATTATTACGGTCTTTCTCTGCGGTGTGGGAGTGATTGAATCACCGCTGTTTATTGTGATAACCCCTTTGATTCTGTTGTTTGTTTTGCGCCGAAGCATAATCTTTGAACAGATCTCCGAATCATTCATTATCTTGCTGATGGTTACTTTTATGGTTGGTGTCAATCTGAATTTAGGGATTCTTACCTTTTTATCGCTTTCCGGCAAAATACTGACCGGCGGGTTGCTGTTGCAGATTTTCAAAGAGCAGGGTCACTCACATTTCAACGCCCTTGCCCGCGGTCTACCCCCCTCGGGGTGGCTGCTAATTGTTCTACAAACAGTTTTTCCTGTTTTGATTGTCTATCAGAGCCTCAAAATTTTTTCGCTGTACCAGAGCGAGCTAAGAAAGTGGAAATGGGGGATCATCAATCTTATTATCACATTTACCACTCTTTACTACCTCTTGAATATGCCGGAGTCTGCTTGGTGGATGGCGCGCTCGGGTAGTCATTTGCCGGTTATACCCTACCTTTCAACCTCTTTTGTGGCTGGTATGCTTTTCACCTACTGGATGCTGCTGGCATTTATGCAACGCGCGAACGAAAAAAATGAGCAGGAGGGCGTTGGCATCTACCTGCGTGTGCTGGGTTGCACGCTTGGGGGGCTGATATTTTTTACTTCAGCGCAAACAATACACAGAAACTTTTCCGATTCAGATAGCCGACAATCAAAGTTCATTGATCAAATGGCGGATGAAATTTTAAGGGAAGCCAATCCAGCTAAGTGTCTGCTGTCAGATTCATTTGTTGCGCCCAGCCTTGCCATTAAGGCCTATGTTGGCAAACACCCGATCACACTGCTGGCAGCCACACGCGCGCATCTGACGACTCCGCCAGCCGGGGAGCGAGATCTCCCGTTTCATCTGATTCAGCCCCTGGAGGTTGCCGCGCAAAAGAAGAGTTCCGAAGCGTTTTTAAAGCAGTGGTTACAAAAAAATCCGCAGGCGTGCCAACAGGTTGCTGTTATCAGCCACCCTGAGATCTTCCAGTTATCGGGGTTTACACCCATCCCCTCAGGCTTGATCTACTCTGCGAACGCCCCTTCACAGCCTCTCATGCCGCAGGCTTTGGCGCGTGCGCACTATCAGCGGAGTTTGCGTGTTCTAAGCATTCTCAATGCCAGCAATCCAACAAGACCCCTGCTGCTTCAGATTCAGAGTAACCTCAAGGCGCATCTGAGCCGTGTCACAAATGATCTGGGGGTGCTGCTGGAGAATCTGGAGTCTCCGCAAGAGGCGGCCAAGGCCTATGCGCAGGCGCTCGAAATCAATCCGGAAAACCTGAGTGCTCTGCTCAATGCCTATGGATTGTCGCTGAAAAGCGATGCGACCTTTAAGAGTGTCTCCGGCAGCAATATCTTGAGCCGTATTGCCTTGGACCCAAATTTCTTTACGACCTTTGATACGAAAATTTTGAGTTCCGGGATGCTGAAGCGCCAGCGTGCCGACGAAATCATGCCTCTCGCCATGCAACAATACCCAACTGATGAGCCGCACTCTCTGCACATCACCCGTCTTTTTGGAAGTTGGCTGCAGCGTTGTGCTCCTTTGGCTGTTTATACGCCATCAGGTGGCGTAATTGATCCACCCGCCCCTCGAAAAGAGGTTGATACTCAACTGGTTCAAGCCCTTGCCGCCCTGGAGGATGGCAAAACAACGCAGGCGGAAAGTTTGCTCAGGTTGTATGTTAGAAGCCGACCGCAAAATCTCTCGGCCTGGTCTGTGCTGGCTGAAATTCTCATGAATCGCAACCAATTCGATGAGGTTGAAAATGATATTCTTCCGCAAATGAAAGCAATTAAATCTGAAGATCAAACCCTGGTTAACATGACTGAGGGCGCTCTGCTCACGCGCTGTCCGGAGCCTGATTATCAAAGGGCAAGAGATTGTTTTTTGAGGGTGCTTGATGCAAACCCGCGCCTTTTAACAGCCTGCGCCGAGTTGCTAAATGTTGATCAGAGGCTTGGCAACGCAACGTATATTGAGGCGGATGCGCTGAAGATTGTTGAAAACTTCCCTGACCACCCCCAGGCGAATGCGATCTTAGGAAGTCTTGAACTTAGCCGCAATCAGCTGCGGCGCGCGGAGGTTTATCTGCTGCAAAGCATCCACTCCCAGCCTGCGGCTGGCAGCTGCAATGACCTGGCCGAGCTTTATCTGCGTCAAAAAGATTATCAGAGCGCGGAAACGTACGCCCGCCAGTCGATCCGATTGTCGATCGGGTTTTATCAAGCGTGGGACACTCTTGGAAATATTTTGCTGGGACAAAACCGCTTGGAGGAGGCTGGCGGCGCAGTTCGGTGCGCGCTCTTTTTTGGCCCAAATGATGTTCGGCTCTATCTAACGCTGGCCCGTCTGTATGTGCAACAAGGACGACTCCCTGAAGCTGAACGCCTGCTGCAGCAGATCAAGCCTTTGGCCGCGCAAAATACGCCGTCGGTGCTTCAGGATTTTAATGCGGTTTATGATCAGCTTTTGAGAATAAACAGTGCAGCCCGCGACAGCGACACTGGTGTTAAGTTATGAGCTCAGCACTGCAATTTCATTTGGCCGCGGCACTCCGTGAATAATTGGTTGAGCTGCGGCACAACATCCTCTATACTTGTTGACAGTTAATTCAAAAAGGAGTCGCGTGTATGAAAAAAAGTCTTTGTGTGGGCATATCAGCCCTGACAGCTCTCTCTCTAGCCGCCCGTGAGTGGGAAGATGAAACTGTTAATTCAGTCAACCGTGAGCCTGCCCGGGCCGTTAGCTTTCCGCTGAATTCGGTGAAGGCCGCGCTCTCCGATGATGAGCCCGCCACACCCTACCGGGTGCTGCTGAACGGGGATTGGAGATATATGTGGAACGGGTCGCCAGCTGACCGGCCACAGGATTTTTTCAAAACAGATTTTGATGACAGCTCCTGGTACACCATTGATGTGCCCAGCTGCGTTGAGATGCGCGGCTATGGAATACCGATTTATACCAATGTGCGCTATCCGCATGCCCGCACCCCGCCGCTGATCGGAATGGAGTATAATCCGGTCAGCTCGTACCGAACCTTGTTTAACGTTCCCGCAGGGTGGCAGAGCCGCCCCGTGTTTGTGCGCTTTGACGGCGTTTACTCAGCCTTTTACCTGTGGGTCAACGGCCAGTATGTTGGCTACAGCGAGGACAGCAAGCTGCCGGCTGAGTTTAATCTGACAAAATACCTCAAAGCCGGCCCCAACCAGATGGCCGTGCAGGTTTACCGCTGGTCAGATGGCTCCTATTTAGAGGACCAGGATATGTTCCGCTTCAGCGGAATCTATCGCGAGGTCTCGCTCTTCTCCCCGCCAGCGGTGGAACTGCGTGATTTTCGGGCAACCACCACGCTGGATGCCGCCTACAAAAACGCGACCTTGGGGCTAAGCCTGAAGGCCCGTTCTCTCAATGGCCAGGCAGCCCAGGCTGTGATCAAGAGCACGCTCTTCGATGCCAATGGCAAGGCCGTTGCTACCCCCACCGTCAGCCTTGCTGTGCCAGGGGATGGCAAAGACGCGGCTGCCAAGGTTGAGGTCGCCGTCAAAGAGCCGCGTCTGTGGTCAGCAGAGGAGCCGTATCTCTACACCCTGGTGCTGGAACTCACCTCCAAGGCCGGCACCGATATTCGCACCTGCAAGGTCGGTTTCCGTCAGGTGGAGATCAAAGGCGGCACCATTTTGTTTAACGGCAAACCCATTAAGTTCAAGGGTGTCAACCGCCACGAAACCGATCCGGCTGAGGGGCGCAGTGTCACCCGCGCCATGATGTTGCAGGAGATGTTGCTGCTGAAACAAAACAATATCAACACTGTGCGCACCGCCCACTACCCCACCCACTATTACTGGTACCGCCTGTGCGACCAATACGGCATCTACCTGGTGGCTGAAGCCAACCTCGAGAGCCATGGCATGGGCTATGGACAGGAGTCGCTCAGCCATGTGGAATCCTGGAAGGCCGCGCATGTTGAGCGCAATGTCAATCAGGTCGAGAACTACAAAAATCACCCCTCAATCTTTATGTGGTCAATGGGCAATGAGGCCGGCCCGGGCCTGAATTTCAAGGCTGCCGCGGATGCGATTCGCGCGCTGGATACCACGCGCCCGATTCACTATGAGCGCGCCAATAACTTTGCCGATGTTGACAGCACCATGTATCCGACTGTCGAGTGGCTCGCAGCACGCGGCGCGAACAAGGAGAAGCCCTTCTTTCTCTGTGAATATGCACACGCCATGGGCAATGCCATGGGCAACTTTAATGAGTACTGGGAGGCCTTCTATTCCAGCGAATCCCTGACTGGCGGCTGCATCTGGGACTGGATCGACCAGGCGATCTGGAAGTACACCGACCGCGTTGGCCCGGATGGGGTGCGCGAACGCTATCTCGCGTATGGCGGTGACTTTGACGACACGCCCAATGACGGCAACTTTGTCTGTAACGGTGTGATCGCCCCGGATCGCGCGCCCTCTCCCAAACTGGCGGAGGTCAAGCGGGTGCACCAGGATATCATGGTCTCAGCCGAGAGTGTTGCCGAGGGTAAGGTCGAGATCTGGAATCGCTTTGGCTTCACCTCAACCGCTGAGTTCAACGCCTTCTGGGAGCTGACCTGCGATGGCCTGGTGATCAACGAAGGAGCGCTGAATCTGCCCGCAGTCGCACCGCTGAGCCGCAAAACAGTTGCCGTACCAATCCCGGTGGTCAAGCCGCTGGAGGGCGCGGAGTACCTTTACCGAATCAAATTCTGTTTAAAGCAGAACACGCGCTGGGCAGCCAAGGGACACGAGATCGCGGCCAATCAGCTGCCCTTCCACCCCAAAGAGGGTGTGGTTAAAGCCGAGGCGGATGATATCAGCAGGATGCCGGCCCTTAAAGTTGTCGAGACTGCTGCAAGCGTAAGCGTCAAAGGCGCCAAGTTTGAGGTGGTCTTCAGCCGCAACTCCGGCACCATCTCCCAGCTTACTTATGACGGCAAAAAAATGATCTCTGATAAAGCCAATATCTCACACGGCGCAAAGGTCAGTGTGTTTCGGGCTTTTACCGATAACGATGGCTGGATGCGCGGCGGCTTCGCCAACTCCGGTCTTTCGCAGATGGAGTACTACCCCCGTCCCATAAAGGTTGAGAAGCTGTCGGACAAGGCGGTGCGCGTGCTGACCGAGGTGGATGCCTGCGGCTTTAAGAGTGCCCGTTTCAAGGATCAGAGCGAGTATCTGATCACAGGCGACGGTGTGATCTCAGTGCGGCATAACATCACGCCTGAAGGCAGCATGCCCTCGCTGCCGCGCATGGGGGTTAGCCTGACACTGGATAAAGCGCTGGAGAACATCGCCTATTATGGCCGCGGCCCCTGGGAGAATTACATTGACCGCAAGACAGGCAGCGATATCGGGTATTATCAGAGCACCGTGACGGATCAGTATGTTGATTATGTTAAGCCGCAGGATTGCGGCGGCAAGAGTGATGTGCGCTGGGTGGCCTTCACCGATGGCAGCGGCTCGGGTCTTCTGTTTAAGGCGCACCAGCCGCTCTTTATCTCAGCCCTGCACTACACCGCTGAAGATCTGGAGTTTGCCCGCCACCGCAATGGACAGCAGCGCATCTACAACATGCCGGTTGCGAGGGATGAGGTGCATTTGAATCTGGACATTGGCCAGACAGGCTTAGGCGGCGGCAGCTGCGGCCCAGGGCCCATGAGCAAGTATATTATGCAGGTGCAGCCAGTCAGCTTCGGCTACCTGATGCGTCCCTGCAAAGCAGGCCAGGTGCAACTCAGCAATGAGGCGCGCAAACCCGCGACACTGCCGCATGCAGCCATGCAGGAGCGCGATGAGGAAGGCATGATCTCGCTCATCGGCAGCGGCGAGATCCGCTACACGCTGGACAGCAGCGAGCCCTCTAAAACCTCCGCGCTCTACACCGCGCCCTTCCGGGTGCTGGATGCAGTTACAGTTAAGGCGGCAGTGTTTTCGCCAGCCGGCGGGCGCAGCTCCACCTGCGCCGTTGCCTATAAAAAAATGATCGGCCTGGTCAAGCGCGCCGGCGCGAAGCTCAAAATTGTCGCGTGCGACTCAGAGCAGTCACCCGGCGAGGGGCCGGCCACCAATGCCATTGATGGCAATACCGCCACCTTCTGGCACTCCCGCTGGGAGCCCAAAGAGGCGCCGTATCCGCACTTTATCGCAGTCGATGTTGGCGAGAAAACCAAGATCGGCGGTGTTACCGTGCATGGCCGCAGCGATGGCAACACCAACGGACATATCGTGAAGTACCGCGTTTTTGTCAGTCAGGATGGCAAGACATGGGGCAGCGCAGTCGCCGAAGGCGAGCTGAAACAGCCGCAGAGCACGGAGCAGCGGGTGGAGTTTGGCCGAGTTGTTGATGGCCGCTACGTGAAATTTGAGGCCTTGAGCGAGGTGCAGAACCGCGCGTACGCCACCATCGCTGAGTTCGGGGTGCTGATCGCGCTTTGAGCGTTGCCCGCTGGTTGGAGACAGGCCCGCCGCGGGACGCGCTGCGAAGAAACAAGGATTATGACAAGGATAAGGAGAAAGACTATGATTCGCTTAGGAGTAAATATTGATCATGTGGCAACACTGCGCGAGGTGCGCCGTGCAAAATACCCATCGATCACCGATGCGGCCGCTCTGTGCGAGCTGGCCGGGGCCCATGGCATCACCGTGCATCTGCGTGAGGATCGCCGCCATATTCAGGATGCGGACGTTTACGCGCTACGGGAGATGCTCACTGTCAACCTCAACTTGGAGATGGCTAATAATCCCGATGTGGTGGCTTTGGCTCTGGATCTGTTGCCGGCAGAGGTCTGTATGGTGCCGGAGCGTCGTGAAGAGCTGACCACCGAGGGCGGACTGGATGTGGCGGGACACCTGGCTGAACTAAAGCCGGTAGTAGGGGAGCTGAGCGCCGCCGGGATGGAGGTCAGTATGTTCATTGATCCTGATCTGGCTCAGGTCGAGGCATCCGCGGCAATTGGCGCCCCCTGTGTTGAGCTGCATACCGGCGCTTATGCGCAGTGGAGTGGAGCGGCCCGCGAGCGGGAGCTGCAGCGCTTGATCGCAGCTGCGCACCGGGCCAGCTCAATCGGACTCAAGGTGAATGCCGGTCATGGATTAACCCTTGAAAATGTCGGAGCAATCCTTGCGCTGCCAAAGCTGAACACCCTCAATATTGGCCACAGCATTGTCTGCCACGCTGTGTTCGTTGGTTTGGAGCAGGCGGTCAGGGCCATGCTGGAGCTGCTGGCTTCCGACCGCGATAGCGCGCAACAGAGATAAGATAAAGACTTTTTATGGGATTCCAACGCGGTAATTATGGGGTTGAATATGAACGGAGTCAAAAGAGTTCTACCGGGAAACTCTGGCTGCTGTCGATTATTATTCCGCTGATCGTGCTTGCGCTTGTGCTGCGCGGCTGCGGCTCTGGTAAAAGCGGCGGCGTTTACGACGGGGGCGATACCCCTGCCGGCGGGCAAGCCGCGCCCGAGGTGGCAGTTGAACGCGAACGCCCATCCATTGCCGTTCATTTCTTGCAGGCTTGGCGCGGCAAGTTTAAGGGCAAGAGCGCATCGGATGGCGAATCAGCGGCGGACAACCAAGATGGCCCGCCGGCCGCGTCTGTAAACCCTGGAAGTCAAACGCGCGCCGCGAATCAATTGAAGGTCGATAAAAACATCCCCGCCGCAGCCGTAAAACTCTGGAAACGCGTGGATGAGCTGGAGGATGAGGGTGATCTGGTCAGTGCCCGCATGATACTGCAAAAGCTGCGATTGAGCCCGGATGCCGCTGCGATGCGTCCGTTGGTTGAGAAAAGGATCGGCGAGATCAATATGGCGCTGATTTTTTCCGCTAGCCCGATGCCGGGCAAGCTCTCTCACACCATTGTTTCCGGCGACCTTGTGAGCAAGCTGACCCGCAAATACAACAACACCGAGGAGTATATCCTGCGAACCAATCGAATCACCCACCCTGAAAGAATTCAAATCGGGCAGAAGCTTTGGGTGCTGGATAATCCGAGCTTTGAGTTGATGATTGATAAAAGCGATTTCAAGGCAGTGCTGCTCTTTAATCGCGGGTTTTTCAAGGCCTACACAGTCGGGTTAGGCGATGCAGGCAGCGTGGCCGCAGGTGCCTATGAATTGCGTGGACGGGGTATTGTCGCGGGTGCCCGCGGCGGTGAGGTTTATCGGCTGTGGCTCAAACCAGCGGGCAACATCCCGGAGACGGTGAGCCTGAGTTTAAACGGCGCAGAGAGCGAGTCGCATCTGGGTATGGCGTCGCAGGAGAGCGGCGTTGTGTTCAGCAAGGCGGGGATTGAGGAGCTTTACGTCCTGCTTCCTGCCGGCTCGGTGGTCACGATTGTGGAGTAGCACAGGCTTAGGGGGGCTTTGTAAAAAGGCTGAGGTAATTCTAAGGCCCGTTAAATCAAAGTCCGGGTCAGTAAGCAATGTCACCAGGCCACCAAGTCACCAGGCCACCAGGTCACCAGGTCACCAGGTCAAAAACAGCTTGCAGCCTGGACTGTGAAGTAACTTGCAAGAGACAAGCCGGAGGTCGGAGATCATTTCCGTACGCCCTGCGAGACCGATTCCGATAGCGACCCCGACCCCGAGTTAGAGACGCAAAAATACGATCAAGTGAGTAGCCTATAGGCAATCTATATGAAATTAATCCGCAAACGAGAGGCATGGGGCAGTCGCATCGGAGTGGTGCTGGCAGCTGCCGGCAGCGCGGTCGGACTGGGTAACTTCCTGCGGTTTCCCGGGGTGGCGGCGCAGAACGGTGGCGGCGCCTTTATGATTCCCTACTTTCTCGCGCTGATTTTCATTGCCTTGCCGCTGTGCTGGATGGAATGGACCATGGGACGTTTTGGGGGCTTGCACGGACACGGCTCAGCGCCCGGGGTCTTTGATGTTTTGACCAGCCCCAAAAAGCCCGCGCTCAAGTACTTCGGTGTCATGGGAATTGTGGGCGGACTCGGTATATTCTTTTACTACGTGGTGATTGAATCATGGACCCTGGCCTACAGTGTTTTTGCTTTAACAGGGAAGTACGCGGCAGTTCAGTCGCCAGCTGAGATGGGCGCTTTCCTGGCGAGTTACCAGAGCGGTGATGGCCTGTTTTTCAGCAGCCGCTGGCCCGCGTATGGCTTTTTCATAACCACCTTTGCCGCGAATTTCTTTATCCTGTATCACGGTGTCAACCGCGGAATAGAGCGTTTTTGCAAGGTGGCAATGCCACTGCTTTTTTTATTGGCAGTTGTTTTGATGGTGCGGGTTTTCACGCTTGGAACGCCGGTGCGGCCAGAGTGGAATATCAATGCTGGTCTGGGTTTTCTGTGGAATCCGGATTTCTCGGCCCTGAAGTCCGCTCAGGTGTGGCTGGCAGCCGCAGGCCAGGTCTTTTTCTCAATCTCAGTTGGGATCGGCACGCTGCTGACTTACGCGTCGTACATGCGCAGTCAGGATGATGTGCTGACCGCTTCCATGACCTCGGCCTTCTTGAATGAGTTTGCTGAGTTGGTGCTGGGGGCCTCGATTGTGATACCCGCCGCCTTTATCTTCTTTGGCCCGATCGGCACCACCGAGGCGGTTGCCGGCGGCACCTTTGGCCTGGCCTTTAAAACCACACCGCTGATCTTCAAGGGCATGACAGGTGGACCGCTGGTTGGTTTCGCATGGTTTTTTCTGCTGTTTATCGCGGGCTGCACCAGTTCGGTTTCGATTATTCAACCAGCGCTCTCTTTTCTCGAGGATGAGTTCGGCTTTAACCGCAAGCGCTGCATTATTGTGCTGGGCGTCCTGACCTTCACCTTCGCCAACCTCGCTCTTTTCGGGAAAGAGGTGATTGGCGAGATGGATTTCTGGTTCAGTTCACTCGGATTGCCGCTCTTTGGTTTGATTGAGTCCGTTATTTTTATCCGTTTTTTCGGAATAGAGCGCGGCTGGAAAGAGCTGCACCGAGGAGCAGGCATGCGTTTGCCGTTAATTTTCAAGTATATTATGTGCTGGTGCGCACCGCTTTTGCTCTTCCTGATCCTCGCGGGCTGGTTTGTCACTGAGGGGTGGAAAACCACCCTCATGATCAAGGTGGTGGAGGGCAGGTGGCAGCCGCTCTATGCTGGCGATGCCTTTTACTGGGTTCTCGCCACCCGTATTGTGCTGCTGGGTTTGTTTGCCGCCACCTGCTGGCTGGTCCGCTATGCCTGGAGCCTCAGAAGCGAGCACTCCAACTAAAGCAGCTTTTTCCCGTAAACAAGTTGAGTTTATCAATGTGCGGGAGCTCTTCGCGCTCACAGAAAAGTTAGTGGTTAGCAGCCCGCTGCTACTGTAACAAACGCTACGCGTTTGGAGAAACGAAGGCAACTTGCCTATAACTTGATCACTCAGCTGTAGTTTAGGGTCTGCAACTCGGAGTTGGTATCGGAGTCGGTATCGATATCGAAGGGTGTACGGAAATGATCTCCGACCTCCGGCTTGTTCTTGCAAGTTACTTCGCAGTCCAGGCTGCAAGTTGTTTTTTGGCCCGGTGACCCGGTGACATTGCTTACTGACCCGGACACGGCCATAATTCGAATTGCCGGCGCGCCTCGCGGCGGGCTTGCCACCAGCCCGCAATTGCGCTATTATTTCCATTATGACCACTAAAAACAGCAACCGTCGAGATTTCCTGAAACTTGCGCTAAGCGGCGCAGGCGCTGCCGCCGCTGGCGGCTGCGCCACCCTTACCCGCACAAAGCCCGCGCGCCGCGCTTCCGCGGCACCCGTGCCTGCCGCGCCACCGCGATTGGCCTTGATTGGCGTGGGCGGCGCCGGCGCGCCCCTGCTGCGTTATTTCAGCGCGTCAGGGGCGCGGATTGACGCGATCTGCGATGTTGATGAGCGCGAGCTGAACGCTGCCCGCGAGTTGCTCGCCGAACGCTTTCCCGATCTGCAGCTGTTTCAGGACTACCGGGTCATGTTCGATACCCTCAAGGACCTTGACGGCGCCGTGATCGCGACCCCCGACCACGGCCATGCCATGCAGGCGCAGCGCGCGCTGCAGGCTGGCTGCCACCTCTACCTCGAAACCCCAATTGCACACACATTGCAGGAGCTGACCACCCTCAAGAGAGCGGCCCGCCGCGCCCGCCGGCACCTCTTCTGCGGGGAGACAAACATCAATTGCGAGCCGGCACTGCGCGCCCGGGCCGCGCTGGCAACCGGGGTGATCGGTAAAATTTCACAGGCGCATATCTGGAGCAGCGGTCCGATCTGGCCCCAGGGAGGTGAGCCGCCGAGTGGTAGCGACCCTGTGCCCGCTGGTCTAGCCTGGGATCTGTGGCTGGCAGGTGCCCAACCCCGACCCTACAAGCGCTTTGTCTATCATAAGTTCAATTGGCGCGGCTGGTGCGACTTCGGTGGCGGCACGCTTGGGGATGCCGGCTGCCAGTTGCTGAGTTTTCCCTATACCACGCTCGGCTTGAGTGCGCCAAAGAACGTCACGCTGCTCGCCGCCCGCGGCGGCACGGCTGCCAGCTATCCGCAATCCTCTACCCTGCGCTGGGTTTGCAAATCCGCGGCTCAAAAGAGCCAGGTCGAACTTTTCTGGTATGACGGCGGCGCGTTGCCAGCCGATGACCTTCTGCAGCAGACGCGCTCCACGCTGGGACGTCACCCAGGCAGCGGTGTGCTGCTGGTTGGCGAGCGCGGCACCTGGCTGGTCGCAGGCACTGCCTGCAAACAGCACTACCTGGGGCTGAATGGCTCGCCGCGTATGACCGACTTCGAGCGCCACGCCCTGTGGAGCTTACTGCCGGAACAACTGCCGCCAACCGTCACCGCGCCCGAACGCTTTTTGCGCGCCATCCGCCGTGACGAACGTTGTGACTTCAACCTCACCGCCCAGCCCGCTCTGCACCAGACCGTGCTGCTTGGCGCCCTTGCCAGCCGGGGGAGTGAAGGGTGAGAGCGGCTCTAATCGCTTAGGCGACTAGAAAAAACAACGCAGCAATCTTTGTGAGCTATGTGTTCCCTGTGGTTTCAAAAATTAGAGTGCAACCATTTTGACCCCCTATGTGTAGTAGTCGCTCTACCAGCGACATTGGTTGACGATGCTGTGCGACGATAGCGGATTACGATTAAAAACCCCGCACATGAAAATCGTAACCAGCATCGTCGCCTCTATCGTAAACCGATCTGAAAGCGGTATGTAGTTCACGCTTTAGCGTGTCTTCCGAACAGAGCACAGCCATAATGAGAGTTGCTGCGCTTACTACCGCTTAAACCATGGAAAAGACCATTTATGGTTATTCTGGTTATTCTATTGGCAAACTTTCCGTTAAACCTTTTCAACCTACCCCTCGTTATGCAATAATAGCAGCCAATTGTATTTTTTTATTATGAATTGTGAATTACCCCACCCTCTCTTGAAAGGAAAACGGAATTATGAAATTTTTCTCCCGTCGTGATTTTATCCAAGCAGGGGCAACCGCCGTTGTTGCCGCGCCCGCGCTGGCGCGGGCTGGTATGTTGCTCCCAGGAAAGCGCAAACCCCGGGTAGGCGTTCAGCTGTACTCTATCCGCGAATACTGCAAAAAAGATCTGCCGGGAGCGCTGGCTGGTGTCAAAGCAATCGGCTATGCGGGTGTTGAGTTTGCCGGCTACTATGGTAAGAGCGCCAAAGAGCTGCGACAGCTGATCGACGACCATGGCCTGCTGGCCTGCGGCACGCACACTGGCATGGGCACCCTCGCTCCTGATAAAATTCAGGAGACCATTGATTACAACCGCATTATTGGCAACAAGTATCTGATGGTGCCGCATATCGGGCGGCCTAAAACCGCGGACGAATGCAAAAAAATTGCCGCCGAGCTTTCGGTAGCCGCTGAAACCGCGAAAGCGTCTGGTATGTACGTTGGCTATCACAACCATCAGCATGAGTTCAGGGATAAGTATCCTGACGGCAAGTGCATGTGGGAGTTGATTTACGATAACGCCTCGCCGTTGGTCTGCACCCAGATGGATGTCGGACATGTGGTGGCGGCCGGTGAAGATCCGCTCTTCTGGCTCGCCAAATATCCGAACCGCAGCCGCACCTTGCACGCCAAAGAGGTTTATCCAGGACCTGGAATTCTCGGACAGGTTCCCGAGGGTGTCAAGGGTGTTGACTGGGATCCACTCTTTGTGGCAGTTGAAAAAGATGTGATTGAATGGTATATTGTCGAGAGCGAAGCAGACCCCAACACCCTGGATAAAATTCGTGGCGGCTTCGAGTTTCTCAAGGCCAAAGGCCGAGCATGAGAAATGGTGAGCTAGAAGCTCCCGATACTTTGGTTGCTAGTCAATCAACTCCTGTAACAAAAAACAGGAAGTTCAGATAGTTATCTTCATAAATTGTTGAGTGAAAATGTTTTCCGCAAGCAAGATGCTTACACTACTGCATTATCACTTTTACGGTAACGTCTCAATAACCCGCCCTGGAGCAGCCTTCCGTCTTCGCGCTTCGCAGCTACGCCGGACACGGAAAGGCTGGACAACAAACCTTACATGGCAGCCGTTTGTTGTTCACGCTTCCCTGTCACGGCGTAAAAGCGAAGCTCGGAGCCGGAAGCGTGCTCTTTGCTGTCTGGCCGATTATTGAAAAGTTACCTTTGTTCCCCCAAACGCGGGGAGTTTGTTACTGTAGCAGCGGGCTTCTAACCATAAATTTTTCAGCAAGGGCAAAGGCCTTTCGCATATCACACAAACTCTTTTGGTTGCCTGCCTGCCTGTGCATTGCACGGAGACCGGCGGCTATGCTGCGTTACTTTCAGTATCTCCGCTCTCCGCTAGGCGGTGGATGGTTGCGAAACAAACCGCAATAAGGCCGATAGACAACTTTTGGAGAGACCAATTAATTTTTTTCCTAGTCGCCTAAGCGACTAGGACTCCTCGCCCTCGTCATCGCCCTCGACCTCGCCCTCGTCATCGCCCTCGTCCTCATCCTCCACGTTGCGCATCAGGATCTCCTCGATCAGGCTCTCTTTGTCAGCTTCAGCTTGGGTTTGATTGAAGAGCGATGGTTCACTACCGTCGCTCTCGTTCTCGCTCTCTTTCTTGGCACTTCTGGTATGCAGGGCTACCCGCTCAGATTTTTTGGAACGTTGCAGGGTGGGCTCCAGTTCATTGAGCTCTTTCAGGCTGCTTAAACCAAAGTGCTCGAGAAAGCTCGGGGTGGTGCCATAGAGGAATGGGCGGCCAGGCAGCTCGCTGCGCCCGACAATCCGGATCAGGTGCAACTCCATCAAAATCTTGATGATATGATCAATCGTTACACCGCGGATGGCGACAATCTCTGATTTAGAGATCGGCTGGCGGTAGGCGATGATGGCGAGCGTTTCCAGCGCCGGGCGCGAGAGGCGGTTGGGGCGGTCGGCTTTTAAGAGATTACGCAGCCAACGTCCACTGGCCGCCTGTGTCTGAAAACGGAAGGCTCCATTAACCTCTTCCAGCGCGACTCCGATGTTAATGCGCGAGAACTCTTTTGCAATACCCTCGACCACATCCCGGATCTCGCGCGGTGAGGCCTCCGCGAAGAGTTTGATGGTTTCGTCTTTTTCGGGGTCGGCTTGCGCCACGGTGTGAAGACACTTGCGGATATCCTCGATGGTCAGTGCGCGGTTGGAGCCGAAGATTAACGCTCCGACCACCTGTTGCAGGCTTGACGCCATGGGTAGTCCATCAGATTTCGACATCGTTGTGCTCTCCTGTGATTGGATTGAGTTCTTCTAGTGGCGCATGTTGCGCCTCATCAAAGCTCATGATTAGAATTTCGTGAAAGGCCGCGTTCTGGTACATCACGATCTGATGCAAACGCAACAGCTCCAGCAGAGCCAGAAAGGTCACGATGATTTCGTTGCGGTGCGACTCGGGGTTAAAAAGATGTGAAAACCGCACATGCTGCTGAGCGGCGGTCAGTTCCTGGATGTACTCCATCTTGTCGGGCACAGACCAGCGGATCGGTTCAATATGCCCCAAAGGTGTCTCCGGCGCGCGCGAGAGGACATCCTGGAAGGCGGTTAGCAGATCGAACAGCCCGATATCGCCCATTGCCTGCGCCCCGTCCAGGGGCTCCTTCTCAAAGATCGGTCCGTCGCCGCCAAAGGTGAACGCCTCCAGCTGCAGCGATTCGCGAATCTGCAAGTCCAGCGCCACATCTTTAAACTTTTTGTATTCAATCAGCTGGCGCACCAGATCCAGGCGCGGATCAACCCAGTCTTCATCCACATCATCGTCGGTTGAGCGCGAATCAACTGGCAGCAGCATGCGGCTCTTGATCATCATCAGCGTGGATGCCATCACCAGAAACTCGCCGGCAATATCCAGGTCCAGTATCTGCATCACATGCAGGTACTCCAGATACTGGCTGGTAATAAGGTTGATGGGGATGTTGTAGATATCCACCTCTTCGCGGCGGATCAGATAAAGCAGTAAATCCAGGGGGCCTTCAAAGACCTCCAGGTTGACCTTGTATTCCTCTGCAAGTATGTTTTCAATGGACATTCGCCGCTATTCTCTCAACTGCTGTCGTAAAAACCAGGAAGTTCGGGTAATCCTTGTGCTGCTCACAGGCCAACCGCAGCGCGGGCTTTGTCAAGTGTCACGCTGGCGGCGGCGCGTGCTTTTGCAGCGCCTTGCTGGAGCACCTCCTCCACATAGTCGAGGTTGTTGGCAAGCTCCTCGCGTTTGGCGCGGAAGGGCTCGAAGCTCTCAGAGAAGAGCGATAGCAAGGCTTTTTTGGCGTGGCCATAGCCATAGTTGCCGCCGCTGTAGTTTGCCTCCATCCCGGCTCTCTGTTCTTCTGATGCGAAGAGTTTGTAGAGCGCGAAAACATTGCAGGTGGCCGGATTTTTCGGCTCTTCCAGGGGAGTGGAGTCGGTCACAATCCGCATGATGCTGGCTTTTGTCTCTTTGGGGGTGGCAAAGAGATCGATTGTGTTGCCATAGCTCTTGGACATCTTCTGCCCATCCACACCAGGCACCACAGCTACCTCCTCCGGGATGAAAGGCTCAGGGATTTTGAAAACCTCGCCAAACTCATTGTTGAATTTGAGGGCAATATCACGGGTTACCTCAAGGTGCTGCTTCTGATCCCGGCCAACAGGCACGATATCTGATTGATAGATCAGGATGTCGGCGGCCATCAGGACCGGGTAGGCAAAGAGGGCGTGGTTAGCGGCGATTCCGCGCGCGATCTTATCTTTATAAGAGTGGCAACGTTCCAGCAGCCCCATGGGGGTCACGGTGGAGAGCAGCCATGTCAGTTCATGCACCTCAGGCACATCGCTCTGGCGGAAGAAGATTGTTCGCCGCGGGTCAAGCCCGCAGGCCAGGAAGTCGAGGGCCACATCCAGGGTGTCCTGCCGCAGCTGTGCGCTGTTGTGGACTGTGGTCAGAGCGTGGTAGTTGGCAATGAAGAGAAATGCGTCTCCTTTTTTCTGAAGCTCCAGGGAGGGCCGCATCATGCCAAAATAGTTTCCCAGATGTAATTTGCCGGATGGTTGAATGCCAGAGAGTATTCGCATGTGTCAAAGCTCGTGTAAGTGGTTAAAAAATAGTCATAATAGTAGCGTATACCCGTGCGAAGAGCAATTGAGAAGTGCGGTTCAGGATTCAGAATTCCGAGGTCGGTTTACAATAACGGCGACCATGCTGCGGAGCAGCCCCCGCATTATCCCAATCTTCGGTCAGCATCGTCGCCGCCATCGTCAACCGCAGGCGCGGTCGACCAGAGTGCGTAACCTGATCATCCGCATATTAACCACCGTCGCCCGCATAGCGAAAGACTTCATTGCTTCGCACCTTGTCAAGTCAAACAAAGATGATGAAATCCCACGGCGTGCCTTTGACGAACAAACACCCGGTGTCCGCTAATTGCTTCGTAGAAGCAACTCCAGACCACCCGACATAGACGTGAAAAATTTAGTGTTTTTGCCGTTTTTCTGAACAATCGTTCATTTCATATTTGCACTTTACGCGCGCATGTTGCGTGGTTAGCGCCCACTATGAATGAAAGCTAACAGCTTAGTTTGTTTTCCTGTACCTCTTTTGTTAACTACGAAACACACTAAAAGCACGAACATGAATGATAGTAGTACAAAGAGCCGCGCCAGAGCTCGGCGTTTCTAGGGTTTCTTCATTTTTTACCTCAACATTTTTCACCTAAAAAGCAACGCAGCAATCTTTGTGAGCTATGTGTTCCTTGTGGTTTCAAAAATTAAAGTGCAGCCATTTTGACCCCTATGTCAAGTGATGTGCTCTCCGAGCGGCATGCGCCGCTCATAGAGCGGCTACTACACATATGACAACTCTTGCAGGCGGCTTTCAATTCGCCGGGCGATGCCCGAACTTCTTCAGCCTGTTATTTTCCCTGCGCTAACGCCGCTGAGAGAAAAGCCATTGCAGCACAGCCGGGTTGCTGTAGGTGGCGCTCCAGGAGTTGTGGCCAACCCCCGGGTATTCGGTGTATTTGACATTGCCGCCGCAGGCTTTGAGGGCCGCCACCATGTCGCGTGAGCGCGAAACAGGGACTGATGTGTCCGCATCGCCGTGGAAGGCCCAGATCGGCAGATCTTTGAAGAGCGGCGCCCCGGTAATGTCGCCGCCGCCGCAGACCGGTATGGCTGCCGCGAATTTTCGGGGCAGGCGCTGTATGATGTCCCAGGCACCGTAGCCGCCCATGGAGAGCCCGGTGATATAGAGCCTGTTTTTGTCTGCCGGGTAATCGGCTACGACTTTATCAAGAATCTCCAGCGCCAATTTCATGGGGGAGGAGATCTCAGGCGGCATGGTGTGGGAGAGTTTGTTCCAGTCAACCTCAGCCCATCTTTGTCCTTCAGGGCATTGAGGCGCGATAATAATCGCCGGTTCATGCTTTATGCTCCAGTCAATCATATCCTTGATGCCATGTATAACCTGCGCATTATTATCATCCCCGCGTTCACCGGCGCCATGCAGAAACAGCACGACCGGCATGGGGGAGGTCAATAACTGGGGTGGAAGGTAGATACGGTAGGGCAGGGATTCAGCCTGCTTGTTTTTGTAGATGCGCTGAGCTGTCATTTGGATGGCGTCCTGCGCGTTTGACGTTACAGCGGCAACCGTTGCGGCCAGGGTGAGTATTAGGACTCTGTTCATTTTTTATCTCCGGCAATCAACGCCGCGGCGGTGCTGACCTCTTTAACGGTGATGCCAGCGGTTTTGGCGAGGCTGGCACAGCAGTCGTGCTCAGGTGCCAGGGTGATTGTCCGGCCGTTCAGGATGCCGCATTTGACTGGCACGCGGCCCCATGCTGTTTTGACCTCAATGAACTTGCGTTCAAGTTCAGTGCGTGTGACAGTGCTGGAGCGGATGCCAAAGGTGGTGGTTGATTTGAATATGAGCGTCTGGCAGCTCTCTGCTGCTGCCGGCTCTGTGAGCACACTTAACTGAATGGCAGGGCGCCCCTTTTTCATGATAATTGGTGTGTGCCAGACATCCAGCGCACCGATTTCCAGCAGCTCCTCCAACAGTGCTCCCAGCCACTCGGGGTTGCAGTCATCCAGATTGCTTTCCAGCAGGGTGAGTGTTCGCACGCCTGCCTGCAGCTGTGTCTCCGCCACTGCTGTGACAGGCTTGCCGGTCAGGGCAGCATCTTGCTCCGACGGTTCTTTGAGCAGCGTTGCGCGCAGGACATTCGGCCGCCCCTGGAGCTTGTGGGTGCCAAAGCCGAATCCACTCTTCAGAGGGATGGTGCAGGGGGGAGGAGTTTCCAGTTCGTGTAGCCAGGTGGTGAGAATAGCCGCGCCCGTGGGGGTGACCAGCTCGCAGGGTTCATCGGTCTGGCTCACGGTTTGGCCCTCCAGCAGGAGCTGTGTCGCAGGCGCGGGGTTGGGCATTACGCCGTGCGCGCATTGGATCGTGCCAGTGCCGGCGGGCAGGGCGCCGCATGATATGCCCGCGATGTTTAACTGCTCCAAGGCAATGCAGGCGCCAACAATGTCGGCCACAGAGTCCCAGGCGCCCACCTCATGAAAGTGAACAGCCTCCGGGGTTGAGCCGTGGATCTTGGCCTCCGCCACAGCCAGCCTTTGAAAAACAGCGATGGCGAGCTGCTTGGTTTTTTCAGAGAGAGTTGAACCGTTGATCAGCTCAGAGATTTCCTTCAGCCCGCGGTGCGCATGGTGATGGTGATGGTGATGATGATGATGGTGACCGTGCTCTTTCGGGCTCTGTGCGGCATCGGGCCACTCTGCTTCATCATGCGAGTGATGATGGTGCGCATGCACCGATACCCGGATGCCATTTAAGCCCGAGTCAGCGGCGGCTGCACTTTTGATGTGCAGATGTTCTGGAAAAAAGAGGTTGAGCTGCTCCTCAATCGCGGTCAGGTCGGCGCCAACTGCAGCTAAAGCAGCGAGAATCATATCGCCGCTGGCACCGCCCACACTGTCAAATCGAATGTACTGTTTCATAAGTTGAACCTTGGTTTAAATTTTTCACTTATAATACCATTGAGATTGTTCTAGAACAAGTCCGGGTTAAGATAATTAAAAGTCGTGGCATTCACAGCCGCTGTAACTGTTAGCTGTTATTTCAGATTGCTTCATGTAACGCAAGATGCCATACTTTATAGGTCAAGGGGCGCAGGGGATTACTTTACATCCGGCGTGTGTAGTTAAAAACAAACAGCGTAAGGCTGCGATCTTGTCTGTTGCGGAGTGAAAACCGATCTGTTTCGCTTTTCGCTATTGATTCCGATAGCGACCCCGACCCCGAATTGCAGGCAAGAATTGGTCGAAAAAGGCAAGAGTTGCGAACAAAAGGAAGATGAGAATGACAGAACAGGATATTTTACAAACTTTGGAAGAGACCGACGCTCTACTCAGCGGACATTTTGAGCTGCGCTCAGGATTGCACAGCAATCGCTTTTTCCAGTGCGCCAACCTGCTGCGCTTTCCCCGGATTGCAGGCGGTCTCTGCGCGGAACTGGTGAAAAGATTGGCGTCCGCACTCGATGTCTCGCATGTCACCGCTGTGATCGCGCCCGCGCTGGGAGGGATTATTGTCGGCCATGAGGTTGCCCGCGCCATGGACAAACCCTGCATCTTTGCTGAGAAGCAGGACAACAAGCTGGTTATGCGCCGTTTTAAGATCAACCCTGGTGAGCGCTACGTGATCGCAGAGGATGTGATTACCCGCGGCGGGCGGGTCCAGGAGACCGTTGATCTGGTTGTCGGGGCAGGGGCCGAGGTGGTCGCAATTCTGGTGCTGGTTGACCGCAGTGCAGGTCAGGCCTCGTTTGATTATCCGCTCTACTCTCTGTTACAGATGGCACCCGAATTATGGGAGCCTAACGATTGCCCGATGTGCGCGGCAAGTGAACCGCTGGTTCATCCCGGCTCATAGGCTTTAGCCTGAGGTGCTGCAGCCTGCAATTGAGGGCAGCCGAATCATACGATTCCGCTGATCTGGCGGCAAGAGAGCGTGACGCGCGCCTTAAACCACTCCAATTTTATCGGCAATGAAATTAAAAACACAGATATGACGACTATCCACCAAAAATTTACGGTTTCTTTTAAATACCCTGTTCACTTCACCCGCCATGTGTTTGACTTGGACAACTCCCTGCTCGCTGAAACTATGCCGGGCCGCCCCGGAGGAGCGGCCCGCGCCCTGGTGGTGATTGACTCCGGAGTTGTGGCAGCTAATCCCGCGCTGCTGGAGCAGCTTAACCGCTGGTTTGCAAGCAATGCCGCTGCAATCGAGTTGGTTAAAGCGCCGATGATTGTGCCGGGCGGTGAGAATGTTAAGAACGGATGGTCAAGTGTCCGCGAGATTATGACCTACGCCGGCCTCGAGCATCTGGACCGCCAAAGCTACATCATCGCCATCGGCGGCGGCGCAGTGCTGGACATGGCTGGCTTTGCCGCTGCCTTAGTCCACCGCGGTCTCCGTCTGGTGCGCCTGCCCACAACCGTGCTGGGCCAGAACGACGCTGGAATCGGGGTTAAAAACAGTATGAATGACGGGGGGGCCAAAAACTTTGTTGGCACCTTTGCCCCGCCTTTCGCGGTGATCAATGACTTTGAGTTTCTCAAGTCCCTGCCCTTTAAAGAGTGGGTCAGCGGAGTCGCTGAGGCCTTTAAGGTGGCCATTATCGCTGACCGCCAGTTTTTCACATGGCTCTGCGAAAATGCACATCACATAAAAGAGCGCGACCAGGGGGTGATGGAAGAGCTTGTGTACCGCACTGCTCAGCTGCACCTCAACCACATAGCCACCTCTGGCGACCCCTTTGAGTTTGGTAGCGCACGCCCGCTCGACTTCGGCCACTGGGCCGCCCACCGTCTGGAACTGATCTCTAATTTCAGTATCGGCCACGGTGCCGGTGTTGCCATCGGGATCGCGATTGACAGTGCTTACGCTATGCTCGAAAACCGTATCTCTCAGGCAGAGTTCACCGCCATTATCAAAGGCTTGCAAGGTTGCGGCCTTGCAACAAGCTCCGAGCTGCTAAAGCGGCTCAACTCAGAGGGCGAGCCCGATCTCCTGGAAGGGCTCGAGCAGTTCCGTGAACACCTGGGCGGCGACCTCTGCGTCACCCTCCCTAACCCGATCGGACGCAAGATCGAGGTGCATGAAATGAACCGCGATCTGCTCAAAGAGGCGATCCGCATGGTTTAGTCTGGTAACTGGCAGACTAAACCAATATTTTTTGACAGGATTAGATACTGTATTCAATCGCATGTTTTCAGACAGAACAATTAATTGTTGTTTGTCTTGTCTTTTGGTAAGGGCCTAGATCCGCGCTCGGCGCGGAGTGAAGAAGTTCTAAAGTTCTAGAGTTCTAGAGTGAAAAGGTCGCGCCTTTTGTGCGGGAGCAACGTAGCTCCGATTTCCAATCGGAGATGCCCGGTTGGAAGCCAAGGCGCGCAGCTATAGTCAGCCGCATAGCGACTGACCTCCTTCCGCGTTTACTCCATTTGACAAGACGCGGAATAGGAAGTCGTCCGCTATGCGGGCGACTGCGGGTGGCACGCGAGCAATCAGGTTGTGCACTCTGGTCAGCCGCGCCCTTGGTTTACGATAGCGGCGACGATGCTGGCGGACGATTTTCAAGGGCGGCGTTATCAATAGTAACCGTAAAGTTCACTGGCGAGTTTATGAGTCTGGTGGAACGACTTTTTCTATTACGTTTTTTATGGTTGGACAACTCTATTGATGATTGATCGGCACACCGAAAAGGCCGGCGATCTTTTCGATGAAAGCCTTATGTTCCTCGGGAACTGCATCCCGCCACTCGCTTAGATGCTGTTGGAACGTCTTGCTTTGGTGTGGCGGGGAGCTGTTGAGCCAGCGCAGTGTCTCCCAATGTTCCGGTTGCGCCTCAAACAGTCTCAGTAAGACAAGCGCCATGGCGCCATTGAGGGCGCGGTCACATGGTTCTCTTTCCAGTGCTTCCTTGTGCGTGCGGTAAAAGTTAGCAAGGCCCTTCTCATTTATCGCGTAGACATTGGTACGCTCCAGCGCGATATTATCTGCATACGTCCTGAGAGAATCGCGGTACTCTTTCCAGTTCTGATATGGCGGGTTCGTCTCCCATTCCTTCGACATTGCACGCAAGGCGTATAGGGAGGCCGTTTCTGCCAGCGTCTCCTCAAACCACATGTAACGCGGCTCCTTGTTTTCGCGACCGCAAAGCAGGTGACAGAATTCGTGAGAAAACTGGTATGCGTACTGACTCCAGTAAGTTCCTCCAGTGGCCAGCAGAATCACCAACTCGCCGCGCGCATTCTTGTTGTAACAGAAAAAAGGGCCGCTATCTCCACGCTGCACCAGAAAGGGATCGATCTCATATTGAGAGAAATGGCGCCAGAGTTGGCTGCCCGCAGAATCGCACACTGCCTTGATGTCGCTCGCGCTGGCCTTGAACGCAACCGAGTCAACCCGGTAGGTCGGCATAGATCCGTTGACAGGAGTACCCTTGTCTTCCGCAGTTGCCGGAGGCGTGCATGCTATCAGGAGTATCGCCAGAATAATATGGATCACAGATTAATTCCTTTCGCTTCGCATGCGCCACAGGGACGACCGATTATTAACACAAGGAAACGTTACCACTAAACCACCCCTCTATCAAGTGCGAACGACTAGATAGGCCCTTAAGCAAGGAGCAAGACAACCACCAACTATCCATTTTTTGGAGTCAAAACAGCTTGGTTTATTTTTCTGTACCTTTTTTAACCACGAAAATCACGAAAAGCCTAGCGCAGCATAGCCGCAACCAATTTTTTGCCCACGAATCTCCGCAAATGTATAATATCACTTTGAAGATCATTCGCGTTGCCCGCATAGCGAACGACCTCCTTCTTCCGCGTCTTGTCAAGAGAGTAAGCGCGAAAGGAAGTCAGTCGCTATGCGGCTGACCAGATCATTAAAAACATGTTGTCGGTGGGTAATCTCAACTCCTGCCAAAAAAAACAAGAAGTTTAGACAACTCAAGCTTCCGCTTGAATGAAGTACCTCAAGCTTACAGCTTGAATGAAAATGTTTTCTGCAAGCAAGATGCTTGCACTACTCCATTATTACTTTTACAGTAACGTCTCAGTAATCCGCCCTGGAGCAGCCCTCCGTCTTCGCGCTTCGCAGCTACGCCGGACACGGAAAGGCTGGACAACAAACCTTACGGGGCAGCCGTTTGTTACTAAAGCAGCGGGCTCTTAACCATACAACCGTCAATAAAGATGCAGAGTTTACGGCCATCATATAAACTTAATTTTGTTACAGGACTTGCTGCTTTAGTTAGTAATTGACTTTTCAGGGCTCGTAGCTGAAAATGTACCCTTCATTTGAACCACCAGAACTCAATTTTTATATGATAGCGATTGTTGATTATAATGCCGGTAATCTAACCAGCGTCAAACTGGCTTTTCAAGCACTGAATTGCGAGGTTGAAGTTACCCAGAGCCCTGCAACCATTCTTAAAGCCGACCGTGTGATCTTCCCCGGGGTCGGCGCAGCCGGCGCGTCTATGCGGCACCTCTCAGAGTTGAAGCTGATTGACCCCATTCGTGAGGTCATTGCCCGCGGCACCCCCTTTCTCGGCATCTGCCTCGGCACCCAGATCCTGTTTGATTTCTCGGAAGAGGATGGAGGCACTCCCACCCTTGGCCTCCTGCCCGGACGCGTTCCGCGCTTTCAGCCCGAGAATCCATTTGAGAAGGTTCCCCAGATCGGCTGGAATCAGCTAAAATACACCCGCACCCACCCTGTGCTGCACGGCATTGCCGACATGAGTGAGTTTTATTTTGTCCACAGCTACTACCCGGCCCCGAAACAGGATGAGATTATCATTGGCACCACCTGCTATGCTGATGTGACCTTTGCCTCCATGGTTGCAGTCGATAACCTGGTCGCAACCCAGTTTCACCCCGAGAAATCAGGGCGTATCGGACTGAAACTCCTTGAAAACTTTGTTCACTGGACACCTTAACCCCGAAAAACCAACCACTAGAGCTTAAAGTACACTATGTTGACTAAACGTATTATCCCCTGTCTCGATGTCATCAATAACCGCGTCACCAAAGGCGTGAAATTTAAAAACAATATCGATCTCGGCGACCCGGTCGAAATGGCCATCATGTACTCCAACGAGGGCTGTGATGAGCTGGTCGTTTATGATATCACCGCCTCGGCAGAGCACCGCCCGATTGATATTGAGATGATCCGCTCGGTCGCGCGCTCGATCCGTATCCCCTTTGCTGTGGGCGGCGGTATCTCAACCATAGAGGACATGTCGCGCATTCTGCTGGCCGGCGCCGAGAAGATCTCTGTCAACTCACTGGCAGTCAAAAACCCCTCCATTATCAGCGAAGGGGCGCGCGCCTTTGGCTCCCAGTGCATTGTGCTGGGCATGGATCCAGTCAAAACCGATAATTTAGAGCAATGCCCCAGCGGCTATGAGATCACCACCCGCGGCTTCCGTGAACACACCGGCATTGACGCCGTTGACTGGGCCCGGCGCGCTGAAGAGCTGGGTGCCGGCGAAATCGTGGTGAACTCAGTGGATGCCGACGGCACCCGCAATGGTTTTGAGCTGACCATTACCGGCTTGATTGCCGATGCTGTCTCCATCCCGGTCGTGGCCTCCGGCGGTGCCGGTTGCGCGGCGCATCTGGCCGACGCTTTTAACATTGCCCACGCTGATGCCGCCATTGTGGCCGGTATCCTGCATACAGGTCAAACCACTATCGCGCAACTCAAAAAAGAGCTGCACGAAGCTGGTGTGCCAATGCGCATGCACTGGTGATTGACTCAAAAAATAGAAGGTTTCAGGGTTATGATCTCAATCGTCCACCAACATCGTCGCACAGCATCGTCGACCGTAGCGTGACTAGAATTATGATTCAGTTCGTGAAAGGCGCACCATGAGGTGTAGGGCAATTTGTGGATGCCGGGCGGTTGTTCGTCAAAGACGCGCCAAAGGATTTCATAATCTTTGTTTGGCTCATAGAGCCAACCCTACACGTTGCCGCTTTGATGAAGCTTGCAGGTCAAGCGGCTGGCACAAATGCGCTCCAAGCCCCGCGGAATAGCAATAGCGCGGGGTGGGTTCTGAGTAGCCTGTTTTGGGAAAGTTATGAGTTAGAGGGTGATTAGTCCTTATCACAATCTTAATCATAATTCTAATCAAGCAGCGTTATTCAGGGAAGGCCGAAAGCGATAAGGATTAAGATTGAGATGAGGATTAGCCCACCGACAACATGTTTTTAAGGACCAACATGTTTGTCTTGCCCTTCAGTAAGGGCCTAATAGCAGAAGCACAAAGCCACCTTTACGAAAGACAACATAATCATGACCACCCACACCGCCGAAGAGTTTAATCAGCGTAATGCCAACTTTGACAACACGCTGCGGCCAACCCGCTTCGATGACTTTATTGGCCAGGAAAAGGTGCGCGACCGCCTGATGCTCGCAGTGGAGGCAGCCCGGCAACGCAAGGAGCCGCTCGACCATGTGCTGCTCTCCGGCCCCCCGGGGCTCGGCAAGACCACCCTCGCCTTTATCCTCGGCGAGGCCATGGGCGTGCATGTTAAAACAACCTCCGGACCTGTGATCGACAAACCAGGCGACCTGGCCGGACTGCTGACCAGCCTGGAGCCCGGCGACCTGGTGTTCATCGACGAAATCCACCGTATGCAGCGTACGGTTGAAGAGTATCTGTATTCAGCCATGGAAGATTTTGTGATCGATATCATGATCGATCAGGGAGCTAACGCCCGCTCCGTGCGCCTGGAGCTGCCACGCTTTACCCTGGTCGGCGCCACCACCCGCAGCGGTCTGATCTCCGCCCCGCTGCGCTCACGCTTCGGCCTGACCAACCGGCTCGACTACTATCAGCTCGCTGACCTTACCTATATTGTCACCCGCTCGGCTGCCAAACTCAACATCAGCATCGAACCTGACGGCGCCGAAGAGATTGCCGCACGCTCACGCGGCACCCCGCGCATTGCCAATAATCTGCTGCGCCGTGTGCGCGACTTTGCGCAGGTGCGCGCCGACAACCATATCACGCAACCGGTTGCCGCGGATGCCCTTTCGCTGTTGGAAATCGACCCCAAAGGGCTGGACGAGATGGATATTCGGATTCTTGAGACCCTTGTCCACAAGTTCAATGGCGGGCCGGTCGGCCTGAGCACCATCGCCGTCTCGGTTGGCGAAGAGACCGACACGATTGAAGAGGTTTACGAACCATATCTTATTCAGGAAGGCTACCTGCAACGCACCCCCAAGGGCCGCGTGGCTACCTCACTCTGCTATCAGCGCCTAGGTCTGCAACCGCTGCACCAAAGTCAACAAGGCGAGCTCGCCCTAAAGTGAATTGTAAGCCTTTTGCAAGAGTTGTCTAAGATTTTTCACCTCAAAAACAACGCAGCGCGTTCATTCCACTCCGACAAAGTTAACGACAAAGTTTGCGCTTGCGCTTGCGCTGCAAGGTCGTTCGGGCGGCGCGGTGGAGGCCGTGCCCTACCGCTGCGACCGACGATGCTGTGCGACGATGTTGGCCGACGATTGGGAACATTCTTCCCATCAATCCCATACCTCTCATCTCCCATTCTTCCCATCCCGCTTTCCACTTGAAGGCGCAGCCGAACTCTGTAGGTCCGGTTTCCAACCGGACAGTCCGATTGGAAATCGGACCTACGTTGCTCCGCACAAAAGGCGTGACCTCTTTACTCGCGCACTCGCGCCTGTCGTGCGACATCCAGGTTTCATTAAAGTTGAAATGTGTAGGGTTGGCTCTCTGAGCCAAACAAAGATCATGAAACCCCGGGGTGCGCCTTTGCCGAACAACCACCAGGCATCCGCGGATTGCTTCATCCTCCTTCGCCAAGGCTACGGCGGACATGCTGGAAGCAACACTACACCCCGGGGCGCTCCTTTCACATGCCTGTTGCGAAATGCCGCTTGCAGAGCGGCTACTACACCGAACGACAACCTTTGCACTCCGCAGTGCAGCGCATGTGTAGTAGTCGCTCTCCCAGCGACATGTAGAGCGGCATGGTTGACGATGATGGTTGACGATGCTGTGCGACGATGTTGGTGGACGATTGGGCGCATGCGGAGACTCGTCAACCCTCATCGTCGCCGCTATCGTAGGCCGGAGGCGCAGCATCTCTCCGCAGCCATATAGGGGATCGGCTCGCAAAGTGCTGCCAGGTGCGCGGCCGGTGTGCCGGAGGGGATTTCGCAGCCAGCCATGACCAGGTGCGGATTGCCTATGGCAGTGTAGCTCTGCTGAACAGCCGTGCGAATGCTCTCCGGCGTGCCGTGCAGCACCTCGCTCACAGGATCAATACGCCCGGCAATAGCCGTCTTCGGGCCAACACACTGGCGTGCATAAGCAGGATCCACCATGTGGTCAATATCGAGCAGATCCACGCCCAGCTCCGCAATCGCTGGCAGCAGGTGCGTAATGTTTCCGCAGATGTGAAGCTTTGCAAGGCCACCGCGGCTCTGGATTGCTTGAACAAGCTGTTTCTCCAACGGCCAGACCGTGCGCCGGTAGAGGTCAGCTGGCAACTGGCTGGCAATCGCGTCGCCAATGCCGATCGTGTCGGCACCCTCCGCAAGCTGCGCCTCAGCGAAACGAATCGCAGTCTTGATGCAGCGCTCCATCAGCGCAACAGCGGCCGCCTCATCATCCATTAAATCCAGCAAGAAATCCTGCACTCCGCGCAGATCAGCGGCCTCTGCGGCAGGCCCTTCAACCCACCCCAGGATTGAACACTCGCCACCAACGTGCTGACTGAATGCGCGCACAGCCATCAGGCGGTCGTGCATGCGTTCAGAGGCATAGGGGTCAGGGTCTGTGCGCAATGATGAAAGCGCGTAAATATCGGCGAGCGGCGGACGCACAAGGCAGGGGGCGTGATCTTCGATGTACTGAACCTCCGCGCCGAACCCCTGCGCTTCGCGGTAAGGATCGGAGATGGCACTGACCTGATCGAAACCAAAATAATCGCGGCAGCGGAGGTTGGCCTCAACCAATACGCGCCAATCTGCGGCAAAGGCGGCGTAGTTGGAGCCAATGTGCTCAGCGGCGAATTGCATCAGAATTGGTGTGCGCGGCAGAAAGTCAACGGCACGGCCTTGAATAGTCGCAAGATAACGTTCGAGAGAAGTCATAGTCAATCCCCTGATTTGGTGCAGCCCGCAAAACTCGCGATTCTGCTTGATTAAATGTGTCGCATCATATTATCATTGTGGCACATTGCTGACAACTGTAATTGACAACTCTCAAGCGTGTTGCAGAGGTGGACGTCACGCGGGACATGGCGCACTCATTCGCCTGTCTGCACGAGGTCAAGGCCCCTGGCTTCTGCTCTTAACTCAAACATCTATCGGATAATTATGAAACAAATTACGCTAATATGCCTGATCCTGGTTAGCGCCTTGAGCGCCAAAGCTCAGAGCAAAACCGCACTGTGGAATCACAAGCTATGGCTGGGAGGTGGCGGGCTCTGGGAGTCGCGCTGCAGCATCACAGTGCAAAACACTGGCGCTAAGCGCCATGAGGGAGCCGTGATTGCCGTGCGTATCGGCTCCGCCCCCGGCGAGTTGCCGCTGGCCGGCGCTGAGCTAGCCTCGCTGCGCGTTGTGAACTCCGATAACGTCCAACTGCTCTTCAACCTGTGGCAGCCCGATCTTGCTGCGCCCTTGAAAAACACGGCGATCCCCGAGGGTGCGGTTCTCGCCCTGCCGCTGGTTTGCGAGGCTCAGGGAACGGCGCGTTTTACTGTTTACTTTAACAATCAGAGCGCCTGGCCATTGGCCGAGTATCTTGCGGAGCGCCCCCCTCTGCCGCTGAACGGCGACTTTGAGGTTGGCGAGAGCTCGCCTGCCGGCTGGGAGCAGAGCAACATGGCGCCGCAGCATGAATTGTCGCTCTCCATGGAGTCGCCTGCCAGCGGCAAGCGCTGTATCCAACAGGTGGCCCGCCCGGGTCTGGAGCCCTCCTGGTCGGGTTATTACCGCAGCGGTTTGGGCGTGACCTCCGGGGCAACCGGGAGCATCAAAGTCAAGGTGCGCACAAAAGATCTGGTCGGCCATGCCGGCTGGTACCTGCACATTGGCAACACAGAGAGGAGCCAGATGTTCAACCAGCAGGCCTCCACAGGAGAAGCTGAGAAAGAGTGGCAGGAGTTAACCATTCCTTTCACGGTGCCGGAGGGAGCCACCACTCTGAAAACAGGCTCGCTGCTGCGAGGCTCCGGCACGGCGTGGTTTGATGACCTTAGAATCGAATGCAACCCGCCGATTGTTATTCAGCCAAAGGTGGAGCTCTCCTGCTCCGCAGTCGAGCATCTGAGCCTTAAACGCGAAGGAGTTCAGGAGGAGTGGATTGCGCCGCCAGCCGGTGTGCGCCATTGGAGCTTCCGCTTTCCTGTAAACATCGTGCCAGCTGCGCCCTCCCTTGCAGGAGCTGCCACACTGCTGGCCGCGCTGGATACCGATGCTGTCACCCGCGGCATACAAGCGCCGATTTTCACACTGACCTTTAACGGCGCAACGGTCGACACCTGCCGGGTGGATAAAAACCTGATCTTCCAGGTGGCGGCTAAACCCGAGACCCTTCAGACATTTTACCTCTATGTTGCCGATTCAGGGCAGGGAGGCAAGAGCGCCGAGATTGCGAGCTCCGTTTTAGGGAGCAATATTCCCTCTGACCAGCTGGCGCTCAGGGGGGTCGGCCCCACTGATTTCAAAGCCTGGGAGAAGTTGCTGCACAGCCCGCTCAATATGCTCAAAAACCCGGAGTTTGAGAGTGGCGCCAACCTGCCGGATGAGTGGACAGCCTCGACCGCAAACCATCCAGATGTTCGGCAACACCGTCGGGAGGGGGCGCTCTTTGGCAAATACTGCGTTGAAACAGAGATTGCCAAGAGCGCGGAGGGCGGGTGGCATGGCTGGCGGCAAAACGTCGCTGTTCAGCCGGGCGCCACCTACCTCTTCGGCGGCTGGATGGAGACCGAAAACTTTGGCGCCACCGGCCAACTGCATGCGCATCTCTTGCCAGGCAAAGGCAACCAGATGAACACACTTTTTCTCTCTGCTGGTCAGCCCGTCTCAGGCACCACAGCGTGGACACCGATGCTCAGCCTTATCACCATTCCGCACGGCTACGAGATCTTCTCCCTGCACCTGACATCCAACAGCACCGGAACGATGCGGCACGACGGCTTCCTGATCGCCCAATGCCTGCCCGCACTGGTTGGTGCGCCCCAGACAAAACCACAGCAGGAGGATCTGATACTGTGGCAGGCGAATCCGGTTGTTAAGGTCTTTAAAGAGACGCTGCCGCCTGCTAAGCCAGGTGCAATCGAGATCCATCTGGCCCGCAACGAGAGTGAACCGCTGCAGCTGGCGCTCCGCTCTGGCAAGGACGATGGAGATATGCAGGTAGTGATCACCCCGCCGATTAGCCAAACAGGCGCTGCTTTAAACAACATCACCGTTGGCCGGGTTGACTATGTGCCGATTGATGCCAAATCATGCTACAGCAATTTGCGCACCCCTGAGTGGGAGTTCAAGTTTCCCTCTCAGAGCAGCGGCTCTGATGGCTGGCCAGGGTGGTGGCCTGATCCGATTGTGCCGACAAATAGTTTTGCGCTCAGGGCCAATCAGAGTCAGCCGCTCTGGATCACCTTTGACACCGACAATAAAACCCCGGCGGGCAAGTATCACGGCCAGATCCAAATCCTTTCAAAAGGGAAGCCTGTTCTAACGCAGCCTTACGCTGTCACAGTTTGGAACTTTGGAATACCGCGCCACCCTGAGTTCCCCGCCATCTATGATATCCGCTTCAAAAGCCTTGATTTCAGCTTATGGAAAAACCCGCAGGAGGCGTACGAAAAGCTCCTGCGCTTCATGTCGCAAAAAAAACTTTCGCCGGATACGGTGCAGGCATCTATTCCATTGAAGCGTGGACAAGAGGGAGGTTTGAGCTGCGACTTTACAGAGTATGACAAAGCCTGTAGGCTTTACTTTGATGAACTGCAGTTCAGGGTCTCTTACATGCCCCAAAATTTTTACCTGTTTGGGTGGGGCCATCCTCCAAAAAAATTCCTCGGCGAAGAGCCGTATGAAGGTGCATATCCTTACAGCGATGTTGACCGCTCCCAACTGCGTCCAGAGTACAAGCGCGTTTATCAGGAGGCGCTGAAGCTCTATTGGGAGCATTTAAAAGCCATGGGCCGGGCCGATAAATTTGTGCTCTACATCTCGGATGAGCCGCACTTTGATGAGAAGCCGATTGTAACGCAGATGCAGGCCCTCTGCGCGATGATCCACGAGGTGGATCCAGCCATCCGTATCTACAGCAGCACCTGGCGCCACTGCGAGGGATGGGATGATGCCATTGATGTCTGGGGCGTGGGACACTACGGCTGCTTCGCGGTGGAAGAGATGCAGCGCCAGCGAAAGTTGAACAACGAAATTTGGTTCACCACCGACGGTCAGATGTGCACCGATACCCCGCTGCTGGCAGTTGAACGCATGCTGCCGCACTATGCTTTCAAATATAACGCCGACGCCTATGAGTTCTGGGGTGTGAGCTGGTACACCTACAATCCATGGGAGTTTGGCTGGCATAGCTACATCAACCAATCCAGCACCCCTGGCGAACACTACTTTGTGCGCTATCCGAACGGCGACGGATATCTGATTTATCCTCCCATGGCGGAGCTCGGGGAGAGCCGCGAGCCAGTGACCTCGATTCGGATCGAAGCCGCGCGTGACGGCGTGGAGGACTTTTGCTATCTGAAGCTGCTGCAGGAGCTCGCGGATAGACATAATGATCAGGTAGCCAGGAAGGTGCTGGAGGAATTTCTGAGCTTTTCAAAGATCCCCAATGCGGGCGGGCGATATTCCAGCGCCAACCTGAGCGATCCGGAGCGCATGATACAGCTGCGGGTTGAGATGGGGGCAGCGATTGAGAGGCTGCTGGCCGCGCCTTTCACGAACTGAATTACAATCCTAATCAAACAACGGCTACCTGTGGCTGGTCGAAAAAGATTAGGATTGGGATTAAGATTAGCCACCGGCAACATGTTTTAAGGACCAACATGTTTGTCTTGCCCTTTGGTAAGGGCCTAAACCAGCGGAGCCGGAACCAAACTGAGCCTATGTGATATGCGAAATTATTTCTCTCTCATTGAACAATTGTGTGATATGCCCCGCTGGTTTAGTCAACAACGCTATGCGTTGCATAGAAAAGATGGAAGTTCTTTCTTTTGCGCCTTTTGTGCGGTAGCAACGTAGCTCCGATTTCCAATCGGACATGTCCGGATGGAAACCAAGGCGCGGGTCAAGGAAGTCGTCTGCTATGCGGGCGACTGCGGACAGCCCGCGAATGACTGGCACGCAGTATAGTCAGCCGCATAGCGACTGACCTCCTTCCGCGCCAGCTCCATTTGACAAGACGCGGAAAAGGAAGTTGTCCGCTATGCGGGAGGCATTCGCATAATAGCGGATTATGACCGAAGAACAGGGGCGCAGCCATAATTATAATTGCTGGTATAGCCGTGAGAAGGTACGACAAAGTTGGCGACAAATTCCGCCGGGACAAAGTCAATCGCTTTAGCCTTGATATTTGACGGTGGAAAAAGTAAACTTTTACTTTTATTTTAGAAGCATCAACCGTGATTTTTAAAAGGATTTATGTTATATGGAAACAAACGCGCTCAAATTATTAAAAGGCCTGGCGGCACTGCCAACACCGACTGGTTTTGAAGAAGATGGAATGATCCTGCTGGGCAACTACCTCAAAGAGGCGGGGATCAAGGATGTGGCCTTGGATGTGCATGGCAACCTGCGCGCCTCTCTCAACCGCGAGGCCCCGTTGCGGGTCATGATTGAAGGGCACTGCGATGAAATCGGCTTTATGGTGCAGTACATTGATGATGATGGCTTTCTTTATATGTGCCCGCTGGGCGGGGTGACCACCCCCACGCTGGCTTCAGAGCGCATTGTGATCAGAGGCAAGCAGGGCCCGGTCTACGGGGTCTTTGGCGTGCGCCCGCCCCATTTGATGACTGCGGAGCAGCGCAAAAAACTGGCACCGCAGGAGATACAGGAGATCAAGGTGGACATCGGTGCCACCAGCAAAGAGGATGCGCTCAAGCTGGTTGACCTGGGAAGCCCTGCCGTGATTGACGCTGGGTGGAACGAACTGGCGAACAACCGTGTCGCCTGCCGCGGATTTGATAACCGGATTGGCGCGTTTATTGTGACTGAGACCATGCGGCGGCTTGCAGATAAAAAGCTCAATGTGGCCTTGCACATGGTTGCCAGCGTGCAGGAGGAGGTGGGGCTTGTGGGTGGCCAAACCACGGCGTACGACATCAACCCTCACATCGGACTCTGTGTTGACGTTACATTCGCCTCTGACGCGCAGCCAGATGACAAGAAAATCGTGGGCGACATCAGGCTCGGTGCCGGTCCATCCATCGCGGTTGGCCCGACCTATCACAAAAAACTGAACGCGCATGTGATCAGCAGTGCTCAGAGCGCGGGCATCAGCCTGCAGACACAGGTGCGCAGCCGTGGCAACGGCACTTGCGCCTGGGCCATGCGCCTCTCCCGCTCTGGCGCTGCTGTGGTGCAGTTAAGCATCCCGCTGCGGTATATGCACAGCCCGGTGGAGGTTATCTCGCTGGACGACGCATCACTGGTAATCGATACCCTGTGCGCGGCAATTGAAAACATGCCCGCTGAAATGGATCTGATCCCTGACGGGCTGGACTAGACATATGCAGTTTGCGGTCACCTACCTGATGGATCAACTGGCTCCCAGTGAGACCTTTATACAGCGGGAACTGGATCAACTAGTCAAGCGCAATTGGCCGATCAAGGTTTGTCTGCTCAAAGGTGGCCCGCGCCAGTTGTTGTTTGCCCCTTTCAGCTGCCCGCGTGGTTTCAGGCTGAGGTTCATCAAGGTGGCTGTTGCCCGTGTGCTGGAGGAGCTGCTGCGTGCGCCAAGCGTGGCGTTGCGTATTCTCAAACGGCTGCCGCAAGCCGCGGCCTTGGTCAGAGAGGTGGTTGATACAGATACAAGGCTGCTGCACTCACAGTTTGCCAGCATAACCGCGGATCTGGCGGGGATTGCGGCCAGGAGCGTCGGGATCAACTGGAGCTGCTCAGTGCATGCCCATGACATTTACTGCACCGCCCCTGAGGTCACTCGCAGGAGACTTCAGACAGCCGCGGGGATTGCCGCCTGCACAGAGCAGGTGGCGGCGGCAACCGCTGCTGCCGGCGTTCCACAGGAGCGTATTCACCTTGTCCGCCATGGCCTGCCGCTGATTGACTATCCTCTCAGCGCGGCGCTGGCCGGGGAGTTTGTGTTCATTGCCTGTCGCCTGACCAGGAAAAAAGGGCTGGATACCCTGATCAAAGCCTGCGCAGTGCTCAAAGGACGCGGTTTGAAGATCCCTTGCGTGATCGCCGGCACAGGGTCTGAGCTCACGAAACTCAAGCAGCTCTGTGCTAAGTTGAATTTAAACGACCAGGTGTTGTTCAAAGGCTGGCTAACGCAGGCGGAGATCCGCCGCCAGATCCAGAGCGCGCTCCTGGTTGCGCTGCCCTCGCGGCAGACACCGAATGGTGACCGCGACGGAATGGCCAATGTTCTGGTTGAAGCCCTGGCGCTCGGCACACCGATCATCACCACAACCGCCAGTGCGGCTTCAGAGGTGATTGTTAATGAAAAAAATGGTATCCTGGTTGAGCCGGATGACCAGACAGCGCTGGCGGATGCGATTGAAAAAATTGTTGGCTCAAAGAGCTTGAGGGCCCAGTTGGCCCGCGAGGGGCGTAAAACCGCGGAGTCGCTCTTTGACGGCACTTCCAACATCCTTCAGCTCGAAAACTTTTTTAAGAGGGCGGTCGTGATCGCCACCGAAACTCAAACTCTTACCCAGGGAGATTACACACCCACATGAAAAAAAACATCCTGTTCAGCATCCTCGTGGCCGCACTGACTTTTTCCAGCGGTTGTTTTGATCCGTTCTACCACAACCCTTACTTTAAGGTAGATGAATCTGGGCTCAACTGGCTGGAGATCTACCACAAGCAGATCTCGGGTAAAAAACTGGTGCGCGTGCGGATTGACGGCAATGGCGTTATTAAAGTCAAAGAGGGCACCAGCCCGCTGGTGGGCGATGGATTCGCGCACGACAATTCGCATGAAAACTGGGAGGATATCCGCGATTACCGGCTGACTGTCAGCCGCGAGGAGACTAACCGCATTTTTCAGGAGTTGGTCAACAACGGCCTTTTTCTGGAGCAGAAAAAATCGGATGACTCGCCCGAGGGAACTGCTATCATGGCTTTTGGCAACATCCAGAACCACACAGTTTACGCCACGGTCTATGACTCTGACTTGTATGAGCATTTGAATGCGCTGGTGTTGACATTCTATCATCCCCAACCCAAGCGTAGATAAGCGGGAGCACCATATTATCACTCCAACTATGAAGGCAAAAAATAAAATGAGGATTCCTACTGCTACGCTGTTATTTCTGCTCATTGGAGTCCGCATCTGCCATGGAGAGCAACTGTTTGTCGGCATCCTCGAGACCGAAAGCTACCACTCGCTTGAGCTAAGTGTTGCGGCGTTTGCCAGTGTAACCAGGGCCCCTGAGCTTAACGCTCAGTTAAAGGCAAAAACATCCCGGTTTACTGCACTCCCAGTGATCGCCGGGTTTGCAAAAGACAAGCGCCTGCGCGTTATTCAGAGCGTTGATCCATCAGAGCTGCTTAGCGACCTCAACCCGGCCAGCACCGCTATTATACCGATGCTGGATGACGGCAGGGAGGTCGAGCACCTGCTAAACGAAAACTATTCGCTCTGCACTCTCTGGCGTCCCAACATCAACGTGTACAGCAAGCCGGCATCAACCAATATCTTCCCGTCGGTTGCCATTGCCAAGCAGGGCCAATGGCTGCTTGCCTCCCGCTCTCCAGAGGCACTGCTATGGGTCATGGAGAATCCAAAGTTGCTGAACGCCCCCCCTCTCCCGCAGAAAGGCGCTCTCAAATATCTGGTTAACCCGCAAAGGGCCGCCGCGATCCTCAATGCAAGAGGCGACCTGACCTTGCTGCAGTTTTTCAAACCAACTGAGGTCTTGCTGGAGTTGGAGATGTGCAGCTTAGCGCTTGCATTGGAGGCCCAGAGCCTGACAATCAGTGCTGAGGCCACTCCGCTGCAAGGCACTCCGTTGGCAGCCTTAGCGGAAGCCCTGCGTAAGCCAGAGAGCGCGCTCCTGAACTCAGCACCTGCCGATGCTTTTCTTAGCGCTGTTTCCAAGTGCGAAGAACCTGAGATCTGGAACCGATTCGCGTTGAACCTCCAGCAGCAGATTGCGCCCGCTCTGGCTCAACTGAACACAAAGAAAATATTCACCGGCGAGCGAGCGCAATATCTCGCCCCTTCCAAAGATAAAAAAGGGTTGATCTTTGTTCAGCTGGAGCCATTGCACAACGCCGCACCCCTCCTGGATGCAATCAAAACGCTCGATACAACCACACCCTCTGATGCCGCCATCTACTTGGAGAAAATCGCAACGCCGGCTGCCGCGCAGAGCAACAGCCTGCGCTACAAACTGCACCTCAAGCCAAGGGATGAACAAACTGCGCCCTCCGCGATCCACACCATTGTCTCACTGTTTATCAAGCATGCCTATCTGGAGTTGGCGATCAGAGACAACCTGTTGATTACCGTGGTGGGCCCTCAAAACAGTCTTGCAGAGGTTGTCAGCAGCATCCCTGGTTCCCCGCGGAAGATCTCTCTGCTGGCTGAATTGGATATCCGAAATGACTCCTTTAATCAGAACCCGCTCTCCGGCATAAAACTGGAGCTCACCAAGCTCCTGCGTTTCACCGCCTCCCTTATACCCAACATCACGCAGCAACAGTTGGCCACCCTGCCGGAGGGCGGCTACGGGTTGACTTTCGGGCTCGACAAAGTAAGCGGGGCAACTGTCAAAGGTTCCCTGCAAATATCGGCCGATGAGTTTTCCGCGCTTAGAAACATAAGCACTAGCGGGCGTGAGCTGATGCAGCGGCTGCTCATGTCGATGTTGACCCAACGCATTGAACGCATAGAACTGCCGCCCGAACAGGAGTAACCCGTTATGACAGTACTGCTTCACACCTGCTGCGCACCATGCGCCACCCACTGCATTGAAGTCCTGTGCGCGCTGGGACATACGCCCACGCTCTTTTTTTCCAATGCCAATATTGCGCCTGAAAGTGAGTTCTATCGCAGAGCGCAAGAGGTGACCAAACTGGCCAACATTGCCAATCTTCCGTTGATTATTGATAACCCGGACCACAGCGAATGGCTCGCCCGCGTGGCAGCCGGCCTGGAGTCCGAGCCAGAGCAAGGTGCCCGCTGCGCCCGCTGCTTCCAGTACGCGCTGCAACGCAGCCATCGGCAGATGCGGGCCAGCGGGCTGGATGCCTTCACGACCACACTGACCGTCAGCCCTCATAAACTATCGGATCTGATCGCCCGCATTGGGAGGGAGATTTCAGAGAGCGAGTATCTGAATCTCAACTTCAAAAAACAAGGTGGATTCATGCGGTCACTGGAACTCAGCGAGGAGCACGACCTTTACCGGCAGCACTACTGCGGCTGTGAGTTCTCCATGCGCCCCTTGGCTGATTAGTCGCTTAAGCGACTAGAAAAAACAATTAATTGTTCTTTCCAAAAAGTTGTCTATCGCAGCCTGTAGCGCACCCGCGCCTGTCGTGCGACATGCAGGTTTCATTACAGTGGAAGCGTGTAGGGTTGGCTCTCTGAGCCAAACAAAGATCATGAAATCCTTTGCCGCGCCTTTGGCAAACAATCGCCCGGCATCCGCTAATTGCTTCAGAGAAGCAACCCTACACCCCGGGGCGCGCTTTTCACATGCCTGTTGCAAAACGTTGTCTGTCGGGCCTTATTGCGGCTTGATTCGCACACTTTAACCCTCTGCGCCCAGCGCGAGTCTAGTGCCGCACTGTATAAACTTGACCCTTTTCTGTTTCAAACTCTACAACTCCATCGGTCGGCGCAGTTGTTTTGATGGTTTTGCCTCCGCATTTGACTGAAAGTGCGTGGGCTGATCTTACCCTGCATTTATTTCCAATGGTTGATTTCAGCTGCGCCTGGGTCAATTTGTTGTTTTCCCACTCAATATCAACCTCGAAACCTCCGCCCGCACGCAGCCCGATAACACTGCCGGTTGGCCAGGCTGAGGGCAGCGCGGGCAGCAGGTCGATCTCGCCCAGATGGCTTTGCAGCAGCATCTCGGCGATCCCCGAAGTGGCGCCGAAGTTGCCATCAATCTGGAATGGCGGGTGGGTGTCAAATAGATTTGGTAGAGTGTTGTTGCGCAACGCCTCGGAGAGCATCTTGTAGGCATGATCACCATCCAGCAGCCGCGCCCAGAAGTTGATCTTCCACGCCTTTGACCACCCGGTGCCGCCATCGCCGCGATGCGCCAGTGTTACCTTGCAGGCCTGGGCCAGTTCAGGTGTTGTCCGCGGATGGATTTCACGGCCAGGATGCAAGCCCCAGAGATGCGAGACATGGCGATGGGTGTTTTTAGGGTTATCTTTATCCTCCAGCCACTCCTGCAACTGGCCGTGTTGCCCGATCTTATTTGGCGCGATTTTCGCCCGCATCTCGGTCAGCTGGCCACGCAGCTCCTGATCCACACCGAGCACCTCTGAGGCCTGAATGACATTGCTGAAAAGATCTCGTATAATCTGATGATCCATGGTTGGCCCCATGACCAGTCCGCCCTGCTCAGGCGAGTTGGAGGGTCCGGAGATCAGCCAGCCCTGATCACTGCGCGGATCTTTGATCAAATAATCGACAAAAAAGAGTGCCGCACCTTGCATCAAAGGGTAGGCGTTCTCTGCCAAAAATTTCTTATCGCCGCTGAATTCGTAGTGCCACCAGAGATGCTGACACAGCCAGGCACCCCCTGTCGGCCAGATACCATGGTTGGCGTTGTTGATCGGCGCCGCACCTTTCCAGAGGTCAAAATTGTGGTGAATCACCCAGCCCCGGGCGTTGTAATGCTCCTTGGCGACAACCGCTCCGGCGACGGCTATCTCACGCAGAGCGCTAAAGAGAGGCTCGGCACACTCCGGCAGGTTGGAGATCTCGGCTGGCCAGTAATTCATCTCGGTGTTGATATTAATCGTATATTTGCTGTCCCAGGAGGGTTTCAAGCTCTCGTTCCAGAGCCCCTGCAGATTGGCTGGCTGGCTGCCCGGTCGGCTGGAGGCGATCAGCAGGTAGCGCCCGTACTGATAGAACAGCTCCGCCAGCTGCGGATCAGCCTCGCTAAATGATTTGATGCGTTGGTCTGTCGGCAGCTTCGCCCGCTCTGAGGTTCCGAGATTGAGTTTCACACGCTGGAAAAATTTCTGATAGTCGGCAATGTGCTCTGCTTGAAGCGTCGAGTAGTTCCGTCCTGCGATTTTTTGAAGGGTCTTTTGGTTTTTGGCGGCAGGCTCGCCGCTGATGTCCCGAAAATTAACATAGCTGGTGGCACCAACCAGGATCAGGGTCGCGGTATCAGCCTGCGTCACTTCAAGCTCTGTGCGGGAGGCGCTGATTTTACCACCCTCAACGCTGATCAGCAGACGCGCCTCAAACCCGGTGTTTTCACCTTCGATTTTCCCGGAGAGGATAACTGTGTTGCCATCCGCAACAGAGAGAGTCGTGCCGGGATGGAGGCTGGAGAGGGTTGCCTTGAGATTGATCCTGCCCGGCTGATCACAGCTCAGGCGTGTGACAATCGCATCAGCGGGAGATGAAGCAAAGATCTCGCGTTGGTAGGAGGCCCCGTTGCTCTGGTATTGAACCAGCGCCAGCGCGCGGTCAAGATCCAGCTCACGTCGGTAGTTCGAGACGTTGGTGACATCAGGGAACTCCAGCTTCAGGTCGCCGAAGGGCTGATAGGCCTCCTGGCGGTTGGTGCCGTGGATATTGATGCTCATGAACTCTTTGCCGGCGAGCGCTTCCGCCTCCTTCTGCTTCCCGGCGAAGAGAAGTTGGCGGATCTCCGGCAGATATTTAGCGGCGCCTTTGCGGGCATAATCGTGGGGCTTGCCGGTGAAAAGTGTGTCGTCATTGAACTGGACGCGCTCCTCGGCCACACCTCCAAAGACCATGGCGCCGAACCGCCCATTGCCGATTGGCAATGCTTCATCCCATTTCCGGGCTGGTTTGCGATACCAGAGAGAGAGCGATTGCGCGGGCGGCGCTGCTTCGCCGCTGAACACCACCTCCGCCGCATCGGCAAAGAGAGCCGATAGCATTACTGTTGATAAGACCGAGATCCGCATTACTTGATTCATTTTAATAATCCTTCTTTAGTCATTTTATTCTGTGGATTGATGTTAAGAAATCTGATGAATTCGTGCAGCAATCTACTTTTGAAAGATGAAAAATTTGCGCATGGCATAGTTAATGAAAAGTGAACTGAAGATATTTGCGGCAAATGCGAAGGTGGTCTGTATGGCCCACCTGGCAATCAGCAGGGTTTGGATGCCAGTGCCAATCAGCATGCTGATCCCGGACACAGCAAAAAAGAGCAGAAATTCAACCACACGGTGATGTTTACCGGGCCTGAACACAAAAAGGATGTTCAAGAAATAGCAGAATGTGTTGGAGATGAGAAAGGCGACTCCGTTGCTGTACGCGGCGCGCGTGGCGCGCACTCCCTCCTCAATCGCGGGAGCGGAGAGGCCAAGCAGCTTCACGAGAATGTCATCTTCTCCCAGGCAGGGAAAAATAAACCAACCGCAGATAAAAAACATAACCATGTGCACTGCGGTGGACATGCCGCCCACCATACCATATTTAATGAATTGAATTGCCGGGTGTGCATCGTGGCTCAGCAGTGCTTTGAGTTTATCTGTCATATGATTGCTCCATTGTGAGAGTGGGTCTGTTTTAGCGCTTGCTTTCGCACAAATTCAGCCTGCCCCTCTTCATGATAGGAGCTGCGCACCAGCGGGGCGCATGAGGCAAATGCAAAGCCGATCTCATATGCGGTTCTCTCGATGGCCGCAAAATCATCAGGGGTGACATAGGCTGCCACCGGCAGGTGTGCGGTCGAGGGCTGTAGGTATTGACCTGCGTAAAAGATGCGGCAGCCAGCATCAAACGCGGCCTGCATTGTTTGCCGGATCTCGGCCAGGGTTTCACCCAGGCCTAGCATCAGGCTGGTCTTGGTGATATGTCCTGCTGCTGCGGCGTGTTTTAAAACTGCGAGTGATTGCTGATAGTCGGCCTGTGGGCGGGCAACAGGATAAAGCCGCGGCACGGTTTCAAGGTTGTGGCTGAAGAGATCCGGCCAGGTGTTCAGCACCAGATCCAGATGCGTCAGGTTGCCTTTAAAGTCAGGGGTGAGAACCTCCACCAGCACATCGGGGTTCATGGCTTTGACAGAGTGGATGGTCTTTGCCCAGTGCGCGGCACCGCCATCGGGCAGGTCGTCACGGGTGACAGAGGTGATCACCGCCTCCTGCAGGCCCGCCTCTGCGATGGCCTCTGCCACCAGCCGCGGCTCATTGGGGTCTGGGGGTAGCAGTTCGCGGTGGTCAACATTACAGAATTGGCAGTTGCGCGAACAGTGGTCGCCCAAAATCATAATAGTGGCGCGCCCCTTGGACCAGCAGTGCCCCTGATTGGGACAGAAGGCCTCTTCGCAGACAGTGTGCAGACCCTTGGCCCTCAGGCGTTCACGAGTGGCTTGAAAGAGATCGTTGTGGCCGATTTTAACCCTGATCCAGGGCGGTTTTGTTTTTACGCTTTGCGACATGTGTGTATTAAACCAAAGCATCAGCTGGAAACAAAGTCAAATCGTATTTAAAACAAGTTGTTTGCTTGTGAAATCGTCAACCAAAGGCGCGGCTGACCAGAGTGCGCAACCTTATCATTCGCGTGCCACCCGTAGTCGCCCGCATAGCGGACGACTTCCTTGCTTCGCGCCTTGTCAAGCCAGGCTAAGTGCGAGGCAAAGTTCGATTAGTGATAATGTAGTAGTGCAAGCACCTTGCGTGCAGAGAACATTTTCATTCACTCAACTTATGAAGATGGCTACCTGAACTTCTTGTTTCACACGCCAGGAGTTGAAAGAGTAGCAACTAACATACTTCCCGTCAATCCTATACCTCTCATCTCCCATTCTTCCCATTCCACATTCCGCAAAATATCTTGTCGGGGACCCCATCCCTATCCTAAACCAGCGGAGCCGGAACCAAACTGAGCCTATGTGATATGCGAAATTATTTCTCTCTCATTGAATAATTGTGTGATATGCCCCGCTGGTTTAGTCAACAACGCTATGCGTTGCATAGAAAAGATGGAAGTTCTTTCTTTTGCGCCTTTTGCGCCTTTTTGCGGCTATTCCTTTTTTCCTTTGCTTCGCTATGTTTAGCCGCAAAAAAACGCAAAAGTCGCAAAATCTTTCGCAAACATGATAGGATTTAAGAAAAGAGGTACTAATCCTAATCTTAATCTTAGTCGTAGTCTTATTTTCAATCCTTATCTATTTCAAGCTGCACAGCGAGAATATTGTTGGAGAAAACAATGGCATCCGCATAAAAATGGATCAGCCATTCAGAGCCATCCAATTTACGAAACTCCAGATCCAACCCCAAAGGCGCTCCGCGTCTGATCGCTTTTTGGCCGAGAAACCGGCGCAGCGGCTCCTCGCAGGCTGCCACCACCTCCCGACGACGGTCAACCGCGAACCACTGGTAGCGGTTTTCCAATTTTTCAGGCAGTTCAATGTAATAACGCTCCGGCATCGCGACCGGGCGGTAGAGGGTGGCCTCCTGCGCACGCTTGCCATAGTACTGAAAGGTGGTGTGGGGAAATGACGCTTTGAAGATCGGCGGCTGAACCCAGATGGCTATTCCAACTGCAATCACAGAGAGTGCCAGGAGCACTCGCAGCAGATCCGGCAGCACGCGTCGCATCCGGCTTCGGGGCGCGGTTAAGGTTTCGAGCTGCTCTCCGCCACTCTCAGGGGCATCAGATATAGCCGCTGGTTCAATCTCCGCGGGCGGTGACAGTGGAGTTTGGTCAGGGGCAGAAGCGCGCTCTCCATCCAACGCGGTGCCTGGGGCAACTGGGGTGGCAGCGGACGATTTTGTCGTTTGCGCGCTGTTTTCCGCAGCGGGCAAAGTGATCGGTTGCTTCTGTTGCTTCACCTTCGCTGGCTTCTGTGTTTTTTTATTTTTACTTTTTTTAGCCATTTAGTTGTTATTCTTTCAACTCCTGTCGTAAAAAACAAGAAGTTTAGATACCCGTCTTCATAAGTTGTTGAATAAAAATGTTTTCTGCAAGCAAGATGCTTGCACTGCTCCATGATCACTTTTAAGGTCACTTCTCACTGACACGCTTGGAGTGCCCGCTGAACACGGTCAAACCATCAATTTTTTTCCGGTTGCCTCCGGTGGCGAGCGATATCAGGATACCCAGGGTGTAGGTCATGGTCAAGCTGACGGCTGGATAGAGGAAGCCGTGAATCGGCGAGCCTGAATAAAACTTGAGCCAGCACATAAAGGTGGCGCAGATGACTGCGGCAATGATACAGCCCGCTGAATTGGCCTGTCCGGAGAACATCCCCAGGATAAACATGCCGCCTAGAACGCCCATGAACAGACCGAGAATGACAATGTATTGATCAAACACATCAAAGATGTTGGAGCGGGCAATCACAACGGCCGATAATGTGCCGGCAGTGCCGACCAGCGCGGTTAAAACCCGCGCCAGGGTGAGGTAGCCTTGATCTGTTTTACACAGACGCATGGGCTGCGCAAAATCGGTGACCAGCGCGGTGGAGAGCGAATTCATGCTGGTGGAGAGGGTTGATTGGGCAGCTGCAAAGATGCCGGCTACAACCAGCCCTGCTATGCCAACAGGCATTTTGGTGGCAATGAACAGAGGAAAAACCGCCTTTGGCTCAAAGGTCGGTATCATTTCAGCGGGATTATTTTTGTAGAAAGAGAACAGCGCCGCGCCTACTGCAAAGAATATCAACGAGGCCGGAACGCACATAATGCCGTTCATCAGAATCGAGTTAGCGGCTTTCTTCAGACTGGGGGTTGTCATGTAGCGCTGTACAACCGCCTGATCAGCGGAGTAGCTGGACAGATTTTGAAAGATGCCGCCCAGCAGAACAACCCAGAGTGTCATGGTCATGTAGCTGCCGGAGGAAAAATCCCAGTTGATCACCTTGAACTTGCCCGCACTGGCGCAATCGTTGAGAAATGTGCTCCACCCGCCATCAATGCTCAGCAGAATAATGCCCACGCTGGCCAGTGCTCCACCCAGCAGAACAAAGGTCTGAATGGTGTCGGTCCAGATCACTGCTTCAATGCCCCCCATGGTGCAGTAGATAACGCTGAGAACTCCCATAATCAAGATGCAGAGTATTGGATCCAAGCCGGTGATGGCCTGCAGCGCCAGTGCCGGCAGATACATAACCACTGCCATGCGCCCGAGCTGAAAGAGCACAAACAGAGCACTCCCCACCACACGCGCTGTATAGTTGAACCGCTTTTCCAGATACTCATAGGCACTGGTGGCATCAATCTGACGGAAAAAGGGCAGAATTTTCCAGATCACGAAAAGGCTGACCGGCAGGATGGTGATCTGCATAATCCAGGTGGTCCAGTCAGTGGCGAATGCCTTGGCTGGCAGGGCCACAAAGGTAATCGAGGAGAGCATCGTGGCGTAGATGCTGCAAGCCGCCGCCCACCAGGGAATGTTCTGACCTCCGCGAAAAAAATCGTCTGTGCTCTTGTTTTTGCGGGCAAAATAAACTCCAATACCAACCATTGCCAAGAGATAGATGATCAGGGTGCTGTAGTTGATCAGCCCGAACGCGGCCCTTACTGGTTTGAGCGCGATCCGGCGCAGGGCAGGCGTCCGCACGCCAGGACGCACCTCGCCGCTAACCAGAATGATGTCGTTGCCCCAGCCCGTGATTGCAGCAGTCACCTGTGCGGATGGGGTGGGATAACCAGGCGGCAGAGCCTCCATACCCAACTGGGCTGCCATTGCCGCCGCTGTAATCTCTGACCCTGGAATCGCGTTTTCAACCACCCAGGTGTCGGTGATTGCATGATAGATGTAGGGGTTAGGGACAAAGCCGGGGTGGGCGTAGAGAAATTTTTGGCTCTCCCACTGCGCCACATGCGAGCCGTCGCTGCCGGAAAGCACAAAGATGTGTCCTTGTCCTGAACTGATGACAGAGCCGGCCGAGAGCGGCGTGGGCATTGGCGCGCAATGTTTCCAGCCTTGCTCATAGGGGTTGTATTTCAGGACTTCATCCAAAAATCGGAGGTTGCTGCCTACCAGCGTTCTGCGCTCGGCTTCAGAAAGAGCGGCTTGTTCGCTTGCGGTTAATGCGTAGCGCCCGCCCATGATATAGATGTGTTCAGTGTAGCCATCGTGCTGCGCACTGACCATCAGGTGGCAGCGCGGCTCGCCGGGAATCTCCGGCAGGGCATCCCACGCAGACGCGTTGTTCCAGAGAGCGCGGTTGAGCCGCGCGCGTAGCTCGGCCCTTGTTTCACCCTCAGTCAGGGCTATGTTGCTGCCGCGGGCCTCTGTTTCGAGTTGCAACATGTCCATAGAGAGCAGGGTTGTGGCTATGGCACTCTTCTCGATGAAGCCCTCTGCAGCCAGCTGATTGAGGTTAAAACCCCATAACCCGCGCATGGCATCTCCCGCGGATTCGCTGCGGGAGCCGCCTGCGAGGTAGACTTTGTCACCGAGCCGAACCGCCCCGGAGCAGGTCACAGCCCCGGGTAGCGAGGGTAGCGCCGTGATCACAAATTGGCCCTGCTCAAAAGTTAAGAGCAGCACATCCGCCACTGCTCCATCCGTATTGTGTCCGCCTATCAGCAGCACCCCTTGCGGGATCGTCACGCTGGCGCCATAGGCCAGCGGGAAAGGCAATGCGCCTATGTTAGGCATATAGGCGTATGTGCCGTTGTTTTCCGCCATGCAGTAGATCGCATCGTGATAGATCTTGGCCGCACCATTGGTTAAGTCGGTCACAGGCAGGGGGAAATTGGCACCGCCTGCGACGATCAGATGGTTGGAATAAACCCCGGCGTACGCTCCTGCCACCCCGGGATTGAGGGTGTTTGTTCCAAGAGGCGGTAGCGGTGGCAGCTCGCTCCACTCCAGAAAATGTGATTGTCGCGCCTCTTGAGATAATCCTGTGCTTGCGATCAGTAAACCAAATAACAATGGGATAACTGACCAATTTTTCTTAATCATACGGCCTTTCTAGGCTTAAAATATGTCACTGCTCAGGTAATCAGAGTTCTTTTGCGCAGCCCAGCGCAAGAAGCGCATAAAAAGTGTGCTCAAGATCACCAGTGAGCTGACCCGGGGCAGAGCTGAAGAGTCCATCCTCCTGCCAGCACATCTCGATAAAAGCGCGGTCAGGGGGCGCGCAAAGGCAACTCGTAAGGCCATCGGTATTGTTTTGTTCAGCGGCAACCGACGGGCTGTGCAAACATAATTCCGTGAAAAGAACCACTGCTGTTGACAGCAGATCCGCCTTGCAATCAGCTGCAGCTGCGTATCCGCCACTTGCTTGATGACGCTGTCGCAGTAGCTCACTCATTCGTTGGCGTAGCGGCAAATTGCCAGTGTGCTGCGCCAGCAGGACGCACACCGCTGCGTGGGGGGTGCTGAGAGCGTTGAAGTCAAGGTGCGCTCGCCGTTCCAGCGTGGCCGTCGCCGCTCGGTGGATTAGTGCGTGGGTTAACCTTTGCGGCAGCAGTTCTTGCATTAAAAAGGCGGTGAGAAAAAGTTTATACGAGTCAATTGGACCGATCATGATCATAGAACGCAGTAAAAACAGGGTTGCGGCAACTCGTGAACGCGCACCCTCTCGCAGTAACATCAGCTCAGCGCAGACACGGTCAACCCCGCGTGCGGCTTTACGCACACTTTTAACCCAACGGATGAGCGCATCAGGGGCGTACTGTGTACCAAGGGCATGGAGTGCCATGCGCGCAAAGAAGGTGTAGTACAGATCGGCTTTGCCATCCAAACCGCAAAAACCTCCGCAGCTATGCTCACTGCGCAGAATTGCCGCGCTTAGCTCTGTGGCTGCCTCCGGTCGCAATGTCTGCACGCCCTTGACGGCGGTTGCCTGCATTTTGTTTAACAATGATGAAGTCATAAACTTTACCTCCTCACCCTGCTTTTACTTGCCGAAGAGCCCCTTCAGTTTCTTTGAGGTGTCTTTGACCGCCTCTCCCGCTGCTCCGGCCGCATCGGAGGCCCCTTTGCCGAGAGAACCAGCGGCATCAGACGCTTTTTTGCTGATATCGCCAACCGCTTCGCTGCCGCCTTTAGCCACATTGCCCAGCGCGTCTGTCGCAGCTTTGCTGACCCCCTTGATGGCATCCGTCGAACCGGTGGCCAACTTGGTGATCGCGTCCCTTAGTCCACCGACAATGCTGCCAAACACCTGGTTCAACGCCTCAATCATGGAGGCACCGCCACTGGCTTTGCCAATGTCATTGATTTTTACAGGCGGCAGAGGAAGCGTGATCGGCTTGTTAAAGGTGAGTGACGAGGCATACGAAACCTTGCTGCCAGTCAGAACAAACTCATCGATAATAACCTTTTTCGTTGCTTTCTTATCAGGGCTGTCCTTGGCGGTTTTTTCATCCTCACTCTTCTCGGCGCTCTGCGCTTTGGCGAGCATGGTGTCAAAGTTGGAGCGCCCGTCTTTGGTTTCATAAGAGATCTCAGGGGCATCGATCAGGATTTTCTTAATCTGTATCACATCCCCTTTGACCAGGGAAACAGTTTTCAGATTGATGTCAATGGTTTTGACTGCAAAGGCGTCTTTCGCTGAGTAACCTTTGGGGTTGCCGATCTTGATATCAGAGATGGTCAGTTGGCCTGCGATGGGGCGTAGTTTGACATCGCCAATCGAGACATCGACCCCCAGCACCTTTGGCCCAAAGGTTGCAGCCGCGCCCTTTACCAGCGGCGCAATGGTCAGTGGCAGCGTGAGAACAGCTCCCAGCAGCACAACTAACAGAACAACAAAAATTCCGACAAGTATTTTTACAATTTTTTTCATACCGAATTCCCTTTCATAATTACATAATCATAACACAGACTAAACAGTGGCTTCAAGAGTATAAGCGTTTCAAAAAACGTGCCTAATTTTTTGCTTAATTTTTTTGCCACATTTTGAGGGTGAGTTTTTTTTTATCTCTCACAGAGGCGCAGAGAACGCAGAGCGCAGCATAGCCGCCTGTCTGCGTGCAACGCACAGGGCTGCAACAAATTTATCTACCCCTCTGTTTTCGTATTGCCTTGCGCTGCAAACTAGTCAATAATTGAGCTGTTATGAAAAAAATTCTGATTGTGACAGATGGTAAAGCAGGCCATGAAAACCAATCCCGTGCGTTATGTGAAGCGCTGGGGCATTCCTTTGATCTGGTACGCGTCAGCTACCCCTGCCGGTTTCGCAAAGCGCTTTCTTATGCTGCTGATCACGCTGGGATACTGAGCTTTAAGCTTTTCCGATCCGAAGCGATCAGCGGAGATTACGTTGCAGTGCTCTGCACCGGTTCAACCGCGTTTTACCCTGGTAAGGTGATTGCCCGGCAGTTGCGAATCCCGGTGGCCGCGCTGCTCTTTCCGGGCGGTTACCGGTTAGATTTTGACTGCATTCTAGCGCCTGCGTTTGATAATCCGCCGCTGCGTCGTAACATTATCCCCATCCCTGTGAATCTGACAGCCGTCAACGCGGATTTTTATCAGCGGGGTGTCAGTGCCTTTTTGGAGCGGCACACACCAGGCAAGCCGGCAATCGCGGTGATCGTGGGGGGGCCGAATAAGATTGCGACCATGACCGTTGATGCGATGCGGCATCATCTCGATCGCGTCTTCAGCGCAACCGAGAGCTTTGAGCGGTGGGTCACCACCTCACGCCGGACACCGCCGGAGGTTGAGGCCTTGATCAACAGCTATCCATTTGATTACAAGGTGATCTACAGTCAGGATCAATTCAATCCGATTCCAGCGTTTGTGTCGCTCTGCGAGCGTCTCTTCGTGACAGCCGAATCAACTGGAATGGTCAGTGAAGCAGTGACCCAGGGCCAAGCGCATGTTGAGGTGTTGATGAATCTGAAAAATCCGCGCTCGAAATTCGCGCGTTTTATTGAGGGACTTGTCCGCCAAGGCAGTGTCCATATCTTTGAGGGCACCCTGGGCTGCGCCAATTGCAAGGTCTGCCTGGCGGATGCTGTTGAGGAGGCGCGGGAGTTGCTGGGATTGGGCTAAGGATTGGGCCCGCCGACAACATGTTTTTAGTACCTCTTTTTTTAAATCCTATCATGTTTGCGAAAGATTTTGCGCCTTTTGTGCGGGTGCAATGTAGGTCCGATTTCCAATCGGACTGTCCGGTTGGAAATCAGACCTACAGACGGTCGGCTTCGCCTTTGGTTGACGGTGGCGGCGACGATGCTGGCTGACGATTTTCAAGGGCGGAGTTTTTAATCGTAATCCGCTATCGTCGCACAACATCGTCTGCCGATGTCGCTCATCAGGCGTCGTCCCGCAAGCGGAACTATGCCCGACAAATAGAGCGACTACTACACATGCGCTGCACTGCGGAATGCAAGGGTTGTCGTTAGTTGCTATTCTCTCAACCCCTGTCGCAAAAAACAAGAAATTCAGATAACCATCTTCATAAGTTGTTGAATGAAAATATTGTCTGCAAGCAAGATGCTTGCACTACTCCATTATCACTTTTACGGTAACGTCTCAATAATCCGCTTTGATAAAGCTTGCAGGTCGCACGGTAGGCGCGAAGCAAGGAAGTCGTCCGCTATGCGGGCGACTGCGTTGGCACGCGAATGACACGAATGCTCTTAAATTTCAGAACAGCGTCATCTGCCCGTGAGAGCCATCGGCGCCTTTTTTCCTCTTATGTTTGGCCAGCTTGGGCAGCCCTGCTTCCAACTCCCCCTCTTCCAGATTGGCGAGAATCTCGCTGGAGCGGGCCGTGACCTCTGAGGGCATGCCAGCCAGGCGGGCCACATGGATGCCGTAGCTCTTGTCAGCGGTTCCCGCCGCGATCCGGCGCAGGAAAACAACGCTGTCGCCATGCTCGCGCACTTGAACCGTGTAGTTCTTGACCCCCTTCAATGTCAGAACCAGGTCAGTCAACTCATGGTAGTGGGTTGCAAAGAGCGTTTTCGCTTTCACCCGCCGCTGGTTGTGCAGATATTCCGCTACTGCCCAGGCAATGCTGATGCCGTCAAAGGTGCTGGTGCCGCGCCCAATCTCATCCAGCACAATCAGGCTGCGCTCAGTGGCATTGTTCAGAATGTTGGCGGTCTCCTGCATCTCAACCATAAAGGTGGAGCGTCCACGCGCCAAGTCATCGCCCGCGCCCACCCGGGTGAACACCCGGTCAATCAGCGGAATGCGCGCTTTGGAGGCTGGTACGAACGAGCCGATGTGCGCCATGATGGCGATGATCGCCACCTGACGGATGTACGTTGATTTACCGGCCATGTTGGGCCCTGTGATCAGCATGATCTGATGGTTGGAGCAGTTTAAAAAGGTATCGTTGGCTACAAAAGCCTCGGCCCCTGGGATCTGTTCAATCACCGGATGGCGGCCATCACGGATATCGAGCTCATCACTCTCGGTGATCTCTGGGCGCACATAGCCCAGGGCCAGCGCGCGATCCGCCAGCGACATCAGCACATCAAGCTGCGCCAGGGCATCGGCGGTCTCCTGGATTGCGGCGGTTTTGTCGGCCATTTTGTCTCGTATGTCACAGAAGAGCTCCAGCTCCAGTGCGGTTGAGCGCTCTTGAGCACCGAAGATCTTCTGCTCGTAGCTCTTCAGCTCAGGGGTGATATAGCGCTCGGCGTTGACCAGGGTTTGACGGCGTTCATATTCGGGTGGCACAAAGGCTACTTGGCCTTTGGAGACCTCAATGTAAAACCCTAAGATCTTGTTGCGCCTGACTTTCAGGGTTTTGATGCCAGTGCGTTCCTGTTCGGCTGCCTGATATTTGGCAAGAAATGCGTGGCCCTCGGAGGCCAGCCCCCGGAGTTCATCCAGCTCGGCATGGAAGCCGGGGCGGATGATGCCGCCGTCTTTGATCGCAACCGGCGGTGTGTCGTCAATCGCCCTACCCACCAGCTCAACCAGCTCGGGCAAGGCGTGCATGCGGTCGGCGATGGTGACAAACAGTTGATTGCAGGGTTGGCGCATGCGCTCCGCAATCTGCGGCACAGGGATTAGGGAGGTTGCCACTGCCTTCAGGTCGCGGGCATTGCCGCGTCCGGCGTTGACCCGCGCGATTAGCCGTTCAAGGTCGCGGACTTCGCCGAGAAGTCCGCGCAGATCAGTCAGCAGCATGCGTTCTTTGGTCAGGCACTCGATTGCGTCCAGCCGACTGTTAATGGCCGCTGCGTCGCGCAGTGGACGCGTGACCCAGTTGCGCAGCATGCGTGCGCCCATTGGTGTTTGGGTGTTGTTCAACACGCCCTGCAGGGAGAACTCCCGTGGCTTGCCGCGCGCCGCGATCAGGTCCAGGTTGACGCAGGTACTCTCATCAAGGGTGAGGAACGAGGCTGCCTGGCAGAGGTGCATGGTGCGGATGTGGCTGACATTATGGCGCAGCGACCCGCTGACATAGTGCAGTAATGCCCCGGCCGGGCAGACCAGCTCGCTCTCACCCTCACATCCATAACCCTCCAGCGAGTGGACCTTGAAGTGCCGTACCAGCATGTCATAGGCGCAGTCATACTCAAAGCTCCAGCTGTCGATCGCAGTCACGACTCCAGCCTCGCCTGATTGTAGAATCTCGCGCAGACGGGTATCCTCGATCTGCTCGGCAGCGACCAAGGTCTCACTTGGCGCGCATCGTTTCAGATGCTCGATCAGCCCGGCAGCGTCATCAGAGCACTCAACGGAGAACTCACCGGTGGAGAGGTCCAGCAGCGCCACACCGAATCTTTTGCCAGCATGGACGGCACAGATAAAATTATTGCGCTCTGAGTCGAGGATCTCGTCCTCGGTCACTGTGCCCGGGGTCACCACGCGGGTCACCTCGCGCCGCACAATGCCAGTGGCCTGGGCAGGATCTTCCACTTGATCACAAATTGCGGCTTTGCACCCGGCGCGGATCAGCTTGGCGAGATAGCCGTCCAGCGCGTGGTGAGGAACACCGCACATGGGAGTGCCGCCGCGCTGTGTGAGGGCGACACCCATAATCGGGGCTGCCACCCGGGCATCCTCAAAGAACAGTTCATAGAAATCTCCCAACCTGAAGAGAAGTATCACCCCCTCGGGAAGCTCTGATTTGATTCTTCGGTACTGCCGCATCATGGGGGTCAGTTCGCTGCCAGCCATATTGGGAGCTCCTTTTGGTAATTAGTTTCAATAATCTCCTGCACTTGCTCAAGTAGTCATGTGTCATGCGTCAGGAGACAGAATTCAGGAGTCAGAATCCAGAATGGTCTGCGCTAGACTCTCCCGCAACTTACTGACCTTGCTGGATCTTTAGTTCTGACCTCTGACTACCTGAGTAGCAGAAAAAAATGTTAAGTGTGTTTCAGTGGTTAAGGCATTGATTGTCGCAAAGAGAGGGCGAAAAATCAAATCAAACCGTCGCGTTCCTAACACAAGTAGAGTTGCAATATGAAAATGCAACTAACACAAAGCTGAAGTAGGGAAACCCCGTATTGCTTTTTAACATAGATGTACCTTAACATTGTACGCATCGGGAGAGAGTGTAGGCTGAAACCGTTTCTTTTGCCCGTCTTTTTGCGGCACTTTTGACGCTTCGCCTCTGTATGTTGTTTCTTATCAAGTTGTTAGATGTAAAAAAAGCCTGTTTTTGGCGCTTAGAAGGCGATTTAGGGTGTATTTTTGAGGTTTTAAGGGGACTAAGAATAATTCTGCTACGCCGAATTATATGATTCCGCCCCGTTGGGCCGGTAATACGAACAATCCTAATCAAACAACGGCTGCCTGTGGCTGGTCGAAAGAGATAAGGATTGAGATTAGGATTGGGACTGGCCCACGACAACATGTTTTTAAGGAGCAACATGTTTGTCTTGCCCTTTGGTAAGGGCCTAGATCCGCGCTCGGCGCGGAGTGTTAAAGTGCGCGAGTGCGCGAATGAAGAGGTCGCGTCTTTTGTGCGGGAGCAACGTAGCTCCGATTTCCAATCGGAGATGTCCGGTTGGAAACCGGACCTACTGAGGTCGGCTGCGCCTTCAAGTGGAAAGCGGGATGGGAAGAATGGGAGATGAGAGGTATGGGATTGATGGGAAGTATGTTCCCAATCGTCGGCCAACATCGTCGCACAGCATCGTCGGTCGCAGCGGTAGGGCACGGCCTCCCGGCGCAAGCGCAACATAAGTCGCAAGCTTTGTCGTTAACTTTGTCGGAGTGGAACAAATGAACGCGCTGCGTTGTTTTTGAGGTGAAAAATGGTCGTCCACCGCATAGCCCGGACATACTGAAAGCAACACAGTATATCCGCCGCTATGCGGTGGATGACTGCGAAGTATATCCGCCGCTATGCGGTGGATGATTGCGAAGTATATCCGCCGCTATGCGGTGGATGATTGCGAAGTATATCCGCCGCTATGCGGTGGATGACTGCGAAACAAGTTGCAATAAGGCGACGATAGACAACTTTTTGGAAAGAACAATTAATTGTTTTTTCCAGTCGCCTAAGCGACTAAAGATTTCATCTGCAAGCAAGATGCTTGCGCTACTCTATGATCTGCAAGCAAGATGCTTGCGCTACTCCATTTCCGCTGCAACCAAACGCCGCTCCACAGGCAGGGCTATTTGTTCCCCTGCTTTGACCAGGGTCTCAATTCCTTTGGCGCTGTTGGCCAGCAGGTCGGCATCGAAGGTGATCCTGTTCTTTTGGAAGAGCAGTACAATCGTTGAGCCGCCAAAGTCAAAGTAGCCTTTTTCCTGCATCCGTTGCACTGTGGTGCCAGTGTAGGTTTGATGTATTCCAGCAACGCCAAAAGCGCCGATCTCCATAAAGGCAATCTCTCCGAATTTTTCAGTTTCGATCAGGGCGTATGCGCGCTTGTTGCGACAAAATATGCGTTTTCGCGCGCGCAGAGCCATTGGGTTGACCGAGTGATACTGGCCTTTGACGCTCTCCTGCGCGGTGACACGTCCGTCACAGGGAAAATGAAAGCGGTGATAATCCGCTGGACAGAGTCGGATAACCGCCGCGTCTCCCTCATTAAAATTGTCGATGGGGGTATCAAAGAGATGACGCAGAGGGCTGTCAACTCCTTTGACATGTACGGGACTTTCGTCCTGCATATTCCCATAGACCAGCAAACGTCCATCGGCGGGGCTTAGAAGGCAACGCTCATCTGCCGGGATGGGGCGGGCGCCGGATTTCAGTTTTCTTATGAAAAAATGGTTGAAACTCCGGAACTGATCAGGAGGGGTGGCAAACTCGCTTGTGTCAATCTTCAGGGCCGAGATGGTTTTCTGGATTTTAGATTTTGAAAGGGGCGAATTAAAATACCAGCCCAGGACCCGGCTGGGCAACGATGTGCCAAAGAGCAGGGGTGCGCAGATCTTACCGCTCAGGCTCAGATAGGCCCATTGAACAGCAGCGTCGCCCATCACCGTTTCGCGGCAGAGCGCACCTGTTTGGCGGTCAAAATATTCAATCCTGTTGGTTTGTGATTTCATGGTGTTGTTGGTGGCATTATAACAGAGTTACTTGAAAATGTTACCATCTGTTCTTGTCAGTCTTTCAGGAAATCATGTATAATAAATTCATGTTTAAGAAAGGTTGCTAATATGTCTACACGAACCACACGGCGTCAGTTTATGGCTGCTGCCGCCACAATCTCGGTCTTGCCACGACGCCTCTTTGCTCAGAATGGTAAGCCCGGCGCCAACGGGCGCTTGAACGTAGCAGGTATTGGTATTGGCGGAATGGGAGGAGGCAATCTGTCCCAGATCGCCAACCGCGGACACACCATTGCCGCGCTGTGCGATGTTGACAGCGCCTACACACAACCAGTCAGGGCCAAATATCCCGCTGCGCCCTTTTACGCCGACTTCCGCGAACTGCTCGACAAAGAGCGGGAGATCGATGCTGTGATGATCGCCACTCCCGATCACACGCACGCTGTGATCGCCGCGGCTGCCATCAAAGCTGGCAAGCACGTTTTTGTTCAGAAACCGCTTTGCCACGACATTGCTGAGTGTCGCGAGCTGGCCCGTCTGGCTGTCGAAAAAAACGTGGTCACGCAAATGGGCATTCAAGGCCATGCAGGCCCTGGTTTTTACTTGATACAAGAGTGGATTACTGCTGACGGCATCGGCGATTTACTCAGTATCGATGCCTGGTGTGACCTCTCGTATTACCCCTGGGGGCGGGCTGGCTGGAGCACCCTGCTGGGGCGCAAGCCAGAGCGCGGCGAACCAGTACCGGCCACTCTGGATTGGGATCTTTTCCTCGGCCCCGCCCCTGAGCGTGATTACCATCCCACCTACCATCCCGGACGCTGGCGTGCCTGGTGGGACTTTGGTAACGGTATGATGGGCGACCGTGGTGCCCACACCCTCGACTCGGTCTTCGCTCTACTTGGCGAACGCATGCCAGAGCAGGTGGATGCCACCTCCTGCGGGCTCAATCCTGATACCCACCCGCTTTCGGCTATCATAACATTCCGCTTCCCCGCGCTGAACAGCCAGCCTCCAATTAAGCTCACCTGGTATGAGGGCACCCGCCCACCTCGCCCGCCCGAACTGCCGGACGACCAGCAGTTACCTGCGGAAGGCGGTGTGATATTCAATGGCAGTAAGGGGCGACTGCTCTGCGGAGTTTACGGCGAAAGCCCGCGAATCATCCCGGAACCCGCTATGCAAGCCTTTGAGCGCCCGCCTAAGACGCTCGCGCGCCCGCAAGGCGGCATTGAGGCTGACTGGTTGAATGCGATTCTGGGAGGGCGCAAAGCCTGCGCTGATTTTGCGTACTCCGCCCGGCTGACTGAGCTTACTATGCTCGGCAATCTTGCCAAACGTATTGATGGCAACATTGTTTGGGACGACGCTGCTATGCGCGTCACTAACCGTGACGAAGCCAACCAGTACGTGCGCCTGCCGCGCCGTCCAGGGTGGGAGCTTTAATGATTTTGAGTTTTGATAAGAGTTGATTTTTGTGTCTAATTGCGCTATGATTTATCACTTAGTTAGGCGTAATAAGGATAAACAATGGGGTTTTTGGGGAAAAGAAAAAAGACGGTGTCTTCTCGGCTTGTCATGCTAGCTGCGCTCTCTGTTGCGGGTAGTGTTTTTGCACAGACCTTGGTGGATCAGTGGCGCTTCACATTTCAGGCACCTGCAGGAGAGTGGCACGCCACCTCCTTTGATGATTCAGGGTGGCGCTCGGGGCCGGGGGGCTTTGGCACTGAGGGCACACCCTGTGCCCGTATCGGTACCCGCTGGGATACTCCAAATATCTGGCTGCGCAAAAGATATCAATTGGAAAATCTGCCGAAAAAACCGGTGCTGCTGCTCCACCATGATGACGATCTTGAAATTTTTATCAATGGAATCAGAACTCATTCACTCACCGGGCATCTACGGGATTACGAGGTGATTACGCTCGACGATCAGCAGCAGGCTCTGCTCAAGAGCGGGGAGAACACTCTGGCCGTGCATTGCAGGCAGTTTGGGGGTGGTCAGTTTGTCGATGTTCATCTGGTTGATATTGCAGGCCTGGCGAAAAATCCGATTTTTGAATTTAGCGGGTCGCGGCTGATTGCTTTAGATCCATCAGCAGTGATCCCGCCGACATCAGTGGCCTTTGCGGAGCTGGTTGCAGGACGTAAGCTGACGCAGCAGGAGTGCCGGAGCGCGGACCGGCTCTGGGCTGCCATTGAGGGCAGTGATGAGCTGCTGGCTGATTGGCTGTGGCAGGATTTCGGCGAGATGGATATTCCGTCGATTTTTCTAAGCAAAGATATTAATTTGCTCTTTGATCAAGCTGTGGCGCGGGCCTGCGCCGAGAGCTCCGCGCTGCTCGGCGATCGCTGGAAAACAGCACCACTGCCTGCGGATTCTGAGATGCCAGCCAAACTCGAGTATTATCGCATGATCTGCGTGCAGCGCCGTCAGGCGCGGCTGTCGCGGGTCAAGCAGGAGCTGCCGGAGATAGTTTTTGCCCGCCACTTTGTGATGGGAGGCTCGCACTACGCTTATACTGAGGCACTCTCGGACGCGCAATCTGAACGGCAGTTTTCGCCCGGCGGCAAGCTCTGTAAAGCCGAGTGGCAGGAGGGAATCTGGCAAGAGAGCACGCTACTGGAAACAGACAAAGGGATAATCCGTGATGTTGATGTCAACTACGCTGGCAACCGCATGTTGTTCGCCTGGAAAAAATCTGACCGCGAAGATGACTACCATCTCTATGAAATGGAGCTGCGCTCAGGTCAGATCAGGCAGTTGACTGAGGGGCTGGGCATTGCTGATTACGAGGGGTGCTACCTGCCGGATGGTAACATCCTCTTTAATTCAACCCGCTGTATGCAGATTGTTGACTGCTGGTGGACCGAGGTCAGCAATTTGTACCGTTGCGATGCGGACGGCAAAAACATCTATCGCATGGCTTTTGATCAGGTGCATGTTAATTATCCGACCGTCACCGCTGACGGAACCATTCTTTACACCCGCTGGGAGTACAACGACCGCTCCCAGATGTTTCCCCAGCCGCTGTTCCAGATGGCGCCGGACGGCACGCTGCAGAGCGCGGTTTATGGCGAGAACTCCTGGTTCCCGACCACTATTATCCATGCCCGCCGCGCCCCTGGGAGCCAAAAGATCTTCGCCATTGCAACTGGCCATCATTCGCGACAGCCCGGCGCGCTGATTATGGTTGATCCCTCCAAAGGGCGCCAGGAGAACAGCGGCATTCAGCTGCTGGCGCCCATGCGCGAAACCAAGGCCGAGCGCATTGATGCCTATGGCCAGAGCGCCGCGCTCTTTGCCTATCCCTATCCGCTGGATGATGAGAGCATGCTGGTGATGTGCAACCCGGCTGGCTGGGGCCGCGTCCAGGGGCGTCCGGGCCGGGATGAGCGCAAAGGGGAGGATCGCAGAACCGGATTCGGGATCTACTGGATGAACCTCAACGGGGGACGCGAGATTCTAGTCTCCCGTCAGGGGCTGCCATGTGGCCGTCCAGTGCCGCTGCGTCCGCGGCAGCGCCCGGCTCAGCGCCCCAGCACCGTTGATTACAGGAACAAAGAGGGCACTTTTTATATTCAGGATGTCTATGTGGGTGAGCCCATGGCCGGGGTTGCGCGCGGTACCGCCAAAACTCTGCGCGTGATCGGGATCGACTATCGGGTGGCAGGCATTGGCAATAATGGCAACGCCGGTGCTGGCGGCGGGGCGCTGGTCTCCACCCCGGTGGCGGTTGGCAATGGCGCATGGGATCCTAAAATCCTGATTGGAGATGCCAAGATCTACGCCGATGGCTCGGCCTACTTTAAAGCAGAGGCCCGCGGGCCGCTCTATTTTATGGTTCTGGATGAGCAGGGGCGCATGATCCAGAGCATGCGCAGTTGGACAATGCTGCAACCCGGCGAGAACGCCTCGTGTGTTGGCTGCCATGAATCGAAAAACAGCGTTCCCAGCGCTTCCGCGCGCCCCACCCTGGCCATGGCCGCCGGTGTCCAGAGGCTGGCACCCATTAACGCTCCCCGCCGCGGGTTCAGCTTTACCATGGAGGTGCAGCCGATCCTCGACCAACACTGCATCAAGTGCCATGATGGTAAAGACGATAAAAAACCGGATCTGACCTCAACCGTGGTTGAAGATCCGGGCGCGAAACGGGCTTGGAGTAAAGCCTACCTGGCATTGACCCACTCCCGTCCGGATGACCCTAAGCGGCCCGCTGGCTGGCGCGGCAACGCGGATCACAAAGTCCTGAACTGGATCTCCGCTGGTTCAACGGTTGAGTTGCTGCCGCCAAACTCAAGTGGATCAAGTAAATCCACCCTGTTCACCGAGCGGCTGGATAATGGTCACTGCGAAACAATCACTGCGGATGAGGTCAAACGGCTGGCAATGTGGGTGGATCTGGGCGTTCCCTTCTGCGCCGATTATGTTGAAGCCAACCTCTGGAATGACGCGGAAAAAAAGAAACATGCGCATTTTCAGGCTAAACGCGACCGCGCTGATCAGGAGGATCAGGAAACCCTGAAACGTCTCATTAATGAAACCCCATAAAATTTCACCCGGAGTAGGAGAAGTGCGCGAGTGCGCGAGTGCATTAGTGCGTGAGTTAAAGAGATGGTGCCTTTTGCGCGGGAGCAACGTAGGTTTGATTTCCAATCGGACATGTCCGTTTGGAAACCGGAGCTAGTGAGGTCGCCTGCGCCTTCGGCTGACGATGCTGGTGGACGGGCTCCCGCATGATCCCAATCGTCGGTCAGCATCGCCGCACAGCATCGTCAACCGATGTCGCCCGTAGAGCGACTGACCTCCTTCCGCGCTTACTCTGTTTGACCAGGCGCGGAGCAGGAAGTTGTGCGCTATGCGGGCGGCACGCGAACGGTCTTGCAGCGCAAGCGTAAACTTGGTCGCAAACTTTGTCGTTCACTTTGTCGGAGTGGAATGAACGCGCTACGGTGTTTTTGATGTGAAAAATGGGCATCCACCGCATAGCGGCGGACATACTGAAAGCAACACCGTATATCCGCCGCTATGCGGTGGATTATTGCGAAGTATATCCGCCGCTATGCGGTGGATGACTGCGAAACAAGCCGCAATAAGGCTGCGAAAGACAACTTTTTGGAAAGAACAATTAATTGTTTTTACTAGTCGCCTAAACGACTAAAGCAGCGAGTCGCCGCCTGTCTGCGTGCTACGCACAGGCAGGCAACCAAAAGGGTTTGTGTAATGTACGGGAGGTCATCACCCTCACTAAAAAATTAGCGGTTAGAAGGCCGCTGCTTTAGTAACAAACGCTGCGCGTTTGGGGCAACGAAGTTTGTAGTACAGGCTTTAGCCTGCTCCAAAGCGAGTTATTGAGAAGTTGCTGTAAAAGCGACAGTGGAGTAGTGCAAGCATCTTGCTTGCAGAAAACATTTTCGTTCAGCAACTTATGAAGATGGCTATCTGAAGTTCTTGTTTTTCACGACAGGAGTTGAGAAAATAGCGACTAATGCTGCCCGCATCCCGGGCGCTGGAGATGGCGGATCGGTGAACAGGAGGATTGCATGAATATATGGCGGGCGGTGTTAACAGCCTGGCTGGCTATGGCGGCGGCTGCTGCGGCGGCGGAGCCGCTGATTGTGATCAGGCGTTTTGAACCAGAGGCAAATCTTTGCCGTGCCGGAAGAGCTGAGCAGGTTGTGGCGGTGATCGAAAATGTAACAGAGGCGGAGCTTACGTTGCAGGCTATCCTGACTCTGCCTCAAGGGGTCAAAGAACTCCCGCCCTCTGGCAGCGGGTTCACTGTCTTGGCCGGTGAACAGCGTACTATCCATTGGCGGATGCAGGCGGATTCAGAGTGTAACGGTGAACTGGCTCTGGAGGTGCTGCGGGATGGGAAAGTGGCTGCCAGGTCAGCTCTGAGGATCTGTTTTCTTCCCTTGCTCGAACGCTTTAAAGTTGACAATATACCACCACCGGAACCAGTTCAAACAGAGATTCTGGTGGGCGCGCATCACTGCCCGCTCTGGGAAGCTGACAAGCCCGGGATGTGGAGCAATGTGCTCAAACATCCGGAGCGAACTCCGGCACTGGGCTTTTATGCTCAGGAAAACCCGGAGGTCTCCGACTGGGAGACCAAATGGGCGGTGGAGCATGGTGTTTCGTTTTTCATTTACTGTTGGTACCGCACTGCCCAGGGCGCTCCTGTGCAGATGCGTTTTAGCAGTGCCATTCATGACGCTCTGTTTAAGTCGCGGTTTGTGGACAGTATAAAGTACACTATTATGTGGGAGAATCAGTCGCGCGGTTCCGCTGGTGTTGCGGATGAGCAGGACCTCTTTGAAAACCTGATGCCGTTCTGGCTGGAAAATTATTTCAAACACCCTTCGTATCTGAAGTTGGACAACAAACCAGTGCTCTTTGTTTATCGTCCTGAATATCTGATACAGGATCTTGGCAGCAAGGAGGCGGTGAGAGGGGCGTTTGACCGGATGCGGCAGGTGTGTCGGGAGGCAGGGTTTAACGGGCTCACAATCCTGGGTGAATATCGCGGAGTTAATCCCGCTCACCTGGGGTTGCTGAAGGATCTGGGAGTGGATGCGACCTTTGCCTATTGCTGGGGCATTCCGGGCAGCCCGACCCCTGAGCAGGCCATCGCCAAACAGATGGAGTATATCCGCCGGACACAGGAGCTGAATGTACTCCCGCAGGTGATCACAGTTTCGCAGGCGTGGAGCGGTTGGCGCGATGAGGGCAGTATTTGGAAAATTCCTCCGAACGGATTTGAGTTGCTGCTGCGGCAGGCCAAAGCTTTCTCTGAAACACTGCCGGAAGGTGCGCTTGGCCGGCGGATGCTGCTGCTGGATAATTGGAATGAGTGGGGGGAGGGGCATTATCTGGCCCCATACCGCGAGTATGGCTTTGGCTATCTTGATGCAGTCCGACGGGTGTTCGCGCCCGATGCCGGGCCGCATGTTGACCTGCTGCCTGAAGATATAGGGTTTGGGCCTTATGATACAGCCATCCGTTCAAGCCTTCAGGAGATTGAGCAGGCACGCGTGTCGGCGCGACGGTTGGTTACCAAACCTGGCTTTGAGGCCACTGGTCTGTTGGCTTGGTGGGCGTTCGATGAAGCGCATGAGGCAACAGAGGTTTTTGATTATTCGGGACACAGGCGGGGAGGAAAGCTGATCAAGGCATCGCGCGTAGCTGGAATGGATAGCAGTGCGCTGGTGTGCACTGGTGGATGTGCACGCATCGAAAGTTGCGCAGCATTTTCCGTTACCAACGGAGTGACAGTATCCTGCTGGGTGAAAACGAGTGTGGCAGGCCAGGATCAGGCCTGGATTGTCAACCGGGTACAGGGTGGCGGCGAGTCGACTGGTTTCCGTTTGGGGGTGATGGGTGGTAAGCCTTGCTTTAATGTGCCGCTCACCGCGTGGAGCCATACCGCGCATTCGTCCAAGCCGCTGCCGCCGGGACGCTGGGTCCATCTGGCGGGCACCTTCGATGGGCAGACGATAAGGGTTTACATGGATGGCGAGGAGTGCGGCTTAATGGAGCGCCCCGGCCCCATGGGAATCAATAATTTCCCGATCTTTCTTGGTTCGTATGTTGCTGATCACACAGCGCATTTCAGCGGGTTGCTGGATGAGGTACAGCTCTATAACCGGGCTCTGAGTTTAAAGGAAATTCGTATCCTCTCAGACAATAGGTAGAGAGCTCACCACGGGGTTTACCCCCGTGGAAGCGGTGATCAGAGATAGGCAACGGGTAGAGAGCTCACCACGGGGTTTACCCCCGTGGAAGCGGTGATCAGAGATAGGCAACGGGTAGAGAGCTCACCACGGGGTTTACCCCCGTGGAAGCGGTGATCAGAGATAGGCAACGGGTAGACAGCTCACCACGGGGTTTACCCCCGTGGAAGCGGTGATCAGAGATAGCCAACGGGCCGACGGCTCACCACTGATCTCACTTGTTTTCGCGGATTCGGTTGGAGGTTCGCACAGCGCAAAACTCTTTACCGCACATGGAGCAGTGGTCATCAACAGGGGCACCCGCCTCGCATGAGCGGGTTTTGAGCCAGCGCGCTCTGGCGCGTTCCGGGTCGATGGCACATTCAAACTGTTTCTCCCAATCGAAAGCCACGCGGGCCTCTGCCATGCGGTCGTCTATCTCCCGTGCGCCTGGCAGGCCGCGCGCAATGTCACCCGCATGGGCTGCGATCCGATAGGCAATCACTCCCTGGTGTACCTCCTCTTCGTCCGGCAGCCCCAGATGTTCGGCTGGGGTCACATAGCAGAGCAGAGATGCGCCATAGGTTGCGGCCGCGGTGGCCCCGATACAGGAGGTAATGTGGTCATAGCCTGGCGCGATGTCGGTGACCACCGGGCCCAGCACGTAGAAGGGCGCGCCGTCGCACACCTGCTGCTGGCGCTCCACGTTCATCTGAATCTGGTTGAAGGGTACATGGCCGGGCCCCTCCACCATCACCTGTACACCGCGTTCGCGACAACGTTTGACCAGCTCGCCCAACACGTCCAGCTCGCTGAACTGCGCCTCGTCGCTGGCATCCGCCAGACAACCCGGGCGCAGTCCGTCACCGAGTGAAACCGTCACATCGTGCTGCACTAAGATATCGAGGACACTCTCCCAATTGGTATAGAGGGGGTTTTCTGCCTTGTTTTTCTGCATCCATTCAGCCATGATCGCGCCGCCGCGGCTGACAATACCCATTTTACGTCTCATGGCAGAGGCAATATGTCCGCGCAGCAAACCAGCGTGCAGGGTCATGAAATCAACACCCTGTTCAGCCTGCTCCTGAATCACCTGCATCAGCAGATCAGGGTTCATCACCGGGATATCACCCTCCAGCCGGGAGACGGTTTCATAAATCGGCACGGTTCCCAGCGGCGCGGGGGAGGCATCCAGCATTCCCTGGCGGATGGAAAAGAGGTCGCTGCCAACGCTCAGGTCCATGACAAAGTCGGCGCCAGCCTTTAAGGCCACTGCCAGTTTGATCAGCTCGTCGCCCTTGCCTGAGCGCGTGGTGGAGCGCCCCAGGTTGGCGTTGACCTTGGTTGTGAAGAGCGCGCCCACGCCCACGGGTTTGACATTTTTATGGGCTGGGTTCAGGGGGATAACCAGATGGCCGCGCGCAATGCCGGCGCGTACCTGCTCCGGGGTTACACTCTCATTATGCGCGACTTGCTTCATCGCATCTGTGATAATTCCGGCCTTAGCTGCTTGTAGTTGTGTCATAGGACAAAGTTCTTTATTTGGATTTTGTTGATTGGAATGTTTGTCGGCGTGCCGAGAACGCCCGCGCACTCGCCGACATTCACTCCAGTGCGGATTGCTTCATAGACATAGGCTTTCCCCTCCTGAATGGCCTCATGCAGCTCCCTGCCGTTGGCCAGTGAGGCTGCAATAGCTGCGCTGAGTGAACAGCCTGTGCCATGGGTGGAGAGCGGATCATTAACGCAGGGGGATTCAAACCAGAGGGTGTTTTCACCGTCGAAAAGCAGGTCGCGCGCTTTGAATTCAAGGCCATGTCCGCCCTTGATCAGAGCGGCGCAGCCGTATCCTTCAAAAAGTTCGCGGGCTCCGTCGGCGAGCCTCTGGTCGCTGTCAAGGGCTCTGCCGAGCAGCTCCTCGGCCTCTGGCAGGTTGGGGGTGATCAGATCGGCGAGGGGCAGGAGGGCTCGTTTGAGAGAGGTGATCGCGTCATCCTCCAGCAGACGGGCTCCGCTGGTGGCAATGATCACAGGGTCAACGACTTTGAGAATTCGGCTGTAGCAGGTCAGCGTGTTGGCCACAGCCTCAACGATTTCCGCGCTGCAGAGCATACCGGTTTTGAGCGCCCGGATATCATAGATTCCAAGCACGGCATTCAGCTGTTCGGTCACAAAGGCGCCGTCCGCGGTCAGGACACCGCTGACAGCAAAGGGGTTTTGGGCGGTCAGCGCGGTGATCACGGTGCAGCCATGTACACCCAGGGTGTAAAAAGCTCGCAGATCGGCTTGGATGCCAGCGTTTCCGCCGCTGTCGCTACCCGCAATTGTCAGTGCTACGTTTTGGCGCCGCGTTTTTAGTGTGATATCATCTGGATTCATGTTTTTGGTTCGCTTTCAAAAAAAAACAGGCTGTTCTCCATGGGAACCGCCTGTTACTGATAAAACACCATTTCCTAGCGCCGGTATGATCCGGATCAGGTTCAGCGGGTTTTTCTCAGCCACCTGAAAACGGCACCCCGATGGAATTCGAGCAGTATATTACAGAGAGGCTCAGCATGGCAAGCCTGGAGAGTGCGGGTGGCAGGTTGAAAAGGTTCTAAAGCAGCTAGTCGGGCAATCAAAAGAGGTTGTGTGATGTGCGGGAGGTCGTCGCCTTCATTCAGAAGTTTGTGATTAAGAGCCCGCGCTACAGTAACAAACGCGGCGCGTTCCGGGGCGGATTATTGAGACGTTACTGTAAAAGTGATAATGGAGTAGTGCAAGCATCTTGCTTGCAAAAAACATTTTCATTCAAGCAACAACTTATTGCAATGGGGTTGGCACGAAGATGCGACTAGGGTTCAATTAGGGGTCGTTGGAATGAACTCGACGTTCGCCACGAATTTCACCGCAGAGACATCGAACTATCTGTGGCGGGTATTCTCAGGAAATACTCCGTCAACCGAGGATGTCTATGATCTGACACTGACCTTCTATGACAGTGGCAATCAAGTCGTTGAGTCGCAGAGAGCACAGCTGGCGGTTGTAAAGGGCGCACTCGGAAATACAAAGGTGATCACCGCCTCTAAGGACACTCCGTGGCCAAAACTAAGTGGAAACGTGGTGATCCCCTATGATGCAGGGTGGTCGGCGGCAACTGCGGCTGCAACGGAGAGCCAGTTAGTGATCGCCAAGGTGGACGGTATTACTCAGACCAATGCACTGGTGGACGCGGCCGGATATTTCGGCTGGAAAGTCATAGGGAGCGGCTTGGGCACGGGCACCTTCAATTTGGCGCTGAGCTTTCCCGGCACGCAGGGTGAGTGGAGCGGTACAGCGGTGTTGCCGAACGGTACAATCATCATGGTGCGGTAATTGAAAGCTATAATGAAATAGTGCAAGCACCTGCTTGCAGATAAAGTTTCTGGTGAAGTGAAAGGAGAAATAGATGAAAATGAAGAAAGTTTTAATTGGAATGATGGCGATATTTGTGTCGGCAGGTACCGTTATGGCGGCTGATCCGATAATCAGCGATGTGATTGTTCAGCAGCGCTGGCCCTGGAGCCGGCTGGTGGACATCGACTATGTGCTGACATGTGATCCTGGGCAGTTGAT
>JAQUCE010000082.1 GCA_028686345.1 Kiritimatiellia bacterium
CGCGAATCGAAGCTGTAGGGCGGCTGGCCGTGACCGCGCCGACGAGTGATAGCCAGGTGACACGCGAGTCGAAGCTGTAGGGCGGCTGGCCGTGACCGCGCCGCCGGGCGACAGTGGAGTGCTTCGCGAACCGCAAGCTGACAGGCACGCGCAAATCGGGTGACACGCGAATCGAAGCTGTAGGGCGGCGGGCCGTGAACGCGCCGCCGAAGCGAAAGTGGAGTGCTTCGCGAACCGCAAGCTGACAGGCGGTTGACCACGAACGAGCTCCCCGCGGTCACGGCCCGCGGCTACAGTGCCCCGCAAGCAGAAGTGTAGTGCAACGTGAGCCGCAAGCTGCAAGGCGGTTGACCACGAACGAGCTCCCCGCGGTCACGGCCCGCGGCTACAGTGCCCCGCAAGCAGAAGTGTAGTGCAACGTGCCCCGCAAGCTGCAAGGCACGTGCCAAGCGAGTGACACGCGAGTCGAAGCTGTAGGGCGGCTGGCCGTGACCGCGCCGCCGGGCGATAGTGGAGTTCAACTTTGCCGAAAATGTTGTCGGAAACTGTGTCGCTAACTGTGTCGCTAACTTTGTCGGAAACAAATAAGCTAGAAGAGTGAAATCAGGGAGTGTCCCTAAGCGTTCTAAGCGTTGCCTAGCGGTGTTCTAAGCTGTGATCAAGTAGTAACTTATAGGCATAACTAAGTAAGCGGATTAGGATTAGGATTAGGATTGGGATTGGGATTGGGATTAAGATTAAGATTAAGGGGAGTGTTTTCATGCAACAATGGTGCAAAGCATATGTGATTGCCGGGTTTTTAATCTTGTCGTGTGCGGCGGACACGCATGGCGAGTTTGGTTTCAGTGATCCCGCGCAAGGCCCGGCAGCCCCTGCAGGGGCGGTGGGGTATCCGGCGCGCGGTGTAGACCTGGACGTCGCGCCAGGGTTCCTGACTCCGCCGCCGGGTTACGGGGAGGTGCCATTCTGGTGGTGGAGCGGTGATGATCTGGATGTGGAGCGCATGATCGGCCAGATCAAGGAGCTGCACAAGAAGGGCATCAGCGGCGTACAGGTTAACTACTCGCACTTGGATACATCTGGCTGGATGACTGATCTGACCGAGCCGAAGTTGTTCACAGAAGAGTGGTGGCAGATCTACTCACGCATCTCCGAGCAGTGCGGTAAGCTGGATATGGGCATTGGACTGAGCACCTATACGCTTGACTGGCCGCGCGGCGCGCACAATCTTTTCTATGATCTCTTCTACCACAAACCAGAGCTGAACGCCCTTGAGCTGCAGAGCGGGAAGAAACAGCGTCTAAAAGGTGGCGAGAGCGTAACGCTCGCCTGTGATGGCGGCACCTTTGCCGTACGCGCCTATCTGCTCCAGGAGGGCCAGCCGCAGCGTGGCGGTATTGATTTGACTCCCATGCTGAAGGAGGGTGAGATCAACTGGAGCGCGCCTGCCGGCGAGTGGGAGATCTGGAGCTTCCGCAGTGTGCGCAAACCCGGCTCGCTCAACCCGCTGCTGGCTGGCGCGGGCGACACGGTAATCCGCGGTTTTTTCCAGCAATTTCAGGATCGCAACCCGGGCGGCTCCTCCAAGGGGCTGAACTATTTCTTCAACGATGAACTGCACATCGGTCTGGGCAAGTTTGCCTGGAATTCTGACTTTATGCAGGAGTTTCAACAACGCAAGGGCTACGATCTGCTGGAGGTGCTGCCCGCCATGTGGGGCGAGATGGGGGATGTCACGCCAAAAGTGCGGCTGGACTACGCGGATGTGCGCATGGCGCTGATGGAGGAGCGCTACTTCAAGCCAATCTACACCTGGCACGCGACGCGCGGGATGATTTTCGCCTGTGACTCGGGCGGGAGAGGAACTCAACCAAACGAGTTCGGTGACTACTTCCGCGTTACCCGCTGGTACACAGCCCCGGGGCACGACACCCCCGGAGCTAAGGCGGATCTGATCAAAGGCAAGGTCTCCTCCTCCATCGCCAATCTTTACCGGCGGCCGCGGGTTTGGCTGGAGGGCTACCACAGTATGGGGTGGGGCGCCGCGCCTGAGGATCTGATGTTTGCCACGCGCGAGAATTATCTGTATGGCTGTACCCTGTTGAATCTGCATGGTCTTTATTACAGCACCTATGGCTCGCACTGGGAGTGGGCACCGCCGTGCTATCACTTCCGTATGCCGTACTGGGCGCATATGGATGTGTTTTTGCGCTACTTTGATCGGCTCTCTTTTCTGATGAGTCAGGGACACCACTGCTGCGATGTGGCTGTGCTCTATCCAGTCGCCCCGTATGAGGCGGAGATGGATGGAGAGAAGGCCCGCAAAACCGCCTTTGATCTGGCCGCGCGTCTGATGGCGGCCGGCATTAACTTTGACTTTATCGACAACGACTCGCTCGCCCGCGCCGAGGTGGCGCAGGGGCGGTTGCTGGTCAAGGCTGCCAACGCCTCCTATCAGGCGCTCGTTTTTCCGGCGATGGATGCTGTGCGCCGGGAGAGTATCGAAAAGGCCGCGGCCTTTGCCGTCGCGGGTGGCGAGGTCTGCGTTATCGGCGCGCTGCCGGCAGCCTCTGATCATGCCGGACGCAATGATCCCTGGCTGGCGGCGCTGAATAACAAGGCCTTCAAAGCTGAGCAACGGCTGGAAAACGCAGAGAGAGCGGTCGCATTTATCCGCGACGCTTTTACGCAGGATGTGCGCGGCGTGGATTGCACGGTGCGGGCCTTGCACCGCAAAGCCGGGTTGCGCGATATCTATATGGTCATGGACGCCGCGCCAGGCGCACAGGTGGATTTCCGCTGTCAGGGTGCAGTGGAGCTGTGGGATCCGTGGAGCGGCAAAGCCGAGCCGCTGCGCGTGACAGGGAGCAGTGCCACCACCACGCGCGTGGAGCTGCCGCTGGAGGGCTATGAGGCGCAGATCGTGGTGTTCACGCCCGGCAAGGCGCACCGCAACCCTTCCGCTGATACAAGACCGCTGCTGCAAATGACACTGCCGGAAACCTGGCAGGTGAGCTTTGTGCCAACCATGGATAACACCTATGGCGACTTCCGCATGCCGGTTACAGCGCTGAACAAGATTATCGGGGTGGAGGCGCGGGTCTTTGAATGGGCGCGTGAACTCCAGCCGGCAGCCGCTGGCGCGCCGGCGACATCCTCCGCCAAAACCGCCTGGCAGGATCAGCTGCATGGTTATGGCGTGAAGTTTTATGTGCTGGGGCCGGTTCCGGTGAGTGTTGACACAGCGCGGTTGGAGGGCCAGCTGGCCTCCTTGAAAAAGGTTGATCTTGCCGTGCCGGTCAAGGTGGAGGGGGTAACGCTCAGCTGGCAGCCCTATGAGTTCTCCTGGCAATACGGGCGTGAGGGTGATCCCGGGCACCAGGGCTATCATGGGTTGAAGCGTACAATTACCGATGACTTTATCTCTCTGGGGGAGCCCTTCAACGGCTTAAACGAGATACGCTATAAGGATACGAAAGAGGGGGGGTGCTACTACCTCTGGACAACAGTCGCGGCAGCTGAAAACCTGACCGCCTCGATCCATGTCAGCAACGCGCCGCCAGTTGATCAGAGCCACACCTCGCCGGTGATTACGCCGGCGGTGCTCTATGTCAACGGGCACCGGCTTTCGGATCTCACGGCACCGGTGGCCCTGCTGCAAGGTGCCAACCCGACGCTGGTGCGCTATGACCATGCCGGGCGGGGTCATTTTGTGATGCGGCGCGTTGACCGACCCCTGCCGACAACGCGTCAACCGCTGGCAATGCGCTGGTTGAATGACCCTGGCGTGCTACCCTTTGATGTTTACGCTGGCGGTCAAACGGCGGAGTGGTTTCGCTTCCTCTCTGCTCCCGGCACACATGCGATTCAGGTGCAGGCCGCTGGCGCGGTGCAGGCCTGGATCAACGGGGAGCCGATGCGGACGCGGGGAGCTGGACGCTTTGAGGCAGCGCAGCCAATATCTGAGGCAGCGGTGGTGGAGCTGCGGGTGGTGCCGCAGCTCGGCAGCAGCGGCGGTGCGGTGATCTCTGAGCCGGTCGCGGTTGAGACCGGTACAGGGATGATGGCCCTGGGCGACTGGTCGCAGAACGGCATTCTTAGAAATTACTCTGGCGGGCTCCGTTATCAGTGTACAGTGACGCTCACGGCAGATCAGAGCCGTGGCAAAGTGGAGCTGGATCTGGGGCGCGTGGCCGCTACCGCTGAAGTGCTGGTGAACAACCAAAAGGCCGGGGTGCTGGTGGCTCCTCCCTGGCGGGTGGATTTGAGCGGACTCCTGCAAACAGGCCAAAACACCTTCGAGGTGCTGGTTTATAACACCCTTGCCAACCACTACCAGACCATTCCGTCGCGCTACCGGGGCCAGCCGACCGCCGGGTTGCTTGGCCCGGTGCGGTTGCTCTCCCGCGACTGGGCGAGCGGCGAGCCCTACACGCCGATTGATCCATCCGTTGCAGCCGCGCGGCAAGAGCGCCCGCCACCACTAAAACGCAGTGTGAAAACCGTGGGTGGTTTACAGATCGCCATTACCGGCGGCCCCTTGGCGGAGTTTGACAAAACCATTCGTTTGGCCAAAAATGTGCTGCGCCGCCCAGGGTTGATCCAGGCTGTCCCTGGCGTGCCAAGTCATAATGGCGGGGGCAGCGGCTTTGCGGCACTTTTTAATGGGAGTGCCGGCAACAGTAAAGGGACGTGGGAGACTGAGAACGATGGACAGACCTTTGTGGGCATGGATGAGAGCAGCACGCTCGAGATTGCGTTTAGTCCGGAGCAAGCGCCCGGGGGGGTTGCCATCTACTCTCTGCGCACGTATGCCGGTCACCACGATACGCGCGCTTCACAGAACTACAGTGTTTACGCAGCGACCATAGAGGCCCCGGAAAAATTTACCAGGATTGCCGATGTTGACTTTAATGTCAGCGGGAACTTGAATGAGGTCACGATAAAATCGGTTAAGGGAGAGCCGTTAGTTAAAGGAGCGGCGCGACTTCGCTTGGTATTTCACAAAGGCCCCTCCGGTTTTAATGTCTACCGTGAGATAGCGGTTTTCGATCTTCCTGATAAAGAAACAGATGAGTAGGATTCGCTGTGAAGCGCGCTCACCTTGTCGGTGCCAAAATATTTTTAACTCTAAACTCTTGTTGAACCTACTTTTGTTTTTTGATACCCTTTCACTAAATCATATAGGGAGAACTCATGCAAAACACAAGACGAAATTTCATCAAAAAAACCACCGGAGCCGCTGCCTTATTCACCGTAGGAGGCGTTCTGCCTGGATTCAGCGCGGAGAGCTATAAACGTATTATTGGTGCCAATGATAAGATACGGGTATCGGTTGCCGGAGTTAATTCACGCGGCAACGCACTCGCCAAAAACTTTGCCTTGCAGAAAAACTGCGATGTGATTCATATCTGTGATGTTGACCAGCGCGCCGTCACAAAATGCCTCGAAGGTCTGCAATCGCAGGAGGGTGTTAAGCTCCGGGGTTTTGGCGATTTCCGTAAATCGCTCGAGTCAAAGGATGTTGATGCCTTTGTGATCGCCATGCCTGATCACTGGCATGCGCCGGCCACGCTGCTGGCAATGCAGGCCGGCAAACATGTTTATGTGGAAAAACCTCTCAGCCACAACCCGGCGGAGGGCGAAATTCTGCGGGATGCAGTTGCAAAGCACAAACTAACAGTTCAAATGGGCAACCAGCGGCGCTCATGGCCAAACGTGATTAAGGCCATCGAGGAGGTCAAAAGCGGTGCGATCGGAAGGGCTTATTTTGGTAAAGGGTGGTATACCAGCAACCGCCAGCCAATCGGCACCGGCAAAGTTGTAACACCTCCCGAGTGGCTGGACTGGGATCTGTGGCAGGGGCCTGCCCCGAGAAAAGCATACAAGGATAACATTGTCCACTATAACTGGCATTGGATGTGGCACTGGGGCACTGGTGAAGCGCTCAATAACGGAACCCACATGGTTGATCTGCTGCGCTGGGGGCTGGATGTGGATTATCCGACAAAGGTCAACTCCAGCGGCGGACGCTACCACTATGCCGGAGATGACTGGGAAACTCCGGACACTCAGGTCATCAACCTGGATTTTGCAGACAACAAGTCCATCTCATGGGAAGGACGCAGCTGCAACGGCAAGCCCATTGACGGGTCAACTGTCGCGGCAATCTTTTATGGCGAAAAGGGAAGTTTGCAGATTAATGATAACCGCTACACTATCTATGATTTAAAAAACAAGGTGGTGAAAGATTCCAAGGATGAAAAGGCGGTGGATGCACAGGACAGATCTGACCCGTCTAAAAACCTTGATGCTCTGCACATTCAAAACTTTTTTGGTGGCATCACAGCAGGTGAGAAACTGTATGCTGACATTGACTCTGGCCACAAAAGCACCCTGCTGGTTCAGCTTGGCAACATTGCTTTAAGAACCGGACGGTCACTGGAGATCAACCCTGAGACAGGGCATATCCTTAATGACAAGGATGCCTTGAAGCTGTGGTCCCGTCAATATGAAGCGGGCTGGGAGATGAAATAATTCACTCAAATAAAACTTCGGAGGAGCACCATGTCCTCCGCAGTTTTTGTGTCGTTCAAATTTAAGCGCCGCTAGGGCGCAGGTGATCAGTGAGAAAAACATGGATGTTAAAATACTTGAAACAAAAGATCAGATGGGAGTCGTCGCTGCTCAATTAGCTGGGGATGCGATCAAGCATGCAATCAAAAAGCAGGGCTTTGCCAATATTATTCTGGCAACCGGGGCCAGCCAGTTCGAGATGTTAAAGAATTTGGTCGCTGACAAGGGTATTGACTGGAGCAAGGTGACCATGTTCCACCTGGATGAATACATTGGGCTCGGTATCTCCCATCCGGCCAGCTTTCGTAAATATCTAAAGGAGCGCTTTGTCGATCAGGTCGGCGAGCTGAGGGATTATCATCTGGTCAACGGCGATGCCGCTGACCCGGTTGCCGAGTGTGCCAGATTGGGTGAGCTGATCAAAGCCAACCCGATTGACGTGGCCTGTGTTGGCATCGGAGAGAACGGCCACCTCGCCTTTAATGATCCTCCGGCTGACTTTGAAACTGAAAGCCCTTATCTGGTTGTTAATCTGGATCAGAAGTGCAGAGCGCAGCAGATGGGTGAAGGCTGGTTCGCCACCCTGGATTTAGTTCCCTCGCAGGCGATCAGCATGTCTATCAAACAGATTATGAAAAGCGCCAAGATTATTGTCACTGTTCCGGATCAGAGAAAGGCTGAGGCTGTAAAAAACACCCTCAACCAAAGCATCTCGCCTGACCTGCCGGCCACAATACTCAAGAGTCACCCTGACTGCTCTTTAATCCTGGATAAAGCCGCAGCTTCAATGCTCTGATTTAGAAGGGTTAACCAATGATCAAAGATGTTCCAGGCTTTGTTGACCTGCAGATAAACGGATATCAAGGCGTTGATTTTTCGGATGCTGGTTTGTCAGCCGCCGGTTTCGCGGCAGCGTGCCGTGGTATATTTGAAGCTGGCACAGCTGCCTTCTTGCCAACTATCGTGACATCCACTCTCAGCACATACGAACACAACCTGCCAATTATCGCGCAGGCAATGAGGTTGCCGGAGTTCGAGGGTCGCGTCTTGGGTGTTCATCTTGAAGGGCCTTTCATATCCCCGGAAGATGGCGCCCGCGGAGCGCATCCGCTGCCGCATGTCAAGGCGCCTGATATTCAAGTCCTGGAACGGCTGCTCGGATTGAGCGAGGGTAGCATACGGATGTTGACCGTGGCAGCGGAACTCAAAGGGGTTGATCAACTGATTGCCTATGCAACCTCCCAAGGAATATCGGTCTCACTCGGTCATCAGCTGGCAGAGGATCAAGCCATCCATGCTGCCGCGACAGCTGGCGCAAAATGCTTAACGCACCTCGGCAATGGGGTCCCCGCCACCATCGACCGTCACCATAATCCCATCTGGGCCGGGCTGGCGCAAGAGGAGCTCACAGCCATGATCATTACCGATGGCCACCATCTCCCTGCCTCTCTGATCAAACTATTTCTGCGTATCAAAGGGAGTGCACAGGTGGTTGTCACCAGCGATGGCACCGCGCTGACCAACATGTTGCCCGGCAGCTACCACATGTTTGGAGCAGATGTCACCTTGGATGAGAGCGGACGGTTATACAATCCGCTCACAGGCTATCTGGCTGGCAGTGGCTCCACTATGCTGCAATGTATGAACTACCTGGCATCGCTCCAATTGCTCACACTTGCAGAGCTGATACAGGTTGGTTGCGCCAACCCGCTCAACCTGATCAACGCGCAGCCACCCCCGCCCGGCATCACCTTGTCGTATGATGAAGAGCTACGTCAGTTTGCACTTTAGCCGCGGGCCGTGACAGGAAAGCGTGAACAACAAACGGCTGCCCCGTAAGGTTTGTTGTCCAGCCTTTCTTGTCGCACCGTAGCCTTGGCGAAGGAGGACGGCTGCTCCAAAGCGGGTTATTGAGAAGTGATCCTAAAAGTGATAATAGAGTAGTGCAAGCATCTTGCTTGCAGAAAACATTTTCATTCAACAACTTATGAAGATGGTTATCTGAATTTATTGTTTTTTTGCGATAGGAGTTGAGAGAATAGCAACTAACGACAACCCCTTGCACTCCGCAGTGCAGCGCACGTGTAGTAGTCGCTCTACCAGCGACATATGAGCGATATTGACCGACGATGCTGTGCGACGATGTTGGTGGACGATTGGGATCATGCGGGGGTTCGTCCACCAACATCGCCGCTGCCGCTATCGCAAATCGTCCACCAACATCGCCGCTGCCGCTATCGCAAATCGTCCACCAGCATCGCCGCTGCTATCGTAAACCGAAGACGCGGCTAACCAGAGTACGTGCCTGTCATTCGCGTGCCGCCTGCAGTCGCTCGCATAGCGGACGACTTCCTTGCTTCGCGCCTTGGTTTCCAACCGGACATGTCCGATTGGAAATCGGAATCCCAATCTCAATCCCTATCACTTTTTCATCTATTCACGAGCCTTGTTCATGCGCGAGATCCAAAGAAACAGCGCTGCGACCGCCAGCATCACAACTCCGCCAGCAACGCTTAAGCGCACTTCATTAAAGGGTTTGGTGGCCACTGAGGCCGCAATCAGCACCATAGCGATGAATGCCAGCCCGCCTGCAACCAAAGGAAAAAATGTAATTTTGGCAGGCGGGCCATCCAGTACAGGACTGGGTTGATTAATCTTCTCAAAGAACTGATTGAGATCTTCTTTCTGCTCTGCATCATCCGGAAAGATCAGGGTGCCGGCGGCCAGCCCGGTAAGGGTTGCCACACAGGTGGAGGTCAGAATAACACCCACCTCCCGGAACCAGGGTATCCCGGCGTTAAGGCCCTGCAGGAACTGCCAACCAAACTGATGTTTGTCAATCCAGGTCGACCAGAAACCCGCTCCCAGAATAAAGACTACCAAACCCACGCCAATGCCCCCCAGCAGTCCGCAAAGACCACCCTTTCTTGAGACACGCGGAGTTAGCAATCCCGCCAGCATCGGAATAGCAATCGGCGGCAGGAAAATACCGAACATCTTATTCGTGACATCAAATAGATCATTGGCACCTTGCGCGTTCTGCATCACAAAGGTAATTCCGATCACCGCTCCCCCAACTAATACCGTGGCTACGCGGGCCACTGCCATCTGCCGCCGCGGGGAGGCATTTGGCGAGATCATCCTTTTGAAGAAATCATTGGTCAGAACCGATGCCACCGCGTTGTAGTCACCCGCCAGAGTCGACATGGTTGCCGAGAACATCGCCGCAATCAAAAGGCCGATAAAACCGGTTGGCAGTACGTTCCGGCAGATTAAGGCATAGACCTCGTTCATCCTGTCAGCTGGAATGTCAGGCAGAATGATCCGCGCGGTCATGGCTGGCAGAAAGAATATCGGCGGCCCGATAAATAGCAGTACTGCCACAAAATAACCAACTTTACGGGCATCTTTCTCACTCCGCGTTGAGTAGTAGCGCTGCACCATGGACCAGGAGGTAGAGAGATTCGAAAAGATCATCAGGAAAAAGAAGAACATGTAGCCCCAGGTGTATTTATCCGCAGTCCAGTTAAAAAAGCCCGCTGGCACCTGTTCGATAAATGAGCCAATTCCTCCCACTTTAGAGAGACAGAGAAACGGCAGTACCAACACCACCAGCAGCAGAACAAAAAACTGGATAAAGTCGGCCACCAATGTTGCCCACAGCCCTCCCATGAAGGTGTAGCTCAGGATTATCAAACCTGACGCAATGATTGCACCTTGCAAAGGAAAGCCGAGTCCGGCTCCCACAACAGTACCGATGGCCAGCAGTTTAAAAGCATCGTCCAGTATACGCATCGGCAACCCCAGCCACATCAGCCCCTGACGCATGCCGTTGCCGTAGCGCCGCTCAATATACTCCAGCGGACTGGTCTCCGCCGCCCTGCGCCAGCGCGCCGCAAACAGCCAGCTGCCAAGCAGCACCGCCGGAACACTGAGCCAGCTGATCGTCACCGGCAGCCAGCCGTATTTATAAGCCAGTGCCGAGTACATTACAAAGGCCAGTGAACTGAAGCTGCACATATAAAATGAGATGCCAGCCAGCCACCATGGCACCTGTTTGCCGCCTCCAAAAAACTGCGTCACGCTTTTCTGCTTGCGCCCGAAAAAGACCCCCACACTGATCATCACAACAAAAAAACTGACCACCACCGCGTAGTCTGCAAGTGCAATTCCTGATTCAGACATGCTCACTCCCTTACCAGCGTTTTAGCCTCTGCCCTTGCTTTGTTCAATACATCTTCAAGCTTGATCGGGATGCCGCCCTGACGTTTGCTCTCATCAGCCGCCTCCATGAAGGCGAAGATCGCAATGGTCTCCTCAGCACTCACCGGAGCAACGCCGGTCTTGAAAAACTTAACAATCTCTTCCAGCAGCATACCATAGCCACCATAGTCGTCAATTTGCTTGACACCTTTTTTGAAAAAGACCGTGCCGCCATATCCAGTGCTGCTCTCACGATTGCCGCGGAAGCTCCCCACACGTCCGTCTTTCCATGTTCCAACAGCCACATCGGTTCCAGGGGTGCTCACGCGCACCACTCTCTCACACTCAGCTCCCATCAGAGTGAAAAGCGATTCCACCCCGTGAATCCCGTACCAGAAAAGATCCGGATGAGTGGGCTCCAGCGCGCAAGGGCTATAAGTCTCGGCCCCAACCACAGGCCCATGTTTTCCGCTGCCGAACTCGATTGTTTTTTTGGTGTACCGTAATGACGAAGCTGAGAACATCGGTGTTTTATAGTGCGCAGCAGCCTCATACAATGCAACGCAATGCGTCAGCGAACCGGCCACTGGTTTGTCGATAAAGACACGCTTGCCAGCTTTAAAGACCGGCATTGCCTGCTCGAAGTGCGGTCGGCCATCGTTTGTCTCAAGAAAAACCACATCGCACTTTTTCAGCAGCTCGTCAATGGAGTCAACAATCTCAACTCCCATGGCCTTGACCTGCTGGATATAATCCGGCACACGCTTGGTGCTGGATTCAATGTCCGGGCTTCCCTTCGGATAGGCGACGGTCACGCGCACCCCGGCATACTCCGCGGCCTGTGGCTCGGCGTTAAGCGCTTTGGTAAAAGCAATCGCATGCGAGGTGTCCAGCCCGATGATACCGGCACGCAGACCCTGCGCCTGCGCCGCAGAGACCACTGACAGCAGCCCTGTTAAAATAACAAACTTCAAACCTTTCATGTGATCCCCTAACCTTAATGATCTGATTTAAACACCGCTGGCACACCATATGTTTAGCCAGCAACATCCAAGTTTCCTTGGTTGTAAGTATTATGCCGAGAGCATGAAAAATGTCAACCCCCTAAACAGATAAAAAATATGTTTTAGGCACTTACCAAAGGGCAAGACAAACATGTTGCTCCTTAAAAATATGTTGTCGGGGGGTAATCCTAATCTTAATCCTAATCTTAATCCTAATCTCTTGCGACCAGCCACAGGCAGCCGTTGTTTGATTATGATTAGGATTAAGATTAGTACCTCTTTTCTTAAATCCTATCATGTTTGCAAAAGAAAGAACTTCCATCTTTTCTATGCAACGCATAGCGTTGTTGACTAAACCAGCGGGGCATATCACACAATTGTTCAATGAGAGAGAAATAATTTCGCATATCACATAGGCTCAGTTTGGTTCCGGCTCCGCTGGTTTAGAATGGAGTTTTGTAATCAACGCACTCCGCTGGAATGCCCAGCTCCTGGCTGATTACCTCGGACAAAGCTCGCACGCCGAAGATCTCGGTGGCGTAATGGCCGGCAAAGATGACATTGATCCGGAGCTGTTCAGCAAGATTGTAGCCCAGCAATGATGGTTCGCCTGTGATAAAGAGGTCGACGCCCAGCTCCTGCGCCTGGCCCGCCAAATCCGCAGCGCCGCCGGAGACAACACCAATCTTGCGAATGCTCGCTGACCCGAAGTTTAGCGCGCTGAAGGAGTTGGAAATTTTATCAGTTACCTCAGTGCAGATCTGCTCGAAAGTAAGGGCCTCCGTCAGTTCAGCGGTGTAGCCGATGTTTTGACCATGATAGTCAAAGCCTGGATCAAGCTCAACCAGCTGGAGCGCCTTGCAGATCTGGGCATTATTGCCATACACAGGGTGGGCATCCAGCGGCAGGTGGACACCGTAGATCGCTATATTGCTCTTAATCGCCAAAGCGACCAGCTCGTAATTCAACCCAGTGATATGCTTGAGCGAGTCGCCCCAGCTAATGCCGTGGTGACAGACAATGCAATCCGCGCCGCGCTCTTTGGCTTCACGCAGCAGCTTGAGGTTGGCATCCACCCCGCATAAAACCCTGGTCAGGGTGCCGTTGTTGGCCACCTGTAATCCATTATTGGAAACATCTTTGAACTTTTCCACCTCAAGCGTTTTATTTAAAAATTCAGCCAGCTCTATAGTTGTCAATGTGCTACCTTTTTTAGGCCCCTAGGACTAAGGGCATGTTGATGATTGTAAACATGTCTTTGCAGCGGGGAGTTCTGTCATATCGTGTGTCACTCGATTGGCGCGTGCCTTTCAGCTTGCGGGGCACTGTAGCCGCGGGCCGTGACAGCCGGTGGGCTCGCTCGTGGCCAGACACCTGGCAGCTTGCGGCTCGCGAAGCACTCGCGCACTCGCGCACTTCTTATTTTTCTTTGCCAGCGGCCCACTTGTCAAAGATCGCGGTATTATCGCCGGTAACATAACTGCGCCCGTTTTCAGTGATCAGCTCGCCCTTGGCGTTCAGGATCACCAGCTTGGGGATACCGCTGACATTGAATTTTTTTGCCAGAAGCTCTTTGTTTTTATCGCCAAACGGCAGCGCACTCCAGTTCATGCCCATCTCTTTCATGTAGTCATACATCGCATCTTTGCTGCGGTCGGAGCTGACAAAAACGATTTCAAACGGTTTGCCGTCAGCTTGCAGCTTGTCATAGAACTTGACCAACTGCGGGGTGAAGGCGCGACACGGCGGGCACCAGTGAGCCGAGAAGTAGATGCCGATCACTTTGTCGGTCAGGGTATCCACCAGCACAGGTTTGTTTTTGGCGGTTCTCAGTTTGTCTCCGAAAAGCTCATAGATGGCATCCGGAGCTTTAGCCATTGTCTCGCTCTTCTGGAATCCAAGGGCTTTGGTGACCGCGCTGTCAGCCAAACCATCGATAAACTTTTGATCCTCAGCCGAGAGAGCGGTTTTTTTGATTTTGATCGTTGTTCCGTCTGTTTTTTTTAGATGGATCAGACCATAGAGCGTTTTGTCATACGCTGCATCAATCTTATCGCCGGTTGTGCTGGTCCAGGTTCTGACAGCGTTGGCATCATTCGCTTCCTCTTCCTCCGCTCCGTTGGCAGGTGCGGCAAGAAGCAAAGTTGTGCAAAAAAACATGCAAGCAATGTGTTTAAACGTCTTCATAGTTTCTTCCTTTTGGTTGATAACAGCGTTTTACAGAACAATCCGTAAGTAGTGATAATTTCCTTAATAATATCAAAAAAGTACAAGTTGGCAAAAGCAGAAAGTTTTGCTATCTTTTTCACGGTGCAATAGATCTCTTTGATCTGTCAAACTCATCAAAGCTTGAGAAAAGGAGTGGTTAAACAATGCAGTGGTACTATGCGGATGATGGTGAGCAGCGCGGCCCTTTTAATGATACGGAGTTTCTGGACTTTGTGAACAACGATATTGTGCGGGCGCGAACTCTGGTCTGGAACGAGACCATGACCGACTGGCAGCCGTTTCAAACAGTTAAAGCTGTTTTAGACCAAGCAGCTCAAAGCAGTGCCGGCAATGGTGCGCAGGCTCAAGGAGATTTGGTTTGCGTTGAATGTCGGCAACATTTCACTCGCGAAAACGTGATTGAATACCAGGGAGTGTATGTGTGCGGTGGTTGCAAGGCAGCTTTTTTTCAACGCATCCAGGAGGGGGGCGCGGCTTTTACGTTGCGTGAGGGCGGCACAGGCGCGACCCCTAACGCCACCTTGACCGCTGATGCCCGCGGGGCGTTGCAGGGGAACTGGGGTGTGGCCGTTGCATTTTGTTTTTTGTATATGTTTATGCTGCAGCTCTGCCAGATGCCATTTCAGCTTGTGCAGTTCTTTGACATACTGTTTCCTAAATATAGCATGAACTTCTGGGGGCTGGCTGTTATCCCTGTGCTGGTTTTGATCATTTACGCGCTGGTTGGAGTCTTTCAGTTGGGGCAGTGCCGTTTTTTTCTGGATCTCATCCGCGGCGACAAGCTGGAGATTGGCCGTCTTTTTTACGGCTTCAAGTATTTTCGGCGCGCCGCGGCTACGTATATGTTGATGATGCTCTATATTATGCTGTGGTACTGTCTTTTGATTATCCCCGGTATTGTTGCCACACTCTCTTATGCGATGACCTTCTATGTGCTGGCGGATCATCCGGAGATGACCGCGCGTGAGGTCCTGAGCCGCAGCAAAAGGATCATGGCTGGAAATCGTCTCAAGTTGTGCTGGCTTAGCCTGCGTTTCATTGGCTGGGGTATTTTAGCGCTCATGACCTGTTACATCGGAATGCTGTGGCTCATGCCGTATATCAGCACCTCCTTTGCCGCGTTTTATGAAGATGTCAGAGGGATTGCGTAGCAATTATGCGTTTAACCGGCAAAAAATTCGGCAAGGTACTGTGCGATCACTGCGGCCAACCTATTACCGCCGCGCAGCGCAGTGCCTCTGGTGTGATCACATGCCGAATCTGTGGCTCAACCTACGAAGGAGCTTTTTTCAATGTTGCCGACCGTTTCCGGCAGCAGAGCTCCGCCGTGGTCGCTGCGCGGCAGGAACAGGAGGCGCAGTGTTTTTTCCATCCAGGCAAACAGGCGCACGCGGTTTGTTCCAGCTGCGGAAGGATGCTCTGCGCCTTGTGCGATATCCAGCAGAGGGTCGGGCATATCTGCCCGAGCTGCATCAATGAGCAGCAACAGAGCGGGAGCAACGCGGGGCAGCGCAGCTCGTGGGCTTACACGCAGCTTACATGGGGTTTGATCTTGTTCTCATTGATTATACCGGTGATACCGGCAGTTGTAGGGGCCGGTTTTGCGATTGCCGGTCTCCGGGATCAAGATTACTGTTTCAACACCGGGCGTAAGGTCAGCTTGATATTGGCAGTGGCTCTGACCATACTGCAGCTTGGCGTTATTTCAATTTTGGTTTTAGGGACAATAGCAGGATGAGTAAAGTAGAGAAACTGGAAGCAAAACGATCTTTTTACTCCCAAATCAAGGGATACAGCCGGCTGATGCGGGTCGGCAGCGCAGTCGCCGGCAGGCTCACCGTTTACGGCAATTCGGAGCGGCTGGCACTGGTTTCAGCCGACGGTTTTCGCGAGCATGTCAAGTATATCGAATATAGCAATATCCGCGCAGTTTTAATTGAGCGCCACACGCTGGCGTTGAAAATACTCCTGCTTTTGCTGGTCACAGTTGGCGCTCTCGCCCTGATCCTACTGGGCAGTGATGGCTTCACACCGCTTGTCGCCCTCTGTACGTTTCTGGGCGCAGCTCTCTTCGGGGCTTTGATCCTGGCTCTGCGAAACTGTTCAATGCGCATTGTCACGGATGTTTACGACCACTACCTAGCCCAGGTGAGCCGCTATCGCAAGGCCCGCCAGTTGCTGGCAATCATCAGCGCCAACATGGAGCCCTATCTCGAAAGGAGTGAAGGATGAATAAATGTAGGTTCGATTTCTAATCGGGCATCTCCGGTTGGAAACCGGGCGGCGGCGGGCAACACGCAAGTGAACGGGAAGTCGCAGTATGGGTCAGCCATGCCTTCGGTTTACGATAGCGGCGGCGATGCTAGTGGACGATTTCCGGGCATGATCCCAATCGTCCGCCAGCATCGTCGCACATCATCGTCCACCGATACCGCCCTGCGAGCGGCATATGTCGCTCATAGATGTCGCTCATAGAGCGACTACTACACTAAAGCAGCTAGTCGCCGCCTGTCTGCGTGCTACGCACAGGCCGGCAACCAAAGGAGTTTGTGTGATGTGCGGGAGGTCGTCGCTCTCACTCAGAAGTTTGTGATTAAGGGCCCGCTGCCACAGTAACAAACACCCCGCGTTCCGGGAAACAAGGTTTGTTGTCCAGCCTTTCCGTGTCCGGCGTAGCTGCGAAGCGCGAAGACGGAAGGCTGCCCCAAAGCGGGTTATTGAGACGTTACTGTAAAAGTGATCATGGAGTAGTGCAAGCATCTTGCTTGCAGAAAACATTTTCATTCAAGCTGGGAGCTTGAGATGAAGTTTTATCGATACCGGAGTGAATAAAACAAGGAGGCTTTTAAATGGAATTGCAACAGCAGCAGTGTGTTTTGCACCCCGAGCGCGGCGCAGTGGCCTGCTGTCCGGAGTGCCGCCGCTTCTATTGCCATGAGTGCATCACCGAGCACGCTGGACGCGTGCTGTGCCGCCACTGCTTAGTTCTCCTGCAGGAGCAACAGGATTCACGCAACCCGCAGCGATCTAAGTTCCTGATCCAAACCTGCATCAAGCCGCTGCTGATGGTCGCGGGCTTGATCTTGCTGTGGCTGGTTTTCACGACTATCGGCGCGATGCTGATTCGTTTTCCGGACGACTTCCATTATGTCGCGCCGGCACCCGGGGAGAATGGGTGATGGCTGAGAAAGCAAAAACCCTGCGTCGCTCCCGCCGCGACAGCGAGATGCTGGTGCCGAGTGGCTTGCAGATGGCTGGCGAGGCCCTTAACATTTTCGGACGGCTGCCAGCCGCATTGCATTTGCTGTATTATGTGGGGACGCTCCCGTTTGTGATCGCGTTTTTGTATTTCTGGTTTGATATGTCTCAAAGCGCCTATGCGCAGGAGCGTCTGATTCTCTGGTCGCTGCTGCTGCCGGTTGTGTTTATATGGATGAAGTGCTGGCAGTCGATTTATATCAATGCGCTCGACAACTGGCTTTATGAGCGGGAACCGACGCAGCGCAGCCTGCGCGGTGTCGCGCGGCTGATTGCCCTGAATCTGATGGTGCAGCCGCTGGGGCTGATCGTACTGCCGCTGACCATGGTTTTCGGTCTGCCCTTCATGTCAGCTTCATTTTTCTTTCAGAATATGCTGCTCTCACGCGCTGATTATCAGGAAGGGGTGCTGGCCGGGTGCGCGAGCGCACTGCGTGCCGCCCGCCTGCACGCGGGACAGGGCTTTATGGTAATCTGGCTGCTCAGTCCATGGCAGCTGGGAATGGGGTTTGTGGTAGCTTATTTTATGGTTTTTTTGAACAAATATTTGGGGGTGGAGGCCGCCACCGGCGGGAGTTCAACCCTGCTGCTGGTGGGTATGGCTTCGCAGGCAGTGCTGCTGGCCTGCCTGGTCTCGCCTTTCGGCACACTGCTGGGCATTGGACTGACAACCTTGGCGCTCTCGATTCCCTATCTGCTGGAGCATGTACTGGGAGCTGAAACCCCCTTTTCACATGGGTGGCAGGCCATGCTGCTTAACACCAGCTTTGTGGCAGTGCTCTACTTTCTGGTCTTCCTGATCCTCGACCCTCTGCTGAAGATCGCCACAGTGATGCGCAGGTTTCAGTATGACGCGCGCACAGGCGGCGATGACATTCTCTTTAGCCTCAAGCAGCTTGCCCGCAGGAGTCGCGAGACAGCCCGGCTGGTGCCGATAGTTTTTGCGGTTCTGGCACTCTCACCTCTTGCTAGCCCGGCGCAAGGGACGCAAACCAAGACCGCCGCCGCCAGCCTAAGCGTCGAGGCCACGCGGCTGCAGCACGGCGCACGCCTGGATGCGGCCCTGGATCGCACACTGCAACAGCCGCGCTACACCTGGCGCATGCCGCGCACCCTCGAGCTCGACCAAACTAAAAAAGAGCCGCCGGGCTGGCTTGCGCGCTGGAAGGCGTATATCCAGAGCACCCAGGATAAAATGGCACGCTGGCTTGAGGATTGGCTGGATAGGCGCGACAAAAATCAGGATCAAGGCTCTTGGGGTTTGAACATCAGTGCCGCCGAGGGCCTCTTTTATCTGCTGCTGGTGATCTTTGGGGGCGTCCTGACAATCATGCTGCTCAAGTGGCTGCGTGAGCGGCGCACCTTGATGGCCGCCTCAGCCCAAGTGGGCACAAAGCTTGCAATCAATGTGCACGACCACACTGTTGCGCCTGATGATCTGCCCCCTGATGAGTGGCTTGAGCTGGCCGCCGCTCTGGTGGCGGCAGGCGATTACCGCGCTGCACTGCGCGCGCTTTTCCTGGGGGTCTTGGCTAAATTGGGCGAGCACGACTTTATCACCTTGCGCCCCTATAAATCCAATTACGACTACTCGCGCGAGCTGGAACTGCGGGCACGTGGTCAACAGGAGCTCATAACGACCTTCCGCTCTCTGCGCACGTTGATGGAGTGTACCTGGTACGGATATGTGCCTGTAACCGTGGAGCTGTGGCGCGATTATCAGGCCCAGAGCACTAACCTGCGCCGTGCGTGCAACCCCCGCGCAGCGCAGCCGCGGACAATTGAGGAGGGCGGCTATGACTAACACCTCCCGCAGCTGTAACTTGGTCGCTAAAGCCTGCGCCTGGCTGCTGCTCCTGGTCGGCACTCTGGCACTTGGCTATCTCTTGAAACTGCGCTTTGACGCTGGCGATGCCATGCCGCGCGGCTCCACCCTGCGCTCCGACCCTTTGGGCATGGAGGTGCTCTTTGAGAGTTTGAACTCCAGCGGCATCGTAGTTGCTGAGCGCAACTACCAGAGCCTGAAACACTGTGATCTGAGCTCATTTGACATGGTGTTTATCTCGCATGGAAAACTACCCATGTTTGGGCCAGGTGCTGATGCCTTGCGCAGCTTTGTAACCAACCGGGGTGGACGGCTGCTGATCACCCTGCCGCCGCAGAGCCAGCACGTGGAACGTAATCTGCAACGTGAACGCAGAGAGCGCAGCAGAAAACCCGCGAAAAAGCCCGACGCGGCTGAGGATAGCGCCGGCAATGATCAGACCGACAATGAGGGTGATGAGGCTGCGGAGGCCGATAAGAACAGCGCTGAGAGCCCAGTCGCAAAAGGCCCGGATGCAACGGGGAGTTTCTCGAACCGCCTCTGGCTCGCAGTGGAACACTGCGCACTTCAGGGCAGCCCGGAGAGTGCCGCCTTGAACCCTGATTACCCTGCCGGCGATTTTGAGTTGCCGCCTTTGCTGTCAGTTAAAACTTGCCAGGGGTTCTCAACCAATATTCTGGCGCAGGGCTGGAGCGCGGTCTATCACTGTGACGGAGTTCCAGTGATCGCTGAACGCGATTTCGGCCCTGGCCGGGTGATTGTCAGCTCGCTCTCGTTCCCCTTCTCCAATGAGGCCATGCGCGGTCAACGCGAGACTGGTTTTCTGCTGTGGGCTTTTCAAGGTTCCTCCCGCGTGCTTTTTGATGAGAGTCACTTTGGCTTGGTGATCAGCCGCACGGTTGCCAAGCTGATCCGCAAGAATAATCTGCACTACGCACTGCTGGCGTTGGTACTGCCCGTTGCACTCTACTTCTGGCTGGCCGCTGTGCCACTCCTCCCCCGCTACGGTCGCGACGCGGTTGCCCTGAACGAAAGGAGCGCGGGCTCAGGCAACGGGCTCTGCAATCTGCTGATGCGCTCTATCCCGCCGCGGGAGATTGTGGCTGCCGCCCTGGAGAGCTGGCGCAGGAATAACAGCGGCTGCGCACAGAGCTTACCGGATGATCTGGTTGACCAACTGCTGGCCAGGAATTGCCGGCGGGCGCGCCGACTGCCGCGCGAACACGAGATCGTGGCAGCCTATAATGAGGCAGTGGAGTTGTTAAAGGAAAAGCAGTAGCGCCCCATTGGACGCGGAGAGGAGAAGTTCTAAAGTTCTAAAGTTCTAAAGTTCTAGAGTTCTAAAGTGAAAAGGGCACGACTTTGGCGCGGGGCAACGCAGCTCCGATTTCTAATCGGACATCTCCGGTTGGAAACCTGACCTACTGAAGGTCAGCTGCGCCGTATATCCGCCGCTATGCGGTGGATGATCGCGAAGTATATCCGCCGCTATGCGGTGGATGATTGCGCCGTATATCCGCCGCTATGCGGTGGATGATTGCGCCGTATATCCGCCGCATAGCGGTGGATGGTTGCGAAGTATATCCGCCGCTATGCGGTGGATGGTTGCGCACAAACAACAATAAGGCCGGGTAAACAACTTTTTGAAAAAAGCAATTAACTGTTTTTCCAGTCGTCGAAGCGACTAGAAGTTTCTTGAAATGTTATTGAATTGAAAGGCGGAAAATTATGGGTCAGTTGATTAATATGCTGGATGAGATACGGGCTGAGATAAAGAAGGTGATCATTGGACAAACTGAACCAATCGATCTGGCGCTGGCTGTGATTATCAGCGGAGGCCACGCCTTGATCGAGGGCGTGCCCGGAGTTGCCAAAACCCTGCTGGTCCGGAGCCTGGCACAGGTTTTTGAGTGCGAGAGCAAGCGCATTCAGTTTACCCCTGATCTGATGCCATCCGATATCATTGGCACGAATGTGTACAACCTGCAGACCAACCAGTTCAACCTGGTGCGCGGTCCGCTCTTCACCACCTTCCTGCTGGCAGATGAGATCAACCGCGCGCCGGCCAAAACACAATCCGCACTACTGCAGGCCATGCAGGAGCGCCAGGTCACAATTGACCGCGAAACCCACCGGCTCTCACCAGCCTTCACCACCTTTGCCACCCAGAATCCGATCGAGTTTGAAGGCACCTACCCGCTGCCTGAGGCGCAGAAAGACCGCTTTCTGATTAAAATCACCATGGAGTGTCCGGAGCGGGAGGAGGAGCTTCAGCTGGCCCGCCGCCTGACCGTCAACGACACCCCTGAGCAAGCGTTGGAGAGCGGGCGCGTCAAGAAGGTCATTGCCCTGGAGGCGCTGCCTGCTGTGCGAAATTCCCTCTTTGTGATTGCAATGCGCGATGAGATTATGACCTATGTGGTGGATCTGATCCGTGCCACGCGCAGTTATAAGTCCATCATGGTGGGTGCCGGCCCGCGCGCCACCGAGGCGCTGCTGCTCATGGCGCGAGCCTCAGCCGCCCTGGATCGCCGCGATTTTGTGACACCCGATGATGTGCGCCGCATGTTGCCCCGCGTGCTCGTACACCGCCTGCTGCTGCGTCCGGAGTTTGAACTGGAGGGAGTGACTGTTGAGAGCGTGATTGCCGAGCTAATCCAGCAGGTTCCAGTGCCTCGCTGATGAGTGGCCAGTGGCTAGCGGCCAGTGGCCAGGGGAACCGCGATTCCCTCGATTCCCTCGCCGCCCCCTCGATTCCCTCGATTAAGTCGATTCCCTCGACCCCGCGCCCAACCGACCCGCCCGCAAAAGAACAACAATGAAAATAGTACCCACATATCGACTGGTAATGTTCGCAGTCATCCCAGTGCTGGCCGCGCTGCTCTCCGCCTTTCTGGCCTCCGGACGCGCTGCCATGCTTCTGGCTGGGGCGTTGTTGGCCATCTTGGCTCTCTTTGATCTGCTAACGCTCTCACGCCAAATCTCAGCGTTGCAGGCGCACGTCCCCAAGGTGTTGCGTTTGACCTGCCACCGACCAGGCAAGCTGGAGGTCACGCTGAGCTGCCACCCCGCGCCAGCGCGTGCGCAGATACTCTCGCTCGGTGCACCTTGGCCTCTGGCACTGGAGTCTCCGCTGAATCCGTTGCGCTTTACCTGGCCGCAAGGGGCCGAGGCTGTTGATCTGGCATTCGAGCTGACCGCGCATGCCAGGGGCGGGATTGCCTTGACCGAGCTGTTTGTGCAGAGTGGCAGCCTGCTTGGCCTTTGGCATCTCAACCGTACTCTGCCAGTTGATCTTGAGCTGCGCGTCTATCCTGAACTGAGCGCCAGCGCGCGTCGGGTCTCGGCCCGCTTTTTATCGGCGCACAGTGCTGGTCTCTCGCTAACACGTCTGCTGGGGCAGGGGCGCGAGTTTGAACGGCTGCGTGATTACCTGCCAGGTGACAGCTATGCGGATATTGATTGGAAGGCCACCGCCCGCCGACGCAAACCCGTGACTCGGCTCTACCAGGCTGAGCACACGCAGCAAATCCTGGTGGCCATCGACGCCGGACGGCTCAGCGCCCGCGTTCGGGGCGGTACGCCGGTGCTGGACAGCTATATTAACGCCGCCCTTTTTCTGGGGCAGATCGCAAGGAAAAACGGGGATCACTTCGGGGTGCTGACCTTCTCCGACCGGGTCAGCAGTTACATCCGTCCAGGCAGCGGCCAGGCCCATCACAACGCCTGCCGCGAGCTGCTCTGCCATGAAAAACAGACCAGCTGCAGTCCGGCTTTTGATGAGCTCTTCTCCTTTCTGCGGCTCAACCTTGCCAAGCGCACACTGGTGCTGATCTTGACCGACCTCGATGATCCACTGCTCTCGGAAAAATTTCTGGCGCATGTGGAGGTCGCGCTCAAGCGCCATCTGGTGCATCTCTGCATGCCGCGTCCGATGGCAAGCAGCGCTGTTTTGGAGGAGCCGGTTACGAGTGTGGAGCAGATCTATACTGCGGTTGCCGGTGATCTAATCCGGCGTGATCTTGAGATCCTGCGTCGCGCGCTGGCAGCCAAAGGGGTTGTTCTCAAATTAGCGGAGCCGGAGGATGTAGCTGTGGCGCTGGTGAACCAGTATTTAGAGGTCAAACAAAGGCAGATGCTCTGATGATTATTAACATGCAAAAATTTACCGCCCAAGGCCGCCCCTTGTGGGAGGAGTTGGAGCAGGAGCTGCAATTACTCGGCCGCAGCACTGTGCCCAAACTTTCGTTGGAACAGGTCAAGCGCTTGCACTATCTCTATAGCCGGAGCTGCGCTGACCTCTCAGAGCTGCGGACCTACGGGGTGGAGCGCGATGTCTGCGACTACCTGGAGGCCTTATGCGCCCGCGCCTATGCTGAGCTGCACACAATGCCGGAGCACCGCGCCGCTCGTTTTCACCCTGTTGAATGGCTGCTCCGCACCTTTCCGCGCACAGTGCGGCGGCACAGTCAAAAACTCCTGCTCTCGCTGGCTTTGACCCTGATGGGGGTGCTCATGGGTGCTTCGCTCTTAGCGCTGGACCCTCTCAGCAAAGAGGTGCTGCTGCCCTATGCGCACCTGGCGATCACCCCGGCTGAGCGGGTAGCCAAAGAGGAGCGAGCCACTGAAAATGTATATGATGGGCGTAAGTTGAGCGGCTCAATCTGGTACATGACGCACAACAGCCGGGTGGGGTTTGTTGTGATTGCCTCTGGAATGACCTGCGGTGTGCTGACCTTTATTCTGCTGTTTGCAAACGGGGTTTTGCTGGGCGCGGTCTGTTTGGATTACATTGTTGGCGGGCAGGCTCTTTTCCTTACAGGCTGGCTGCTGCCGCACGGTTCAGTTGAAATCCCCGCCATCCTGCTGGCTGGCCAGGCCGGGCTGATCCTGGGCGCGGCGCTGATTGGCGGGCGCACCCGTCTGAGTCTGGCCATGCGTCTGCGTCAGGCCCTGCCGGATATTGTGACACTCATGTTTGGAGTAATGCTGATGATGGCCTGGGCCGGTGTGATTGAAGCAGCCTTCTCCCAGTATCACGAGCCAGTGCTGCCCTACTGGTTTAAGATCGCCTTCGGCACTGTGCAACTCCTGTTGGTGCTCTGGTTCTTCGG
>JAQUCE010000180.1 GCA_028686345.1 Kiritimatiellia bacterium
CCCCCCCCCCCCCGCGAATCTCCGCGAATATTGCACTTTAAATTTTTTTAACGCTAATCGCTAAAAATTTAAAGTGCCAAAACTTACCAGGGATGAAATACCCTTATCCCTTCGCGGAGATTGCCAGTCGCTTTGCTCCTTGCCTCATCTTCGATAATGCTCTACTACGCTACGCTTCGTTTCGTGGGCAAAAAACTCAGCAGCGCACACTTTTCGTGATTTTCGTGGTTAAAAACAACGCAGCACCTTTGTGCTCTTTGTCTTCCTTGTGGTTTCAAAAACTAAAGTGCAACCGTTTGCCCCCTATGTCCAGTGATCCGGAATTATGGTTACGGCCGGTAGCTGGCAGTTGTAGCTTAAAAAAAGACCCCCGCTCCCGCGGGGGGCATAATCACTGCAAATTCCCTCATTACTGTTCCGCGTCGCGGATACATATAACTCGGGGGCTGAATTATTTTTAGACAATATAGGTTGAAGCAGCGGTGCTGCCACCGGTTGCAGTCCAGATGTGGTGATAAAACTGCCCACGCTCTTTATCCAAACGTTCAAAGGTGTGTGCGCCGAAGTAATCGCGCTGAGCCTGCAGCAGATTGGCTGGCAAGCGCGCGCTGCGGTAAGCGTCGTAGTAGTTCAAGGCTGTGCCCATGGCCGGGATCGGAATCCCCAGTGCCACCGCGGTTTGGATGACTGCACGCCAAGCCCTCTGCGCACGCGAGATCACGCCCGTGAAATAAGGGTCAAGCAGCAGGTTGGCCAGCGACGGATCAGTGTCAAAGGCCTCCTTGATATTGCCCAGGAAGCGGGCGCGGATAATGCAACCCTCACGCCAGACCATGGCAATCTCGCCATAGTTCAACTCCCAGCCATACTCCTCCGACGCGGCGCGCAGCAACTGGTAGCCCTGCGCATAGGAACAGATCTTGGAGGCGTAAACCGCCTGCTCAAGCTGTTTGAGAAAGAGCTTTTTATCAACCTCAACCTTATTTTTGTTGGGGCCCTTCAGCACCTCGGCGGCCGCCACGCGCTCATCTTTGATCGCAGAGAGACAACGGGCAAAAACCGCTTCGGCAATCTGCGGGATGGCAACGCCCAGATCCAAACCAGCTTCAGAGGTCCATTTGCCGGTGCCCTTCTGTCCAGCTGTATCAAGGATCACATCCACCATTGGTTTGCCGCTCTCCTCATCGTACTGCGAAAGGATGTCAGCCGAGATTTCAATCAGATAGCTGTCAAGCGCGCCTTTGTTCCACTTGGCAAAGACCTTCTGCATCTCAGCCGCGCTCATTCCCAGGCCGCGGGCCATCAGATCATAGGCCTCGCAAATGAGCTGCATGTCGCCATACTCAATGCCGTTGTGCACCATCTTGACAAAGTGGCCTGCGCCATCCTTGCCCATCCATGTGCAGCAGGGAGTTCCATCCTCAACCTTGGCCGCCACATCCTGAAATATGTCTTTGACAAAACGCCACGCTGACGGGTCGCCGCCGGGCATAATAGCCGGACCTGTGAGGGCACCCTCTTCGCCGCCGGAGACACCAGCGCCAATAAAGCGCAGCCCCTTCTCCTTTAAATAATTGCAACGGCGAATAGTGTCGGGGAAGTGGCTGTTGCCGCCGTCAATAATGATGTCGCCTTTTTCCAGCACTGGCAGCAGCGCCTCAATGGTCTGGTCAACAGCCTTGCCGGCTTTGACCATCAGCATCACGCGGCGGGGCTTCTTCAGCGAATCCGCCAACTCCTGCAAGGTGTGGCAGCCAATCAGTTTTTTACCTGCTCCGCGCTCCGCCATGAAAGCGTCAACTTTGGCAACCGTACGGTTGTAACAGGCAACTGTGTAACCCTTGCTCTCCATATTGAGAATCAGATTCTCGCCCATCACGGCCAAACCAATCAAGCCTATATCAGCCTTCTTGACAGCCTTCGGCCTCTTGACAGCAGCCGCGCTCTTTGCCGGAGCCGCTTTCTTTGCCGATGCTTTACCCTTTTTAACAATTTTTTCAACTGTCTCTGCTTTTTTAGCCATTTTTATTCCTTTTGTATGATTAACTGAATACTACTCGCATCCTTTAAGAATGCAGGTGTTTCGCCGCTTAGGCGGCTGGAAAGAACAATTAATTGCTCTTTCAAAAAGTTGTCTGCCGTGCCATGGCGTAGCCCCGCTAGCGGACGAAGCCGGGTTGCGGGACGATGCCTGATGCGCGACACATACCGTTCACAGGCCGGCTTCGCCTGGCGTTAGCGGCATACCCGGCACTGACAGACATACTTCCCGTCAAGCCTATTACTCTCATCTCCCATTCTTCCCAGTCTGAATAACATTTCATCTGCAAGCAGGATGCTTGCACTACTTCATTATACGCCGCTGTAGGCGGAAAAACCTCCGTCAACAGGAACAACCACGCCGGTCACAAATCTGGCGGCCTGGTTCGAGACCAGCCAAAGCAGCACGCCAAGCAGATCCTCTGGTTGGCCGAACTCGCCCATGGGGGTGTTGTTGAGAATTTTTTCCGAGCGCGGGGTCAGTGAGCCATCTGGGTTAATCAGCAGCGCTTTGTTCTGCGCAGTCAGGAAAAATCCGGGGGCAATCGCATTGACGCGAATGCCGGCTTTGGACATATGCACCGCCATCCACTGCGTGAAATTGCTGACCGCCGCCTTGGCCGCACTGTAGGCCGGGATCTTCGTCAGCGGACAAAAGGCGTTCATCGACGAGATGTTGATGATCGTACCGGAGCCGCTCTTGGCCATGTTTTTGGTAAAGGCCTGTGAGGGCAGCAGGGTTCCCAGAAAATTCAGATTGAAGACAAACTCAATGCCCTTGGGATCCAGGTCATAGAAGGTCACAAAGTCGCGATCCTCAATCAGCAGATCATCAGGGTTGAGATACTCCATGGCGGTCGTCCCTTTGGGGTGGTTGCCGCCAGCGCCGTTAATCAGAATCGTAACCGGGCCCAGCTCTGCCTCAACCATTCTGTTGGCCGCTTCCAGGCTCTCCCGATCCAACGCGTTGCACGGCACTGCCAACGCCTTGCCGCCAGCCGCCACAATCTCGTCCACCACTGCCTGCGCGCTCTCGACCTTCAAATCCGCGACCGCCACAGCTGCGCCGCATTCGGCCAAAGCCTTGGCCATCATACCGCACAGCACGCCGCCACCACCGGTGACAACCGCCACCTCTCCACTCAGATCCACCTTAAAGGGAACTTTCATTTATTATCTCCTTGTTTATTATTTGCCGCTAAAGCGCGATTCCACTGCCCACAAACCAATGGCGGGGTTGCTGATATAAAAGATCTCTTCGCCGTCAGCCATCACATTAAAGCCGTCCTTCAACTCTTGAGGGTTGTAGCGGCGCATGGCCGCGGCACACTCAGCGTACTTGAACCCGGCACCCTCAATCTCCTCGCGCGAGAGTTTACCCGGCGCATAGGTGATCCCGAAACGACCCTCAGATGATCCATGAATCAAGTGCGCCGCTGCTCCGAGGTTCTCCCGCAACTCCAAGTTTTCTTCGACAAACTGCATGGTCTTCTCTGTGCCGAAATAGCCATACTTGCGAATCAGAGCATCAATCTGCGGGTCCTCGCCAAACTCCTCAACACCAGGCGCCAGCACCAGTAACTCGCCCTCATCCGCCATGGCCATACGAGTCCTGTAAATGGCTTTATTGCCCAACCAGGTGCTCTTGAATTCACCTGGCTCCAGATAGACCACGCACTTTTTGAGCGGCGCGGCGAGCATCTTGAAGTTGACCTCCAGGGAGAGCGCGGCGGCTTGATTGAAGACCTCGATATCCGCGCCCACGTAGAGGCCGCGCACTGCCAGCGAACCGCTTGAGTTATCGCGTCCCACCACGGTCTGCACGTAAACCGTCTCAGGCAGCAGGTGGCCGAAGTGATCGCTGCCGTAATTGTAGAGCCGGCGCACCGGGGTATCGGCCCGTCCCATAATGCGCTCCATGCCATAGACCGCGCCCACAAAGTGACTGCGGTTAATGGCCTCCACGCCGCCGGTTCCCACAAAGATGTTTTTATTGTAGTTGGCCATGCCGATCACCTCATGCGGCACCACTTGGCCGATGGAGAGGATCAGATCAAAATTGCCCTCCACCAGAAGTTTATTGACCTGCACGGGCCAGTCAAAATCGAGCGCCCCTTCGGTGACCTCCTGCATGTACTCGCAGGGAACAGTTCCGAGGGTCACCACATCATTGCGCCAGTCATGCACCTGAAAAAGTTCCAGCGGCATGGCACCGAACATCTCGCGAATCTGCCCTGGAGTCATCGGAGTGTGTGTGCCGAGTGCCGGCAGCACAGCGGTCAGCGCGTCGCCGTAATACTCCCACGCAAATTGTGTCAACAGCCCGGCCTGCGAATGAAAGCGGGTGAAATCCGGGGGCACAATCAACACGTTCCCGCGTTTGCCCAGCTTATCCAAAGCCGAAAACAAGGCGCGTTTCATCTGCGCCGCATCCAGTTTTAACTCTACTGATCCCTCTCCAAAAAGCAACATAATATCCTTTCGTGTGATTTAACTTTATATTATGGCACAAAAGCGGTGGATGAATCAAGAAGAAAGCGTTTGAGCCGCGGCTGCGCCGCTGGTTTGAGCCGTGACTGCGTCACTGGTTTGAACGTTTGAGCGTAACTTTCAGAGGCCGCAGCTGCAGGGCGGCGGGCCGCGACCGCGCCGGCAAAGCGAATGTATAGCGCATCTCCAGTCGTAAGCGTTGCCCCGCTTGACAAGGTGTGAGAAAAGGCGCGGCTCCGGGAAGTCGTCCGCTGTGCGGGCGAGTGCGAACAACCGGCGAGCCATCAGGGGCGCGCTTTAGTCAGCCGCATAGCGACTGACCTCCTTGCTGCGCAAGTTAAGATCACCGGACTTATGGTTCAAAACAGTTTTAGAAAACCAGATCACTGGACATAGGGATCAAGCTGTTGCGCTTTATTTTTTGGAAACCACAAAGGGCACAAAGATCACAAAGATTTTTAACTACGAATAACACGAATTTGCGCGAATTGGTGCCTAGCTGATCTGAAACCACAAAGGGCACAAAGATCACAAAGATTTTTAACTACGAATAACACGAATTTGCGCGAATTGGTGCCTAGCTGATCTGAAACCACAAAGTGTACAAAGAACACAAAGAACCGCGCCAGAGCTCAGCCCTCCCAGAGTTTCCCAATTTTTTACCTCAACATTTTTTACCTCAAAACTATCACGCTACCCCATTTTTCTACCCCTCCAAAACAACGCAGCAATCTTTGTGAACTTTGTGCTCCTTGTGGTTTCAAAAAACGCTACCAATTTTCTTACCCCTCCTGTATATTGTAAGTATTCTCGTGATAAGGGTATTTCAAGCGATCAGCGACCCCACGCATCCGTCTTCGTCCCGCAAGCGGAACTACGCCGGGACAAGTGGCAGGGATGAAATACCCTTATCCATTCGCGTAGATTCGCGGGCAAAAATCTTCTCGCATGTCACAGCCAACTTCGTTTTTTTGGCCCACGAATCTCCGCGAATATTGCACTTTAAATTTTTTTAACGCTAATCGCTAAAAATTTAAAGCGCCAAAACTTACTCAGCTTTTGTGCGACTTGCATGCATCGCGAAAGATATGTTATTATTCTTACCGTTTATAGGAGGTGATTTATGAGCGAAACATTAACAGAGCGTTATATCAATTTCTTTACAGACTTCGGTTTCAAACGACTATTTGGATCCGAGCCCACTAAAATTTGT
>JAQUCE010000181.1 GCA_028686345.1 Kiritimatiellia bacterium
GGCAATCAGGATGTCGCGCAGCAGGTCGCCGGGAAAGTCCAGCGACTTACCCATGTCCTCACAGAAAAGAAGGAAGAGGCAGCGATCCAGCAGGCGCTGAGTGAGTCTGACCAGCTGTACGCGGGTGCCTGGGAAAGCCGGGTTACACTCACTGATTGTTTGATAGAGGAACTCGCGGTAGGCTTTGTACTCCAGATAAAAATCCTTTTCCAGGGCCTTTTCACGGGTCAACTGTTGGTCAAGCAACTTCTGTAGTGCAGAGGGGCCGCGCTCCGCGAGCAGCATATCTTTGCTAAAGAGTTTTACAAAGAGAAAGCGGGAAAATGCGGCTGATTCAGTATCTGCCAGCAGCGACTCCTGCTCGTCGCCGGTTTTAGGTTCAATCACAAAGCGCTGAGCTTGAGAGAGTCCGTATTTAACAGAGTAGAGCCTGAACTCATTCATGTCGGTGACAACTGCCCAGTAGGGGTCGACCAGCTCATGTCCGGTCAGCTTGGTGCGGGCTCCGCGCAGGTAGTCGAGACACTGCTCCACTGGAGAGCGGTCATTGCCCTTGCGGTTCTGTCGTTTATCCAGCGCTGAATTTATATCCTTGAATTCGCAGAGCACCTGCGGAACTGTCTGGGCAATTTCCGACGACTTGCCGAACAGCCCCAGTGCCAGATCGGCCTGTCCCTTGCCGCCACCCTGTCCAGCGCCCTCCACTGTAAACTGGGGGTGACATTGAAAGGCGCCGTCATCGCAATCGCCCTCCTGATGGTAATTCCAGATCTCACAGAAAAACCGTTTGATAAAAGCCGCTTCTGAGGAGCTCTCCTTCAGTTTTTCGCCTGACCAGTTCTTCAGATTTCGGTATAGCTGCTCTGCCTGGCCGGATTTACGGAACTCGCGATATTCCATCTCCCAATGCGATGCCAGAAAGGGAATATCAAAAAGAGGTTTACCTGTCATAAAATACCAGCATGGAAAATAGATGGCAAACAGCAGGCTCGTAACGCCCGCTGAGCTGAATTAGATGCGTCGCCGAACCTCAGTAAGTCCCGGCTGCATCGGGACATGTCCGATTGGAAATCGGAGCTACGTTGCTCCAGCAAAAGAGGCGCGACCTTTTCACTTTCAACTCAATTACAGTCAAAAGCACTTATGAGGCGCGACTTTTCTCGCTCTGCACAATGGAGGTGGCCGCTTTAATCATACCCGCGACATTGGCGATGTCAGCTGGAACGATCATTGTGTTGTTGGTCTGAGCCAGTTTGCCGAATTGCGCCAGGTAATCCTGGGCCAGCTGCATGTTCAAGGCACTCATGCCGCCCTCTTCACTCAGTGCGGCTGCGACTGCGCGGATGCCGTCAGCCTGCGCTTTGGCAACCAGAAAGATCTCTTGTGAGCGTCCCTCAGCTTCATTCACGCGTTTCATTTTTTCGCCCATGGAGCGCTCAATAGCCTCTTGCCGGTCACCTTCAGCGCGGTTGATCTTAGCCTGGCGGTCACCCTCGGACTCGGCAATTAAGGCCCGCTTCTCACGCTCGGCACGCATCTGTTTCTCCATCGCATCCCGAATGGATTGCGGCGGTGTGATATTCTTGATCTCGTAACGGGTCACCTTCACGCCCCAGGGGTCGGAGGCCTTGTCGACCGCCTCCACAATGGCGCTGTTAATGGTGGTGCGCTCTTCAAAGCTCTTGTCCAGCTCCAGTTTGCCCATCTCGCTGCGCATGGTGGTCTGTGCCAGTTGGGTGGTGGCAAAGGTGTAGTTGTGGATTCCGTATGAGGCTTTTGCAGCATCCATGACCCGCAGGTAGAGAATGCCGTCCACCTCTACCGATATATTATCGCGTGTGATACACTGCTGCGGCGGCACATCCAAGGCCTGCTCTTTTAAGGATTGTTTGTACGCCACGCGGTCAATGACCGGCACCAGTAAATGTAGCCCCGCCTCGAGGGTTGCGTAATACTTGCCTAGGCGTTCAACGATGAACGCCTGCTTTTGCGGCACCACACGCACACTCTTCGCTAAAGTGTAAATCACAAAAAACGCGATTCCAATTGCAACTATCTGTCCCATATCCATCTCCTCTTTTATTACTTAATTAATTTAAAAATCATTTATGCTTGCACACCATGAGTGTCAGGTTTTTTTTGGCGTAGATCTTGGCACGCTCGCCTGCGGCAATCTCATCCTCCGACTCTGCTTGCCAACTGCTTCCATTGAAATCTACCCGCCCTGGTTTGCCCGGAGCAATGGCTTGAATCACGCTAGCGTATTTACCTACAAAGGAATCTTCCAGTCGTTCGGGCGCATTCTTGTCGCCTATAAACACCCGCTTTAGATACTTGCGTAAGAGCAGGATGTAAGCCACCGACAAGGCCGCAAACAGCAACCAGCTGATCACCTGACCCAGTGGCAGGATCCACGCGAGCAGCGCCACCGTTAGCGCGGCCATGCCAAAGAACATGGTCACAAAGCCAGGGGTTGCCAGCTCAAAGACCAGGAGTAGAATTCCAAATATAAACCAGTATAAAGGTGTCATTTCCATAAACTTCCCTCAGTGTGCTAACTGCACAATTTGTAGACACTAGTTAAGCACTTACGCTGCTACGATGCAATCACGAAAACGTAAAATTATTTCGCGATAATCGTTTTTCTGTTCACTGGCTTGATCGAACCCTTATGCCGTCCGTTTTCCAGCACACGATTTTCGGCAGCCAGCATCTCGCCTTCGGTTTTTGACTGCGCAATGCCAACCGCACAATTAAAAACATGCGTTCCCAGAAGTTTGAAGTTGTCGTCAGTTCGCAGTGTGACCGCAGGTTTACCGTAACAGCCGAACAACCATGTGCCGTCACTGCCGCGGCAGACGGTTTGGACTCCCATAAGCGTCTGCCCGCTGTCAATCACATGGCGTTTCACGAATGCGAAAGTCTCTGTGTACTCATACACGTAGTTGGCCGTATGCGTTGCTGGCAGCCCGCCAACCACGAAGAAATGCCCGTTGTGCCACTCCATACCGCCTGCGCCGTGAACTACCTCAGAAACAGCGTGTTTCGAGATCAACTCAAGGTTGCCGTCGTCATGCACATACACCCAGGATTGGGCTTGGCCTGGCTCTTGGTTAAACTTGCCGAGGTTCACGGCAGCATAGACCTTGCCTCCGTGCCATGTTAGATCTCCGTAGTGCCAGGGAACATCAACCTTTTCCAACACTGCGCCTTGGTCGTCGGTCTTGACCAGCCAGGTGGTGAACGACCAGTAGATGTTTCCAGCATCGTCTACGGCGATGCCCTGAAGATGGCTTTTATAGTCACCACTGCACGCGACATCCGCGTAGCTCACACAGGCAATAGCGAACACTCCGACAACCCAGAGAGTGACTTTATTCATGCTTTTATCTCCTTTTAGTGTTTTGCCAGAATCCAGACGGCAACGAAACTGTTCCAGTGATATGTCCTGACAAAACAACCGTTAACCAAATCCTGCTCCAACGCACAACCAATTATGCGGATATGGCTGGAAAAAGTCAAATCCCTTTCGCTCTTCAGCCGGCAGTCGCTGTGTAGCAGGAGCAGAGACCGCAGGCATAACGCTTCACCCTGCAATTGCTGAAGCCTGCCCGCGACAGTATGGCAAGCATCGCCTCTCCTTGAGGAACCTCTTTGATCGAGGCGGGAAGATAGGTGTACTCGGCTTCACAGCCTGCAAAGGTGCGGCCCAGCAGGGGGATGACACGGGAGAGATAGAAGTTATAGCCGCGGCTTAAGATCTTTGCCTGGGGCCGGGAGAGCTCGAGCACCAGCAGCGTCCCGCCTGGTTTCAGAACACGGTGCATCTCGCAGCATCCAGCGTCGATATCTTCAAAGTTGCGCAGGCCAAAGCCGATGGTGGCCAGCTCAAAGGTTGCATCTGGAAATGGCATGGTAAGAGCGTCGCCCTGCAAAAACTCGACCTGCCCCGCAACTCCTTTTCTCCGCGCTTTTACCTGTGCTGCTTGCAGCATCTTCTGTGAGAGATCAAGGGCCGTGATCGCTGCATCTGGAAATTTGGCGGCCAGGCTGATGGCAAGGTCGCCGGTGCCTGTGGCCACATCCAGAATTTGCCCGGGGTTAATGGCTGCCAGGGAGTTGAGCGCCCTGCGCCGCCATGAGATGTCAATGCCGACGGAGAGCAACCGGTTCATAAAATCATAGTGGGGGGCGATCTGATCAAACGCGCGCTCAATCTGTGCGCTCTTGCTCTCGCCGCCCGTATAGGGGGTTATTTTTTCGACGTTTATTTTTTTCATGGCTGTGTTTTAGGCTGCTATTCTCTCAACTCCTGTCATAAAAAACAAGAAGTTCAGATAGTTGTTGTCATAAGTTGTTTTTACCTAAAAAACAACGCAGCAATCTTTGTGAGCTATGTGTTCCTTAGTGTAACCATTTTGACACCCTATGTTCAGTGATCTGCACTCCAATGCCGCCCGCCGTCGCGTTCACGGCCAGCCGCCCTGCAGCTTCGACCTGCCGCTCGCTCGGCTGACGCGCGCCTGCCAGGTGCGGAGCAAGGAGGTCAGTCGCTATGCGGCTGACTAAGGTGCGCAACCTGATGGCTCGCCTGTTGTTCGCAGTCGCCCGCATAGCGGACGACTTCCTGGCTTCGCGCCTTATCTCACACCTTGTCAAGCGGGACAAAACTCGCGACCAGAGTTGCGCCATACTTCCGCCCGCCGGCGCGGTCACGGCCAGCCGCCCTACAGCTTCGACCTGCCAATCACTCGGCTGGCGCATTCCTTGCAGCTTGCGGCTCGCGTTGCATTACACTTCTGCTTGCGCAGCACTGTAGCCGCGGGCCTTGACCGCGGGGGGCTCGTTCGTGGTCAACCGCCAGGCAGCTTGCGGCTTGCATTGCACTCTACTGTCGCTCGCCGGCGCGGTCACGGCCAGCCGCCCTACAGCTTCGGCCTGCCTATCGCTTGGCGGGCGCGTGCCTGCCAGGTGCGGAGCAAGGAGGTCAGTCGCTATGCGGCTGACTAAGGTGCGCAACCTGATGGCTCGCCTGTTGTTCGCAGTCGCCCGCATAGCGGACGACTTCCCGGCTTCGCGCCTTTCGTGTGACATGCTGGCTTCATCACAGTGGAAACGTGTAGTGTTGGCGGCCCTTGTCCGGCATAGTTCCGCAATGCCACGGCGTAGCCCCGCTTGCGGGCGAAGCCAGGTTGCGGGACGACGACGGATGAGCCAAACAAAGATTATGAAATCCCATGGCGCGCCTTTGACGAACAATCGCCCGGCATCCGCAATTGCTTCTGAGAAGCAACTCTACACCCCGGGGCGCGCCTTTCATGAACCTGTTGCAGTATGCCGCTCGCAGCGCGGCTACTACACCGAACGACAACCCTTACGTTCTACAGTGCAATGCATGTGTAGTAGTCGCTCTATGAGCGACACCGAACGACAGATCTTGCAAATAGCTTGCAATCCGCCCTGCGCAGCACTGTAGCCGCGGGCCTTGACCGCGGGGGGCTCGTTTATGCCAATCGCCAGGCAGCTTGCGGCTCGCATTGCACTCCACTTCCGCCCGCCGGCGCGGTCACGGCCAGCCGCCCTACAGCTTCGACCTGCCATGTGTCCAGTCCTGATTTAAAGTTGTCACTTTTTTTCTGCATTTCCTTGTTGCTTTTTTGTTGTTTTGGGCCCCGAGGTGAGCGTAGCGAATCTTGGGTCTCTCTCTTAACCCCCCTAGGGGGGTCGC
>JAQUCE010000182.1 GCA_028686345.1 Kiritimatiellia bacterium
AGTTTATTACATATTTATCTAGCGCAACAACTTCGGTCAGCGTAAAATTTTGCGGGTTGAAGTCAAGCGTCAGTCCCGCTGCTATGCTAATTGTCGCGGTTCTTTCTCCAAGTTCATTGTATGCAAAGACCGTCGACGCTCTGTCGTGATTGATTGTCCGCACTAGCAATCCCACACTATTATAGACATTGGAAGTCACCAGCATTGCCCCACCCGTTCCGGCTCTTGAGCTTGTCACCGTCCTTCCCAGCAGGTCGCTGACTGTCTCCGACTGCGTGAGCCACTCGCCATCGTCATATTTTACATAAGAGGTTGTTTTCTTACAGCCGTTGTCTAATATTTCCACCTCGGATTTTTCTGCCTTCATTAAGTTTTTGGCCGAGACGGAGTCTTTCCAGCTTTGGGTTGTGATTTTTGCACCTCCCGCGATAGTTGTCGAGGTGGTTGTGATCCCCGCCCTACTTGTAACGGTTATGTTGGTGGTGCCATTCCAGGTTGTGATGTTGGTGGTGCAAATCCCCAGCGGGTCGGTTGTTACACTGAAGTTATCTGTGCCGAAGGGATAGGCGGTTTTGGTGACCTGCTCTGCATAACCGAAATGATAGCCGAACTGGGGATCGGCCACGTAGCTGGCGCTCTCGATCTCACGGCCTATGGCATCGGTCCGGGTATAGTGGGCGGGGTGGTTTCCATCGGCACCGGGGAGCTGACCCTGCGATAGATACACCACCTCGGAGTCGGCGGGGTTGCTGGGCCATTCGTTGTAAGCAATGATGGTGCCATCGCGGGCGATAGTGTTTGTAATGTAACAGCAATTCCAGAGGTTGCTGCTGAAGGTGCCATCGGAATATTCAGTGGAGATGAGGCGGTCATCGCTGTTGTAATAGTTTTGTTCAGACTCAAGCAGGACATCGTCAGCCTCTTCGCCGTTATAGAGATATTTTTCAAGTGCAATGGTGCGTCCGTAGTTGGCATCAATATATTCAACGTCATAGGTGCTTTTATCTGCTATGCCCTGAGGGCTGTCTGTGGTGCCGCTGTGGGTGGTGACGATCAGCTCGTCGTTTACCTGATCAAGGTCATACTCGTATGTTGTCTGTGTGTTGTCGGGATTTCGCTGCATGAGCGGGCGGCCCCGTAGGATCAACGCGTTCGCGGGTTCATCGGCAATAGAGACAAAGGTGGTTGTCTGGTTAGCAACATCGTTCATGGCTGAGCTCTGTGAGGCAGCGCGGATAGCGATGTGTTCTAGAGTCAGATGCTCTTCGTTGCCTCCGCGCTTGTAAATGTGCCACTCACGGGCAGTAAGAATGGCGTTGCCATTTTCTATGATATATTTCTCAGTTTTGCGCGGTTTACGGGAGTCTTTTGAATTGCGGGTGTCGCCGGTTCCATCCAGCGGGGTGTAGGAGTTTAACTCAGCTGTGCAGGAGAGTCCGGCTATGTTTTTTAAATCTTGAATGGTGTCGATATCGTTGCGGCTCTCCATAGCGGCGGAGTGGGTTGAACCATTGAGTGGCCCTGCGCTGAGCACTCTGCGTCCGCGGTCGTCACAGAAGTGGTACTCCCATGGCGTGTCGTCGCCATAGCGCAGTTTGAGGCTGCCATGCAGACGGCTGCTCTGGTTGTCGCTCCAGTAAAGGGAGTTTTGTGCCAGATAACGGCTGGCGTACCCATCCCATGTTTGCTGCCGGGTGATGCGCGTGACTGCGCTGTCTCCCATGCCCAGGACGCTGCGCTTGATCACTGTTGCTGCCAGTATTTTCTCTGTGTGGTCTTTGAGTATGGTGTTCTCGTAGCGCCAGCCATCGGCTTCAAGATCGCCGTATGAGGTAAGAGTTTTCGAAAAATGTCTGAGGTTATCAGTTTTGATCCATGCGCCGTTCTCCTGATCATAGGTGTGGGTTTCGGAGAGAACGACCGAGGGCTGAGTGCTGCCAGTCCGATTTTTGCTCTTGATGATTCGGACTATATTTGAATTGTTGCCAGGATTTGTGATCTCCCACATATGATCATAGTCGCCCTCTGAGTTGTAGAGCTTGATGCAGACTCCGCTGCTGATGTTCTCTATGGTGCGGAGCAGAGGGTTTCCATTCGGTGCCGAGCTGGTGATAGAGGTCACGCCGTTGGTGATGGAGATAGCCACATCAGGTCCGCTCAGGACCTGGAAGATGTTGGTGGTTATGGGCACGGGAGTTTCAAATGCGAACCAGAGGTAGCCGGAGACCTGATCGTAACCTGGCTCACCCAGTTTTACCCGGAACTTGAGAGAGCCCTGCTGCGGTCCGTCGCTGGAGCAGTCGCAATCATCGCAATTTTCGTCCGGCGGTGGGCTACTCTCGTAATCTTGCTCTTCCTCATCTTCTTCGGTTGGTTCGCAGTGGTGCCAAATGCACTCACCGAATATATTGATGTCGATGTGGCTGTCATCTGAACACTCGCAATGCTGGGTGCAGCCTCCTGCGGGTGCTTCCAGGGTTGTGACTCCGTAAGTCTGAGGGTCGGGGCTGTCGAACGAAACACCGTTGAGAGTGATATCCACAAAATCGCAGTCAACCCCAAGGGATACCTCAATCGAACCGCTCAGGGTGCCGGTTGCCTCAGCATTGTTGCGCCAGGTGCGACGCGTTGCAGCGGAGTTGAGCGGGTAGGGCTGGGAGAGCGCGCCAAATGGACGACCAACGGTTATGCCGTTGTTGGATTTAACAACGGGGTTGTAGAGCAGGATGCTAGTCGATGAATTGCCCGCAGAGGCAGGCAACTCTCCTGTAGCAGGGCTGAGTGCTGTTAAGTAACCAGTGAGATTCTCTGTAAAGTGAGGATAGATTTTTGAGCCGGCGTAAGGGGGCAGGGATATCTGTTGCCAAAGTTCTGGACTGGCGGTGGCCTCTTTGTGCGGCATGGGGTTGTTGATGGAAAAAGGCACCGCCGCCGCATCAGGCGCGGCGAGTATTGATGCTGCATATCGTTTGTTGTCGTGGGTTACGATTTTCACATTGCCAGCCTCTGTGAAGGTGAGTTCGGGAGTCCAGCGGATCAGGTAGAGGGGTTTGGGGCAGTAAACATGCCCGTTGGTGCGCGATGCGTCGAGGGTAAAGGTCAGGGAGCTGATAAGATTGGTGCCCAGCTCCAGCCAAAGGCTGTCAGAGGCGGGCGAACTGATTGCGCTCTGCTCCGGATTGACAGGGTTGCCGGACCTCCAGGTTAGCGAGAGACCGTCAAGCGACCAGGGTGCCCCCGCATTTATATCGGATGAGATAAAAAACTGCTGCCATGGTGAGGTGCGGGATATTTGCAGCGTGCGGGTCAGGATGTTAGTGAGGCCCGCTGGCAGCTGCATGGAAAACGCAGGGGCGATCTGCCATACATCGTAGCCGACACTTTGCACACTATTGGTCACAGCAAACCAGGGAGACGGTACGGCAAAGGGATCAGTCGCTGTCAGCAGGTTGACAATGTTGGCCATGCCATCGGAGTTGTAATCCCCGTAGGCATTATCTGTTGCTCCGGTTGACCCCAGCCACGCCATCTCCCAGCTATCAGGCAGTCCGTCACCATCATCGTCGGTGGTGTTAAAGATAAGCGCCTGTCCCGGGGCCTCGGCACCATCAGGTATGCCATCTCCATCAGTGTCAGGGTTGTTCGGGTTAGTTCCCAGCTCAACTTCCTGAGCATCGGTCAAGCCGTCCAGGTCTGTATCCGGCATATGCGGATCTGTCTTGTAGATGAATATTTCTGCGCTGCTGGTGAGTCCGTCATTATCGTGATCTGAAATTGCGGGGTCGAGGTAGCCGAAATATGTCCAGTAAAGCTCGAATACCTCAGGGGTGGAATTTGTGGAATTAAAGCGCAGCGACTCACCTCCCTCGGGGGTGTTGGCTTGAAGCCCCACTAAGAAATTGGTAAGGGTCTGAGAGTTGACAGTGTTCGAACCCAGCTGGTAGCGATAGATGATGTCCTGATTGGCAAGCACCTCCATCTGGAAGGTAACGGGGTTGTTAGTTTGTCGGCCAGCATAGAGGTTCTCCCAGGTCATGCAATAGTTGGTTGCTGACGCTGCATACCACACGCGGCTTTCAGGAGGGATAATACTCAAAGGACCATGCAGCATCGCCGCGTATGGAATTAAAGAGCCGTCAGGCAATCCATTGGTGCTGATAAAGGGCGAGCCCTTAACAGCATCAAACGAGAACGTTCCGCTGCTAGAGACCCATAGATCCGAGGCTATGTTGGTTGAATAATGAATAGGAAACTGCGGGTCAAGCTTGAGGTGCTGCACATCATCATGAACCCCGTAGGCGAGCCAGTTGGAGATGACAGTATAGTTTTCAGGGTAACGGAGCCATGAGACAGTTCCAGTCGAAACCTGGGTAAGCGCATAACCGTTGATCATTTGAGCATACGTCAGCTCAGGGCTTCCAGAGCTCATCGGCGCATCTTCGATGCTGATACCTCCTGAGAGCATGGCAGAGCCCTCCTGCACAAGCCCTACATCCGGTAGCGAGACAACATAGGAGGGTGGTTCGTAGCCTGTGCCAGCCGGCTTTGTTCCAGCATAAATTGTTAGCATTGCGACGACTGCGAGAATAGAGAGCCTCTCAAAAAGGTTGCGCTTACACCACTGACTGGAGAGCTGGCGGATCAGATCACGGGTACCCTTTGATTCGCAGAGGGCTGCGATAACATAAAGAGCAATCAGCCCGAACAGCAAGCCAAGCAGAGAACTCTTTGAAAACATCTTTAACACCTGTCTATTTCAAGGTCAGCAAACCTGGAATCCGGCAGCGTGGCTTTATTTACCGTAACCCCATACGCATGCCCCAACACAAGGGAGCAACAAAACAGACAGTACAAAGATTTCATGACAAACTCCTACTCCAATTTAATTAAAGCTATTAAAACTGATTCTTTATAAAAATGCAACATAAAACTTGGGGCAAATAATTCGGGCTGATTTTCAACTACGAATGGCCGCGCATAAATCCGTTAAACACTCATTTTAGGGGTCAAAATACCGCTCTAAGAGCCAAAAAACGTCGTTTTTTTGATGTAAGTTGTTTTCAATTATGATTTTACAGAGGCTTAGCGTCAAAACAGGCAGAAGCGTCACCCTGTTTTGGCGTTTTTTTCACCTCTTCCGGTTATCCCCAGGCGGGTTGCTCCTCAGCAGATCCCGCCTCCATCAGATGCGCGTCATCAATGACCGGCACGAGCAAGCGGCCTTTGGCGTTGACCTTGAAGGCGGCTTCAATCAGCAGTTGTTCGTTCTTCTCAGCCCGCCCCCGGACTCGAGGTTCATCGCTGCGCAAAGGATCTTGAGGATGCTCGGGTAGGTGTGCAGAGCGCGAGACACAGTCGGGGTGATGACCTTTTTTTGTCCTGATTGACATGTCCTTGCGGACACAGCGCTCCTGTTCAAAGAAGAACAGCTCCTCGTTGTAATCCATCGGATCCAGAAAACGGATCCTTTTCAAGTCCATGGCGAAGCGGTCGACCGGCTTCATCTGAAGCGTGCCGTGCACGGCGGCGTTGTACTCCTCCTCCACCCAGACGCGGAACTGATCGTTCAAAGTTTTCAGAGACGACATGTCCAGCACCTGCAACAGGAACTTATCCCGCACGCTCCTGAAAAAGCGCTCTATCTTGCCCTTGGCCGCACCGTCGCGTATCGGGGCATGGGAGAGGATAGTTCCGAGGCGGGCGCATACCTGGTTGATC
>JAQUCE010000083.1 GCA_028686345.1 Kiritimatiellia bacterium
CGTGGGGATGCGTTCGCCCGCGAACTGCGGAGCCTTCCACGAGCCTGCGTCCAGTTTTTTCAGCTCATCCAGCGTGAAATCGCCGGGCTTGCCGCTGCCATTTGTGGTGCGCTCCAGCGTCTTGTCGTGCAGACAAATGATCTCGTTGTCAGAGGTTAGGTCCACGTCCAGCTCAAAGCCAGCGGTCTGATGTTCCACTGCCAGCCGGAAGGAAGCCATGGTGTTCTCCGGTGCTTCCAGTGACTCGCCGCGGTGCGAGATGAATTTTATTGGTTGCCCGGCGCAGGCGGCAGTTATAGATAGCGACAGTGCGACAGCGGCGGTTACAGATATTTTCATTGTTCTTCCTTTATTGGATCAGCGCTTGATATTATAAAATCCCCAGTCCACAGATTGCCGATTGTTCGCCGCAAACTAAGGATGCCCCCTCAATTGCTATTATGTATAGCAGAATCATATAATTCAGTATACTGAATTATTTTTTTTGACGGTTACCCGGTAATATGCGCTAATTCATAGATGTGACCTACCGCAACCCCATAAGTGTGCCTTTAGAGGGTGGAGTCGGCGGTATCACTGTCAGCTCGGCAATCTCATCAACAGTCAAGGCGCGGTCGTAAATCCGCACCTCATCCCAAATCCCGTTGCCTTTTGTGTTGCCCTTATGCCCGCCTGCCAGATTAATGGTTGTCCCGGGATCGACCCAGCCTGCGGCGGTGAGCGTAGAGGTGCCGCGCAGAACACCGTCGACATAGAGCTTTGTCTGCATTGCCGCGCGATCCCAGACACACGCGATATGGTACCAGCTATCCGGCCCCCGCAGGTTATTCAGAGAGTATTGAACCATTCCGCCGCCTGGAAGATGGCTGACCCGAAAGGCAACCCGTCCATCCTCATAGATCCAGCTCTCCCAGTAATCGTTGTGCAGCGGGCTGTCAAAGATCGTCTGGTAGTTGTACCACGGGCCGCGCGCGTAGTACCACAGCGCGACAGTGCCGACGCTCGACCCCAGCACATTGGAGATCGAGGCACTGTCACTGGTACCCACACCTCCGCAGCTCAAGCCTTTGAGAAATCCGCCCTGGGTCTTGACGTACATTGGCGAGCCGACGAGCGTCACCACGTTGCTGTTGGCGACATCCGTTGCCGTGTTGTCGAACGGCACATAAGCCACCAGCCCGCCGCGTTGGCCCAGCTCGCCATACACCTCGGCCACACGTTGGGGCGAAAGCGGTGTCTCGAAGATCTGAAGATCGGAGGCTACCCCTGTTCCGTTAGTGTTGTTGACATGTCCCCCGCCAATGTGAAAATACGTTCCTGCTGTGGGCCACGCAATGCCGTTGGTGTTCACTGCCCGCCCGCGCTCAACCCCGTTCACGTAGAGCACCATGTTGCTTGAAAGCGCGTCCCAGGTGCCGACAATATGGTGCCAGCGGTTGGAGTTGCCTCCTAACGCGTATCGCGCCCTCGGCTGGAACTGGCCCCCTGCCGGCCTGAACTGGAGTGCCCCGTCTTTATCAACCCAGCACTCATAATTATCGGGATTAGCTGAGTTGTCAAAAACCGTATTGAAATCGTGCCAGGGAGCACGAATATAGTACCACATGGACACTGAACCGGAGGTAGAGAGACGATACGGTATTGATACGTAGTCGTCCACGCCGTCCAGCGCCAGTGCCCGGCCTTTGTCGTTGATCCCGGTTGTCCAGTCCGGTTCGCCGTAGCGGGTCGCCTCATAACGTGTCCCGCCTGTGCCGATATTATCGAGCGAACTGTCCAGTGTGATATGCACGACCGGCGCGCGGGAGGCGATCTCCGCATGCACGGAGTGCACCTGCTCCGGAGTCAGCACTGTCTCATAAATACGCAGATCGTCCATCACGCTCTCGGAAGGCGTATTGCCGGTGTGTCCGCCTAAATAGAAGGTGTTGCCCGGGGTTATCCACGATGTGATCTGGGCACGCTGGCTCTCTACACCGTTGATGTATAGCCGCACATGGTTAATCTGCGCGTTACGGTTCCAGGTTAACGCAAAGTGATACCACTGGTTCGTGCCGTTATACTGGTCATTAAGCCTGTAGCCGTAGACATCACCCTGGCCACTCCCCAACCTGAACCTGACCACAGAGTTAACATCTGTCCACATCTCCCACTTATTGGGATCAACGCTGTTGTCGAACAAAGAGTTCCAATTATAAAATCTCTCTGGCTTGCACCAGAACGCAACTGTGCCCTGGTCGCCAAAGGTGTGGGAGACAGAGGCGTAGCCCTCGCTACCGCCAAGGAACCGCAACCCGCCGCCGTGGATGCCGTTCGTGAAAGCCACAGCGCCAAACACCGTCGCATCATAAGCGGCGCCGCCGCTGCCGCAGTTTGTCGCCGCGCCGCCATCAAAAGTCCAATGAATCAGAGGCACCTCGACCGATGACGCGCCACTCAGCACTGCGTCGAGTCTGCCGCCGCAGTCGGTGGTAATTGTGTCCACGCCCATCTCCGTAAAATCCGCGGCTCTCGCCGCATCGTTGACAGTCCAGACATGGAAGCTGTAACCAGCACTCTTGACTGCGTTGACATACGCCTGATCCACAAGGAGGTGGTCCTGCGCGTCAAGCCCGCTGGCGTTGATCGTCTGCAGCGTGGCAATGGCTGACGCCGCGCTAGGCGAGACCATCCCGTCATTGCCCTGCGTAATGCCCGTCAACCAGTAAGCGCGGTAGGCTGGAAGCTGCTCTCGGACAGCCGCTACCACAGCAGTATTGAAACTGATGAAAACAACACGCGCGGGCGTGGCCTCAGGCGCGGCAGCCATGACCTCCAGCAGACGCGGCATGATCTCTGTGCCGCTCTTGATCTCAACATAGATCTCGAAGTTATCACGCGCCAGCGACAATGCCTCGGAGAGCGTGGGGATGCGTTCGCCCGCGAACTGCGGAGCCTTCCACGAGCCTGCGTCCAGTTTTTTCAGCTCATCCAGCGTGAAATCGCCGGGCTTGCCGCTGCCGTCGGTGGTGCGCTCCAGCGTCAGATCATGCAGACAGACGATCTCATTGTCGGCAGTAAGGTACACATCGCACTCGAAGCCAGCGGTCTGCCGTTCCACTGCCAGCCGGAAAGCAGCCATCGTGTTCTCCGGCGCGTCCAACGACTCGCCGCGGTGCGAGATGAAGCGGATATCTGAACCGCCAGCCAGCAGGCTGAAACCCATAGCCACACCAATCACCGCGCGGGCGATCAGTTTTTTAGAGTTGTTATTAACTATCACCAGACACACTCCCTTCAGCAATATTTTGAGCGACGACCTACCTTATTATAAAAACGGTGCCGGAAGCATAGAGCAGCCGCACTGCATTAGCGTCATAGACAATTGACCAAGCTCCGCTGACTGACTCGCTTTCAAACACCCCGGTAACCCCGCCGGAGGCAGAGATCAAGGTGTATGCGCCAACAGCAGGCTTACCTTCAGGCAAATTAAGGAGCAGCTCCAGTCCCGAGATATCGATTGCCGCATTCGCGCCAATAGTGTTGTTCGATCCCTCAGCCGCAACATCGATTGCGAGAGTGCCTGTCAGCACAGGTGTCTCCGTAAAGGTCAAGGTGCCGTTAGGGGCAACATTGCCTGTGACACTAAGCACTCCGTTTGAGACAAGGCCGCCACCAGTGAGAGAGCCAATCGTGACACTGCCGCCGCTCAGATCCAGCGTTGCCCCCTGGGCAACAGAGATATCCGCGCTCTTGGGAAGAACTGTTTCGCCGTCACCCGTTGGGAACCACTTTGCCATCAGCGTAAGCTCCACACTGCGGCGTTCCAGATCAGTCAACTTTCGGTCATAGACCAAGATCTCCGCGACATCACCGTGATAGGCCCGTTCAGTATATTGACTTGAAAACCAGTAGTCGCCGATCGCTGGCTTAAAGCTCTGCCGAGAGCCGCTGACAGAGGTGAGCACATGCGGAACTCCGACAGAGGCAATGCTGTTTGAGACACCGCCGTTCATGTACACCAAACCACCACTACCAGCGTAATGAAAATCATTATCGTTACCGGGATAGTACCAGGTGGTTTCACCAATACGCAGCCCGGAATCCTGCAGGTTTTTCCCCCATAATCCACCGTTGTTGTTTCTGGTGTCACGGATCATATTCACAGCAATGAGCGTCTGTGCATTTGCTGTGGCCGAACCAACCATCCGACTGCGTGTTGATCCTACACCGAAACGCAGACCGCCACGTCCGTTAAACAGGGAGCTGTCGTACACCGGACAGTTGACATCACTGGCTGCCGTGAATGTAAAGCCAGAGCCATTTGCATCTACCCAGCTGGTCACATTTGAGCCATCAGCGAGCGTGCTAAAGGTATCGGTTTGCGAGGCGTCGAGCCGATAAACCAGCCCTGTAACCGAGGTCGTGCCGCCAATAATCGAGAGCGTGCCGGCTTCAATTGCGGTGGAACCTGTATAACTGTTCAGACCAGCCAGCACAACAGTGCCGCCGCCGATTTTAACCAGCCGCGCGTTGCCTGCAATGTGCCCGGCGAAAATGCTGTCCGCATCAAGGCTGCCCACTGTCAGAGAGGATAAAGCCAAGGCTTTATTGCCAATGCTACCCGCGCCATTCAGAGATGCGAGCTTTAAAGAGGTTCCGCCAAGCTCAACCGATGCCCCACCGTAAACATTCAGAGCTGTGTTCTCCGGCAGCAGAGAGGCGCTGAATTGCGGGGCCGGAACAGTTCCCAGCCATTTTGCCATCAGGTAGGCCTCGACCTCCTGGTGCTCACGATCATCAAGCCGACGATCATAGACCAGGATCTCTGCAATATCCCCTTTAAAAACGCGGCGATGCGTTGTATTGGCCCAGTAGTCACCAATTGCCGTTGCCCGGCTTTGTGAATTTCCGGCAATCGCTGTCACCACAACTGGCTGCCCAACGGTGAATGTATTCTTGTTAACGCCGTTCATATAGACCCAGCCGGTACTTGAAAAATCACCGTCGTTGCCAGCATACTGAACAGTGCCGGATGTCAAACGGATTCCGTAATCATTTTCTGAGGCGCCCCATAAACCGCCGAGATCATTACCTGACGCAGGCGAGATGACCGCAAAGACCGACTGTGCCCGGGTTACGCTCTTTGTGGCAAGACGGCAGATGGTTGAATTACGGGTAAAGCGCAAGCCGCCGCGTCCGCCGAAAAGCGCGGCATCATAGACCGGAGCGATCTCGGTTTTATTGGTGGTGAAGAGGATTCCAGAGCCATTTGCATCCGCCCATGAGATAACATTTGAATTATTGCCAAGCACTAGGGTTGAAAGTGCGTTTGTATGGGCGTCAAGGCGGTAAACCAGACCATCCAGCAGACGCGGGGCCAACTCCAGGGTGCCTGCCTCAATCACGGTTGCCCCTGCGTAAGTGTTGGTGCTGCTGAGAATCAATCTTCCCGCGCCAATCTTGCGCAGGCCGCCACCCGCTGCCGGCCCGGATTCATCATGCAGCAGGCAAGCGGCGACAGCCATCTTTGAACCGGAAATCGTGTCAAAGGTCACGCCACCGGTGGAGACCTTAACCTGCGGCACATTGTGCAGATAGCCCATCGTTGATCCAGCTCTGTTGCGCAGAGTGCCGCCCGACACACTCATGGAGATATTTGTCAAGGTTCCTGACTGAACGCCGTCCAGTTCAAGCAAGGCATTGCTCTTAAGCTGAATATCAGATGGTCCATCAAAAGCTCTGAGACTCCAAGCATGCAAGGACGCGTAGCTCCCGGCTCCGCCAAGGGAGAGCATTGAGTCAGCACCGCTCAAACCCAGATCAACATGCGCGGCACCTTTGTCAGAAGAAACAAAGATACTCCCTTTTTCAATGTTCAGCGTCGCGGAATTTCCCGCGTCGCGACCAATAGCAAACGGCGTTTTTGTATCAAGCCGCGCACTGCTCGCAGTCAGGCCGACACTCCCTTTAACCAGATCAAACTCTGTTGAATAACCCTCCGAGACCCTGTTTGTGATTCCAACACTGCCTGAGAGAATACGAACCGCCTTACCGGAAACTCCGACAACTCCATTAGACCAGTTAGCCGCCTCGTTCCAGTTGGCCGAACCACCTGTCCATGTGGCAATATTCGCCGCGTTATAACTCTGAGCATCAGCTAAATAATTATTGCGCACATCCGCCTCAGAGAGCGTCCCAGTGTGAATACGCAGACGCGACAGAGCGCCGGCAAAGAAACTCGTATACTCAGAGGTGTTATATTTCAACACCCCTCCGATTGCTAAAGGTCTGCCGCCTTCAAGCGCAGACTCAATCGTAAATCTCCGGCTGATATTACCGTCCACATAGGTATGCTGTATGCCGGAAGTTGCGCGGGTGGCGACAATGTGGTGCCACGCGCCAAACGCTGGGATGCCATAGCCGAAGCTCGAGACAACGCCATACTGGTCAACAGCTACGTTGCCGGCATCATAACGGAGCATCAGTAGCGAACGATCCCAGGAATTGACACCGGTATCCTGCGTCCATGAGAGATAGACTGACTTCGCAGGCGGAACAGCTGGAACCCATACCCAGGTTTCGACAGACCAGGGGTTCCTGCCTGTAATCGATGACGGTGCGGTGCCGCTGAGCAGAACACTCTGGGCCGTACCATCAAACACAACCGCTTTTTTCCCCAGAATGCTGTTGGTGAAAGTTGCCCCTGAGTTGCCGGAGCGCGCATGAAAATCATCAAAAGTTCCACCATTCAACCAAGTTGTAACTGCCGCACCATTTGCTGCCGTTATTGTGTCCGCGGAAACATCGACCAATAAGCTTCCCGCTGACCTAAGCTCCTGTGTCAAACCTGAAAGCGCACCTGTTAACACTAATGAGATAAAGAATCTTGTTTTCATAACCTGCACCTCTTTGTAAAAACTCACTAATAATTTAATTACCTTGATAAAAAACTGACACTACTCTGATCTAAAATCTCTTGGATCATACCACCTCAGGGTAAAAAAGTCAATAGCTCAAGCTGCCAGCTCAGCAATTCTAATTATGACCGCGCACCTGTTCAGAAAACACGCTAAAGCGTGAACTACATACGGTTTCCGGGGTATGTAGTTCACGCTTTAGCGTGTCTTCGGCCATAATTAGAATTGCTGCTGCCAGCTTGATGAAAAAGTTTTCTGCAATCAAGATGCTTGCACTACTCCATTATCGCTTTTACTGTAACGTCTCAATCATCCGCTTTGGAGCAGCCTTCCCTCTTCGCGTTTCGCGGCTACGCCGGACATGGAAAGACTGGACAACAAACTTTGGTTCTCAAAACCCGGGGCGTTTATTTGTGTGGCAGCGGACTTCTAACCACAAATTTCTCAATGAGGGTGACGACCTCCCGCACATCACGCAAATTCTTTTGGTTGCGGCGGCCAGCTGCTTTAGATATTATAGGCATTTATTTACCCGAATATCAGAGTGCTATGAACTTAGAAAATAAACACCGCAAAACATTATCAACTGCCCGCAGAGTCGTGATCAAAATCGGAACACGGGTAATTACCCGTGCCTCCGGGGAGCCTGACCTGAATCAGATCAAGATGCTGGCTGACCAGGTTGCGCGGCTGCATGAGGCAAATCATGAGCTGTTGATTGTCTCATCCGGCGCTGTTGGCGCAGGCATTGAGGCCCTGGGCATGACCACCCGTCCCACCCATGTGCCGGATCTGCAAATGTGCGCAGCAGTGGGACAGGCAAAGCTGATGGCGCTCTACGATGACTTTTTCAAAGCCCACCGGATCATTATCGGACAAGTGCTGCTGACCCGCGCCGACTTCCGCCATAAAACCCAGTTGGCGAATGCCAAACGTACCATGAACAACATGCTCGAACACCGGGTGGTGGCCATCATCAACGAAAACGATGTGGTTGCCAACGACGAGATTAAGGCCACTTTCTCGCTGGGTGATAACGACCAGCTCGCCTCGCGCGTCGTCAAACTGGTGCATGCCGACCTGCTGGTGATCTTCTCCACTGTTGACGGTGTGCTCGACCAAAACAAACAGCGCGTCCCCTACATCAATCATATTGAGGATGCTTATAAGCTGATCAACCCCAACCCGGGCGACGCCTCCCTCTCCAAAGGGGGTATGGAATCAAAGCTAAGCGCAGCGAAAAGAGCGCTGGGAGCTGGCTGCAGGGTTGTTATTGCCAATGGACGGCAGGAACATGTGCTGGCTGATATCATGGCAGGCAAAAGCGTCGGCACCCTGCTGACAAAAGGTTAAACCGCAACTCAAATTTCAGGAGTGTCAATGAGCAAACTTAATCAACAAATCCGCCGGATGGGCGACCAGGCGCTGGCCGCCTCACGCGAACTGATCAATTTTTCACGCGACCGAAAAAACATTATCCTGCGCTCCATGGCGGATGCGCTGGAACAGCAGCGTGATTTGATTAAAACCGAAAACGCCAAGGATCTGGCTGCCGCACACGAGCAGGGATTGGCATCAGCGATGATCGACCGCCTAACGCTGGACCATGCGCGTATTGACAGCATGATCACCGGTGTCCGCGAGGTCGCGGAGCTACCCGATCCAGTTGGTCAGCGAATCTGGAAACGTACCCGCCCCAATGGTTTGGTGATCGAAAAAAAACGTGTGCCCCTGGGTGTGATCTGCATCATCTTTGAATCGCGCCCGAATGTGACCGCCGATGCCGCGGTGCTCTGCTTCAAAACATCCAACGCTGTCATTCTGCGCGGCGGCAAAGAGGCTTTTCACTCTAACAAAGCCATTGCACACGCGCTGCGGTGCGGCGGCGTAGCGGCAGGTATGCCCGCGAATGCCATCCAGCTGGTTGACACAATCGACCGCGCGGCAGTGCGCGAGCTGGTGCGCATGAATGATTGTATTGACGTTGTGATTCCGCGGGGTGGCGAGTCGCTGATCAAAGCCGTGGTGGAGAATGCCACGGTTCCGGTGCTCAAACACTATAAAGGAGTCTGCCATCTTTACATCGACAAAAAGGCTGATCTGGAGCAGGCTCTGTCCATCACTGAGAACGCAAAGTGTCAGCGCCCCGGGGTGTGCAATGCAATCGAAACCCTGCTGATCCATCAGGCGCAGGCAGATGAATTTCTGCCAATGCTGGCCGCCCTAGCCAACCAGCAGGGTATTGAGCTGCGCGGATGCGCAGCCACCTGCGCCACGCTGCCCGAATGCCGTCCAGCCACCGGAGAGGATTGGCGGGCCGAGTATCTGGATCTGATCCTGGCTGTACGGGTTGTCGAAAACCTCTCGGCCGCGATTGAACACATCAACACCTATGGATCACATCACTCTGATGCCATTATTACCAGCAATAAAAGCAGTGCCAATCAATTTTTGAAAGAGGTTGACTCCTCCTCGGTCTATGTCAACGCCTCCACCCGTTTCACGGATGGCGCAATGTTCGGCATGGGGGCCGAGATGGGCATCAGCACCGACAAGTTGCATGCCCGCGGGCCGATGGGGCTTGAAGAACTCACGACTTATAAGTACACTATTACAGGTACAGGTCAAATTCGTTAATTTGATTCGTGGGGAAAATAGAATTAAAATAGAGTTAGAATAGAAATATGACAAAATCCGTTAAAAAAAACGCGTCCGCAAAACAGGTCATCTCCATCATATCCGATGCAACCAATGTCCTTGTTACAGGACACATCCGCCCGGATGGAGACTCAATTGGCTGCATGATCGCCATGGTCCGCCTGCTGGGCGCAGCCGGGATTAAAGCGGTTGCCACAGCAGAGAAGAAAGATCTGGGCGGTCCGGGTTTTCTGGAGGGGGTCAAGCAATTGATCACCCCGCATGCCGCGACAAAACAGAACTTCGACCTGATTATCACTGTTGATTGCGGCTCTCTTGACCGGGTTCCAGAAGAATTGCATGGCAAGCTCGAGAAATGCACGGTGATCAATATTGACCACCATCAAACCAACACCCGCTTTGGCGATTACAACTTTGTCCATGCAACAGCATCCTCCACAGCTGAGATGGTTTGGAAGTTGAGCCGTCAGGCGGGCTGGAAGCTCGACAAAGTATGCGCAGAGGCCCTCTGGGTGGCACTGATCACCGATACAGGACGTTTCGCCTATGACATGACATCCCCGCTCACCATGCGCTGCGCTGCCGATCTGCTCCGCTACGGAGTGCGCACCTCCTACATTAACGACCAGCTCTACTGCTCTTTTTCACGGGTCAATATTGAACTCAAACGCCGCGCCTTTCGCTCGCTGGTCATCACAGATCGCAACCATATCGCCTCTGTCACCCTCACAGGCGCTGACTTTGAAGAGACGGGCGGAACCAAGGCTGACGCGGAAGATATCATTGAAATACCCCGTTCACTGGTAAACAACAAAGTGGCCCTGTTTTTTTATGGGTGCGAGGATCACGACGAGACCCGCATCAGCCTCCGGACCCGGGCACCGCTGGATGCCACCGCTCTGATTGCGCAGTTTGACGGCGGCGGACATTCGCGCGCAGCTGGTTGTGTTATTAAAGAGCCGCTCAGCAAAGCCAAGCGCATTATGAACCGCGCCATCAAAATATGGCTGGCCGAACAGATGTCAGCCGGCACCACCGACTCCCTGTGAGCTGACCCTGGACTTGCCAGCGTAAACGTTTAACGTTTAATGTTTGATGTTTAATGTTTGATGTTTGAGGTTTGCTGTACAGGCTTTGGCGCAAACTTTGTCGAGCTTTGCGCTTTCCGACACCGATGCCGACCCCGAAGTTATGGCAGCATAACTACGCTCAAGTGAGCAAGTTACAAGCGCCAGATCTGCTGTTCGGTGTCGCTCACAGAGCGACTACTACACATGCGCTGCGCTTTGAGATGCAAGCCGTGCCGTTCGGTGTAATAGCCGCTCTGCGAGCGGCATTGGTTGACGATGATATGCAACGATGATATGCGAGGATGTTGGTTGACGATGATATGCAACGATGATGTGCGAGAATGTTGGTTGACGATTCCCCGCATCTTCCCAATCGCCGGCCAGCAGCGTCGCTAGCGTCAACCGGAGGCGAGGCATGGCCGCCCTGGATAAGGATTGTGACTGGGATTAAAATTAAGACTTAGGACTGGAGATTATCATGGCTTTACACTACCTGACCGCCGGTGAATCGCACGGGCCGGCGTTGAGCGCGATTTTAGAGGGCATGCCAGCTGGGCTGCATCTCACGGAAGAGATGATTGCCGTTGATCTGGCGCGCCGACAGGCTGGCGCCGGTTCTGGCGAACGCATGGCTATTGAGAGCGACCGGGCAACCATTCTAGCTGGTGTCATGGAGGGCAAGACCACCGGCGCACCAATCGCACTCTTGATCGAAAACAAAGACTTTGCCAGCTGGCAGGGCAAAGCCGTGGTGCCCTATGTGACACCGCGCCCCGGGCACGCTGATCTGGCTGCAGTGGTGAAATATGGCTACGATGATATACGCCCCTCACTGGAGCGCGCCTCAGCGCGTGAGACAGCCTCCAAAGTCGCGCTGGGTGCCATCTGCCGCACACTGCTCAAGGAGTTCAACATCCGGGTGGATGGCTATGTGCGCTCAATCGGCCCTCTCAGCGGCAACACTGATCTCTATGAACTGGAAGAGCGGGTTGCCCGGGCCCGCACGTCGCAGGTGCAGTGTCCTGACAAGCGGATGGAAGAGAAGATGGTCAGAGCCATTGAAGTGGCCTACCGCGAGGGTGAGACCCTTGGTGGAATTATTGAAGTGGTCGCATCCAACGTACCGGTTGGGCTTGGCTCGCATGTTGATGTCAACCGCAGACTTGACGCGCGCTTGGCAAGCGCTATGCTGAGCATGAACGCAATCAAGGGCATTGAGATTGGCGACGCTTTCAGCAACACCACCAAACCAGGCACGAAGGTTCACGACGCAATTTATCTCGATGGCGAGCGGCTGATCCGCCGCACTAACCGCTGCGGCGGCATTGAGGGCGGGATCTCGAATGGCTCACCTATCTGGCTGCGCGTTGCTATGAAGCCGATTCCAACCACACGCAAGGGTCAGGAGACTGTGGATTTGATCACTGGCGAGCCGCGTATGGCGTTTTATGAGCGCTCCGACATCTGCCCTGTGCCCCGCGCAGTGGTAATCTGTGAGGCGCTTGCCTGCCGCGTTATTGCCGATGCGCTGCTGGAGAAACTCGGCGGTGATTCGCTGGGCGAGATAAAGCCGCGCTTTGACAGCCTGCGCCAGGCCACTCTGGAGTTTGTCAGGATGCAGAATCAAGAGCATGTTTTTTGGTAAGCTAGTCGCCGCAACCAAAAGAGTTTGTGTGTGTGCGGGAGGTCGTCGCTATCATTCAGAAGTTTGTAATTAAAAGCCCGCTGCTACAGTAACAAACGCTTCGCGTTCCGGGAAACAAAGGTAACTTCTCAATAATCGGCCAGACAGCAAAAGAGCACGCTTCCGGCTTCAGGCTTCGAATAGCTACGCCCGGACAAGTCGAGCTTCGCTTTACGCCGTGACAGGGAAGCGTGAACAACAAACGGCTGGCCCGTAAGGTGGTTTGTTGTCCATCCTTTCTTTGTCCGCCGTAGCCTTGGCGAAGGAGGAAGGCTGCTCCAAAGCTGGTTATTGAGACATTACCGTAAAAGTGATAATGAAGTAGTGCAAGCATCTTGCTTGCAGAAGACATTTTCATTCAAGCTGGAAGCTTGAGGTACTTCCTCTATACGGAGTGGAGAAGTGCGCGAGTGCGTAAGTGTACGAATGAAGAGGGCGCGCCTTTTGTGCTGGAGCAATGTAGCTCCGATTTTCAATCGGACTGTCCGGTTGGAAACCGGACCTACTGAGTTCGACTGCGCCTTCAGCTGACGATGCTGGTTGACAAGCCCCCGCAAGATCCCAATCGTCGGTCAACATCGTCGCTCATCATCGTTGTCCGATGCCGCTCTATGTGCGGGTTATAGTTCCGCTTGCGGGACGACACCTGGTGAGTGGCATTTGCGTGTTGTGTCGCGGGTAGAGCGACTGCTGCAGGTGCGTTGTACTGCGGGACGCAAGAGTTGTCGTACAGTGTAGTAGCCGCTCTATGAGCGGCATTTGCGACTGGAAACCCGCACTTGAAAACAATCGGCCATTATCCTCGCCGCCATCGCGAGTCGAAGCTGTAGGGCGCGGGCCGTGACCGCGCCGGCAAAGCGAATGCGTGATGCAATGCGAGTCGAAGCTGTAGGGCGCGGGCCGTGACCGCGCCGGCAAAGCGAATGCGTGGCGCAATGCGAGCCGCAAGCTGCCAGGCATCGGCACTAAAAGAGCCCCCCGGCTGTCAAGGCCCGCGGCTACAGTACTGCGCGAGCTGCTAACCACTTGCCACCCGCCACCTGCCACCCGCCACTGAGTAAGTTACAGACAAAAAGTACAATTTTTTGACGAACACAAGAGGTAAACTATGACCCATATCTATCTATACGGCCCACCGGGCAGCGGTAAATCAACAGTCGGCAAACTTCTGGCCGAGCGGCTCACTCTGCCTTTTATTGATATCGACAGTGTGATTGAGAGCCAGGCTGGAAAAAAAATCGCGCATATCTTTGAACAAGATGGCGAAGGGCGGTTCCGGGAGCTGGAGAGTGCCGCACTGCGCACCGTGGCCATCGAGCCCACAGCTGTCATCGCGCTGGGCGGCGGTGCTCTGCTGCGCCCTGAAAACCGTCATTGCGCGGAGCAGAGCGGTGTGGTGCTCTGTTTTACAGCTGATTTCGAGACGCTTCAAGCGCGGGTGCGCCGCGCGCCAGGCCAGCGCCCGCTGGTCAAAGACGAAGGCGCGAGCGAACAAGTTGAGAGCCCGCTGAAGAAACTTCTCGAAGCACGCAAGGCACATTATCTCTCATTTTCCATGCAGCTGCCCATCTCTGAGATACCAGTTGAGAGAACAGCGGATAACGCGCAGATGGTGCTGGGGCGTTACAGGGTCAGCGGCATGGGCAATCCGTACAACGTTTATGTTGGCGATGGCTTAATGGATAAAACCGGCGAACTTTTTGTTGAAGCCGGGCTTGGTCACAAGTGTGTGATTGTGGGAGATTCAAACACTGCTCCGCTTTACAGCCAGCGGGTGGCAAAGGCACTGCAAGAGAGTGGAGTTGATTGCAAGCTGGTCACTATTCCGGCAGGTGAGAGTCATAAGACAATTGCCACGGTTGGCCTGCTTTGGAAGGCGTTCATGGATGCGGGCATTGAGCGTGGCGATACAGTGGTCGCCCTGGGCGGCGGAGTCACAGGCGATCTGACCGGCTTTGCGGCAGCCACCTGGCTGCGCGGCGTGCGCTGGGTCAGCATGCCAACCTCCCTGCTGGCCATGTGCGACTCTGGACTGGGCGGCAAGACCGGCGCTGATCTGCCGGAGGGCAAGAACCTGATCGGCGCCTTCCACCCCCCCGCCCTTGTGATTGCCGACACTGCGAGCCTCGCCACTCTGCCGGTGCGGGAGATACGCTGCGGCCTGGCCGAATCTATCAAGCATGCGATAATCGCCGACCCTGAACTGCTCTTGTCCCTGCCGCAGTTCGCCTTCTGTAAAACCGAGGCGGACGCGAACACCTGTGCCCATCTGCAGGGCGCGCCGTGGCTAGCACAATTTGTGGCCCGCTCCATGGCGGTGAAGATCCGGGTGATCTGCGAGGATCCCTTTGAGAAAGGGGTGCGCGCAGCCCTGAATCTGGGACACACGGTTGGCCATGGGATTGAAGTCGCAACTGATTTTGAGTTGCTGCATGGAGAGGCAATCGCTATCGGCACTGTAATTGAAGGGGAGATCGCCGTGGCGCTGGGCTTGGCAAAAACAACGCTGCCGCAAACCTTGGCCGCTCTGTTCCAAAGCGTTGGGCTGCCAGTGAAAATTCCAGCTGGAATTGACTGCAACGCAATTCTGCAAGCCATTACGCATGATAAGAAGAGAGCTGGCGGGATTGTCCGTTTTGCACTGCCGATTGCGATTGGAAAGGTGCAAACCAACGTTGAGGTAAAAGACCAGGTATTGCGAGATAAAATAACCTGTTAGAAATGGTAGGACCAGAGGGACTCGAACCCTCGACCCCAACATTAAAAGTGTCGTGCTCTACCACCTGAGCTATGGTCCCATTTCTTGTAAGAAGGTGGATTAAAACAAAAACCGCATACTCTGTCAATTGATCTTTTTGTTTTTTTTTAGTATAATGCGATTTCATTGGTTAAAACCCATGAAAACAGGGGTCGGGAGACAGGATTCAGGAGACAGAAGCCAGATAGCGAACCCGCCGCGCGGGTGTGCAGCGAAAAAACGATGAGGTAACTCGAAGGTCGGTTGAAAATGAATGCCACCGAGTGACCAGGTCACCAGGTCACCAGGTCAAAAACAGCTTGACACCTGGACTGCGGAGCAGCTTGAAAAAGGGTCGGAGATCATATCCGTACGCTTTTAATACCGATTCCGATAGCGACCCCGATCCCGAGGTTAGAGACGCGAAACCACGACCAAGTGATCAAGTTATAGGCAAGCAAGTTACAGGAAGACTATTCGCAGGGCTCTCTGAATTATAAAGCCTGCGCTGTAACAACCAGCATTAATAGCGAATTTAAGGACAGATATTCATGACCACTTTTAGAAAAATATTGGCTGACCCGAAGCTTTACTCCACTGAGGTTGCGACACTGGGGCAATGCAACATTGACTCCCCTGTGCGCAGCCGTGATTTCATTGACGGCGATGAAAGAATTCTCGTCACGGAAAATGTAAAGATTTTGAATTACATCACAAAAAGAATGGGTGGTGTGCAACCCTCCTTTGAAATGGCAGGCGCTCACAAAAAGATTTTTCATGATCCAGCCTGGTCACGTGTTGCAATTGTAACTGCTGGCGGCCTCTGTCCAGGGCTCAATCATGTGATCAAAGGGCTGGTTGAAATTCTCTCCTTTGACTACGGAATCAAGACCATCTACGGCATCCGCTACGGATACGCAGGGCTAATCCCGCGCTACGGACATCAACCGATCATGCTCAACACCGATAAGGTTGACACCATTCATGAGTGCGGAGGCACAATCCTGGGATCATCACGCGGGCAGCAGGAGACAGGTGAGCTGGTCGACACCCTGGCGCGCATGAACATCAACCTGCTTTTCTGCATTGGCGGTGACGGCTCACTGCGTTGCGCCTCTGACATAGCTGATGAGTGCAAGGCCCGTACCCTTGCCATCAGTGTTGTCGGCATTCCCAAAACAATCGACAATGACCTACAGTTCGTTGGTCGCAGTTTCGGCTTTGAAACCGCGGTTGGCGAGGCCTCGCCAATCATTCAGGCAGCCCATATGGAGGCCAAAGGCACCTTCAACGGCATTGGTCTTGTAAAGCTGATGGGGCGCGATTCAGGATTTATCACAGCATACACCTCGCTCTCCAACCCGGTTGTAAACTTCTGCCTGATTCCTGAACTTGAGTTTGATATCGATGGGCCAAACGGGCTGCTGAGCGCGCTGGAGCGCCGCTTTAAATCCGGCAAAGACCATGCTGTGATTGTGGTGGCCGAAGGCGCAGGCCAGTCGCACATTGCCAGCACGGAGGTTCGCCGCGATAAATCCGGTAACATCCTGAAGAAAGACATTGGCGAATTTCTCCGGCTGCGTATCACCGAGCATTTCAAGGCAATCGGAACAGAGACCTCGGTGAAATACTTTGATCCAAGCTATGCCATCCGCAGTGTTCCAGCCAAAGGCACGGATGCCATACGCTGCTATCTGCTGGCCCGTAACGCGGTGCATGCCGCAATGGCGGGGCGCACCAACTGCGTGGTTGGCAATCTGGGCGAGTGGTACACGCTGGTGCCCTCTAAGCTGGCAACCATTGAGCGTAACAAGGTGAGACTGAACGGCGATTTATGGCGCGCGGTGCTGGATGCCACGGGCCAGAACTCCTACTTGTCCGCTGACTTTGATCCAAATAATGCGGTGCAATGAAAAATGAACACACCTTCCATAAAGCAAAAGCACTGCGCCATTGTTGGAATCGTTGGACGCACAAACTCGGGCAAATCAACACTGCTTAACCTTCTGGTGGGAGAGAAGATCAGCATTGTCAGCCCCACGTCGCAGACAACCCGTAATACCGTGCGCGGCATTTTGACAGAGAAAAGAGGCCAGCTTGTTTTTCTGGACACTCCGGGCCTGCACAAGGCCGAGGGCCATCTGGGAACCCTGCTGAACCAGATGGCGCGCGCCGCCTCAGCCGGGGTTGATATTTTGATGATCGTTTTTGACGGTTCAAAGCGCCCTCAGCTTGAGGATGACGGCTGGATGCGCCGAGCATCCAAGAGCGACCAGCAGGTGGTTTTTGTTCTCAACAAGGCTGATAAAAAAGGGTTCAGCCGGGGAGCGTTCACGCAGCTCTGGAATGAGATCGTGGCGGAGACAGCGAGCAACGTGCAGGTGCAGTGGGTTGAGACAAACGCGCTGGTGCGGGGCGGCGCGGATGCGCTGCTGGACTGCCTTTTTCCCATCGCCGCGGCCACGGAGGAGTATCTCTTTCCAGCGGATATTATCTCCGACTACCCCCGCAAGCTCGCGATCGCCGACGTGATACGGGAAAAATTTCTTAAAAGGTTGCGGGATGAGCTACCCCATGAGCTCGGAATTCTGGTAGAATCAATTACTGAGCACCCCAACCGCTGGAATATCTCCGTTATTGTCTATGTCAACCGCGCATCACAAAAGGGCATGGTCATTGGCGCAGGCGGTGAGATGCTCAAAATGGTCAGAGAGCGAGCCGAACCTGAGCTATCCGCAATCTTTGAAACAAGGGTTAAGCTTGAGTTGCGGGTCAAGGTGGAGAGCAATTGGTTTAAAAACAGTCGGTTACTGCAACAGATGGGTTATGTCGGCCAGTTATAAATTTTGTGGTTTTACGCTCATAGTATTTGACATATGCGAACACAATGTTTAATCTATGTAGAAACAGGTAAGAAAAGGTAATTTCAGCATGGCATGTCTAATCGTAATGGATGGCCCATTCAAAGGTCAAAAAACAACGCTCAACCAAACTATGACCCGCATCGGTCGCCGCGATACAAATGATTGGTCAATTCAGGACGAATCTGTTTCCGGAACTCACTGCGAGATCGAGAAGGATGATTCCGGATTTATTTTACGTGATCTGGGGTCAACCAATGGGACAAAGGTTAATAACGAGGAGATTAAAGAGCGGCGAATCTTCCGCAATGACATCCTCCTGATTGGCGAAGTACCGGTCATGGTTGAAGGCGATGATGTGCCGGAAGCGGCTGACAATGAGCCTTTCAGCCTTACCCGTACCACGATTGTTATCCAGAAAAACACCCCTAAGTCAACGCCCAAAGAGTTTACAAAGAAAACCAACAGCAATAAAGTCTGGATCACATTGATCGTCTTGCTGCTCTTTGTGATTGGCGCACTGGCAGTATTGCTGTTTCAAAAGCTTTAGGCCATCACCGAAGGGCAAGACAAACATGTTGCTCCTTAAAAACATGTTGTCGGTGGCCAATCTTAATCCCAATCCTCGTCTCCTTCGTCCTTCCCAGAACAACGCTGATTGATTAGGATTAGGATTAGGATTAGGATTAGGGCCCCGGCAATATGTATTGCCCTTCCCGTAAGGGCCTAGATCCGCGCCGGGCGCGGAGTGGAGAAGTGCGTGAGTGCGTGAGTTAGAGAGATGGTGCCTAGCGCGGGAGCAACGTAGCTCCGATTTCCAGATCACCGGACATAGTGGGTCAAAGCGATTGCACTTTAATTTTGGAGCCACATGGAACGCATAGCTCACAAAGATTATTGCGTTGTTTTTTAGGTAAAAAACGTTGCTGTAAAAAAAGGGTAAACCTTAGAAACGCCGAGCTCTGGCGCACCCCTTTCGTGCTTTTCGTGCTTTTCGTGGTTAAAAAAAAGGTACAGGAAAACAAACCAAGCTGTTAGCTTTTCATTCATAGTGGGCGCTAGCCACGCAACACGCGCGCGTAAAGTGCTAATATAAAATGAACGATTATTCAGAAAAAACGGCAAAATACTAAGTTTTTCACTTCTATGTTCAGTGGTCTGCACTCTGGTCAGCCGCATAGCGACTGACCTCCTACCGCGCTTACTCCATTTGACAAGACGCGGAGGAGGAAGCCGTTCGCTATGCAGGCGGCGCGGGTGGCACGCGAATGATCCGGGCACGCACTCGGGTCAGCCGCACCTTCGATTTACGATGGCGGCGGCGATGCTGGTAGACAATTTTTAAGGGCGGCGACGATGCTGATCAACGAGTTTCAAAACGCCCTGTAAATTTTTCACCCTTGCGGCTATCCAGCACGCTCCAGCTCTGGCCATCATCGTTGGAGCCCAGCAGCTGCCAATCCATTGGATCGCGGTACTCGCAATCATTGGCACTGGCGATGTGATATTCCACAAAGTGCTTGGCGTTTACCTCTGGCAACTGACACTGAATCCAACTGCTCTCAGAGCCGCAGTTGTGATACCACTTGGTCGCGGTATTGCTGTCAAACGCGTTCACCACCCCCTCCCCTCCGTCGCGACTGCCTTTGGCGGTAATGGTGCCATACTGTGATTTAATTTTTGCGCCATCATTCAGCGGAAATTTCGCTGGCACCACCGTGACAGGCGCAGCTGCCAGCGAAAACTCCTGGTCGGCAACATCCTCAATCACAATCCGGAACCCCACGTTGTAGACCCGCTGGTAGGATTCGTACGGAAAGCGGATTGAGCTTCCGGCAGTTACAGGACGGTCGTTCCACGAGCCGCCGCGGGCAACCTTGAGCTGCTCCAGCTTGCCGCTGTTGCGCCCATCATCCGCATTGTAGGGATAGGGCGCGTAATCGGATGCTGTCCACTCACTGACATTGCCGATGATATCGTGCAATCCCCAGGGGTTGGCTGGATATTGGCGCACGTAATCAACAATAAACCAGTGGTCAGTGAAGCGGTCGTCGCGTAACGGAAAGAGCCAGTCAGCCGGATAATTGAGCGGCAGATGAATGGTGCTGCCTCCGTCCCAACGGACATAGGTTCTACGGCGCGAGGCATCCGCCAGATTAGCCCACCGGGAGAAGTCGGCATCGCTGTCGCCATAGAAAAACAGTTGATCGCTGCCTGCGCGGGCAGCCCACTCCCACTCCGCCTCTGTCGGGAGACGCACCTTGCGCCCGGTTTGCCTGGAGAGCCATTGACAAAATGCGTTCGCCTCCTGCCAGGAGATCCGTGCGACCGGCTGATCAGGGTGGTTGGCGATATACCCCGGGGTCGTGTGATCCTTGCCATGTTCATCAATATAGCGGTTATCATGCTTGGGATCAAAGGCGGCATACTGTGCACAGGTGACCTCAGTGGCGCCCATGGCGAACGCTTTCGGGATCTTCACAACAGCACGCGGCTGCTCATCCGCATAACCACTCCGGCACCCCATCACAAACTGGCCTGCCGGAATTTTTACCAGCCGAACGGGCACCCCCCCAGCCAGCGTTATCTCCATCTCAGCCGCGGTGCTCTGGTATTGCCTGGCCTCCGCCGCGCTCAAGGGATAGCCGGCAGCGCGCAGGTTGTCGGGTGCGGCTTTGGGAACCGGGGCGGGCATGATTGGCTCCACCTTGCTTTTAGCCAGCTCAGCCTGGATTTTACGGAACTCGTTCTCCGGGTTGTCGGTCACCCCGGCATAGCGGCTTGCCAGATCAAGGCGTTTGACCTCGTACTCCTGATTGTTCCACATTCCCCGGTGCGGCACATTCAGGTCAATCCAGGCGTTCAGCCGCTCCCACGCCTCAATGTTCAGCCTGACACCATGGTGGCCTTTGCGCAGCATCTGGATCAGCGGGCTGGTGGTAGCGTGCCACTCCATGGGGTTATAGAGCTCAAGATCGCTCTCCGGACCTGGCCGACGCGTGAATGCAGCCAGGTTCAAGTACGATTTGTCTTTTTTCCAGTCCCCATCTCCCTTGGAACCTGTGCCGGCTAAGGTAAAGGGTGCGCTGCCCCCCTGTTTATGACATCCGATGCAATATTTGTTCATCACCGGCTGGATCTCACCGGGGTAGGAAAACGGGCGGGCCGGACCATACCAGGGCTCAATCACAGAGGGCGGGCGGGAGGCTGCTTTAGCCTTGATCACCGGCGCGGTGTCGTTCTGCGTCTCATGACACCCGATGCAGCTCAACGCCTCGCCCGGCATGGCGGTCATCCAGCTGCGCATGATTGCCAGCGCGGCACCGGCTTCATCAAGAGGTTGAATAGAGATCGGGGTGTTGGCCGGCGCCACAAAGCAGAAGGAGCCGTCATCCTCCACGGGAACCGTGCCAATGATGCGCTTGATGTCCCAGCTTGATTCCAGCCCGACCGACTCATGGCCGCCGCTTTTGATAAACCCGTAATGATAGGAGAAAATCCGCAAACGCTTGACTTTGCCCTCCGGTATCCCGTGCAGTCCTGGTCCATAATAAACGTTACTGCAGAAGATGACAGCATCCTCGCCTGCGACTGTGCGGTCAACCATTACAGGGGGCGGGGTGGTCGCGACAAATGGAATCGGCTCAAAAAGGTCGTAATCCGGATCCTCATAAACGATTGTCATGTTGTCAAAAGCGTCAACCAGCGCCAGCACCCACTTGCGTGTGCCGGGAAAACCCTTTAAAGAGACTAGAAAATATTTATCCGAGAGAGGCCAGGGTGTGCCGAAGGTGTACTTCTGGCCACCGCCCTGATTATCGTAGACATTGCCGACCACATCGCGCCCCCACCCCGGAATCTCCTGCACGCAACCGGTAACCTTGGCGGGAAAGACCTCGGGATGGATGTTGATTTGACTTTTTTCCGCACCCCACACCTTATCATCCGGGTGGAATCGAAATGGATATTTACGTCCCAACTGCGGATCAATCACCATCAGGCGCCCGGTCTCACTCTTGGCGTGATGACCGCTGAGAATCCCTGCCACCATGCTCGGTGAGTTAGGTACCGGCCTGGGCCAGACATAGGCAATTGGAAAATAAGAGCCGCTGCCATAGTACTCCTTCTGATTGGTGCCGTCCGGATTCATGGAAAAAAGAATGCGGGTGAAATAGTGGGGCGTGTCGGTGTACTCCCAGCGCAAGTACATCACTTTGCCGTCATTCATTATGCGCGGATGCCAGTCGCTGTCCTGCTCAAAGGTGAGCTGGCGCACCTCTTTGGTTAGAATATTCAACCGGTAGAGGTTAGCCATCGGCATGCTGCCATTCTCACACGGCAATCCCTGCATGCCAGCGGTGGAACAGACCACAATATAGTTCTCCTCAGGCAGGTAACAGCTGTCAAACCAATCAACATAACTCTGGTCCGAGGGGGTCAATTCGCGTAGATTCCGCCCATTGCGGTCAACATCAAAGACCCCCCACCGCCCGTTGCTCCCAGCGCCTGAGAACATCACACGCTCGCCGGAGGAATGCAGCTCCATATGCTTCATCACGGATTGGTCGGGATGACGGTAGAACGGACGGACGCTGATCTCCCCTCGCAGGTTGGAGAGCTCTGTGATCTCATTATCTTTACCCTTGGGGTTGATCGTGGCGGTGGTGTGCGAATTCAGTGAGCGGTTAGCCTCGCCTTTGCGACGAATGACCAGCAGTTTATCGAAGTCCAGCAAAGGATTAGCCAGCGAGGCCTCGCGGATCAGAGCGCTGAGCTCCGTTGCCGCCGACGTATCGTTTGAGTCGACTTTAAGTTTGGCCTCAATCGCCTCCAGCCGCTTAAGGTAGTCCCTGCCTCCGGCATACCTCCGTCCGTAGCTCTTATTCAGGTGCACAATCATCCGGCGGGCGGAATCCGCCGTGTTAACAGGAATATCTCCATTGTTGACTGCATAGACATTGATGCTCATTGCAACCGTTACTACCGCTATAATAGATTTCATCAACTTTCCTTAAGCTAAGCCACTGGCTAATTCTTTGTTAAACCGAACTGCGTCAGAGTACCGATAATACTAAAAAAGAGCGGGGAAATAAAACACATACTCTCATCCTTAATTCACCATGTTTTCAGTCACAAACCGTGCACACGTTCAAATCCCCGCACACTCCGAGTCACAAAAGCACCGTTATTCGCTAAAGTCGATGCAGCCAGCCACAGATCGCGCCAATCATCTTCTCAGCTCCACATTGCCTCTTTCGCAGGCAATGACATCCAGCGGCTTTATCGCAAACCACTAACTACTCAAAGATCGGCCAGAAAGCGAAAAACACGCTAACACGCTAAAGCGTGAACTACATACCCCGAAACCGTATGCAGTTCACGCTTTAGCGTATCTTCAGAACAGGGGCGCGGCCATAATGAGAGTTGTTGCCCCAAACTCGGAGCAGCTACTCAGTATCGGCATCCACCGCGCTTGTCCCAAGCTTGTCTGTGGTAGGCTTGTCGAACAGCCGAATGGCTGCCCGATTTTTCTACCCTCAAAATTTCGCCACAGCGACACAGCGAACGACAAATATACCATTGCTCCTTTTCTGCAACTTGAGCACTTAGTCGTTGTTCAAAACACCTTTTGAGGAACATGCGCTATTGGCACAGCACTTTTTGGGGTCACTATTTGGGAGGTCACTAAAGGACAGGCTCTTATCTCCTTTTGCGCCCTTTCAGGGACAGGCACTTCTTTTTGGAAGACATTGCGCCCTTTCAGGGACAGGCACTTCTTTTTGGGCACTTTTAGGGACAGGCACTCCTTTTTGAGGTACGCTAAGGGAGACATTGAGGATAGTCACTTTTTAGGGACAGGCACTTATCGTACTTCAGGACAGCACAAGAGTTTTATATGAATTTTCATTTTTGTGCTAGACATTATATGTGATTTTAAGATACAGTTACTTTGTAATTAAAAACTGGAGGTATAATATGCGTATGCATAGATTGAAGCAAAGTGTGGCTGCGACTTACCACACGATGAGTCGGGTGATTGAGCATCGTTTTATTTTTGGTGACCAGGAAAAGGGTTATCTGTTTAATTTGATGCGGCGG
>JAQUCE010000007.1 GCA_028686345.1 Kiritimatiellia bacterium
CTTGCCCCGCAGTGGGGGCAAACCGTTTCCAACAGGGATGCGAGCGTCTCTTCAATCTCCTCTTCTGTAGCGTAATATTTCTTCATCCAGCAGAGTATATGATGAAATAAAAATAAAGGCAAAAAACCAGGTTTTTCGCAACGACGGTGCTCTGCCCCGGACCCCGAGGTTTAAGGGGCATGGAAGGCTCAAAAACGCCATAAACAGCATACGCAAAATCGGGGATCGACAACCGCACCCGCCGAACTCTATAATCCCGAATTATGGCAGTACGTTATACAGATTGAATTTGGACGGTAACAAGCGGATAATACGGTGCAACTGCGGGATTTAACACCTATCTGTTCCGGTTAAAGAAGACCTCTAATGTTGACAAAAAATTAAAAACCAATGGTGCTGGGGTGGCTTCATGACCCAAGATATCAATCGCTGCCGCATTATCGCGCGCATGATCGCGTTGGTGTACAACTGGTGGAATATCTTCGCGCGGCTGGCAAATCCTGATCAGCACATGGAAGCAATTACATCCCGCCCTTTACTGCTGAATGCTGTGGAGAGCCTTGTCTACACTGGTCGTAAAAAGATTATTTATTTAACCTCAACACATGCTAAAGCGTGAACTACAAACGGCTGCAGCGTAAAGTCTGTTACCCCGTCATTAGGCTGTTCCAAAGCAATTTATCGAGAGGTGACAATCTTAGGCCCTTGCCAAATGGCATGTTGGTCTTTAAAAACATGTCGGTGGCCAATCCTAATCTTTATCGCATTATGTTGCGCGCAACATAATGCGACAAAGTTCGCCTATTGCCCGAGGTCGGGGTCGCTATCGGAATCGGTATCGAAAAGCGCATAAAATCGGCCCTGATACCGATTTCGACTCCGATACAGCTGATCTTAAGTTACCCCCTCGCTTTTTAGCAGCTCGGTGCACGGTCTGCTTGTCGATAAATGCCGCTCATCAGGCATCGTCCCGCAAGCGGAACTATGCCCGATAAGTAGAGCGGCTTTGGTTGACGATAGTGGGCGACGATAGCGGATTACGATTAAAAAATTCCGCCCTTGAAAATCGTCGACCATCATCGTCGCCGTTATCGTAAACCGGAGGCGCAGCCGACTTCAAGGAGGGCCGGTTTGCAACCGGCCCTGTCCGATTGGAAATCGGACCTACGTTGCTCCCGCACCAGAGGCGCAGCCTCCCGCCGCGCCTTGCGCGGAGCGCGCACAAGAGAAATCCAACTGCCGTTTTTAGGATAAGTGCAATACCCATCGTCATCATTAAAATAAATATTTGGCGGCACTTGTTCGGCGTAGTTCCGCCATGCCACGGCTTAGCCCTGCGTGCGGCCGAAGCTTGGGTTGCTGGATGAAGCGGGATGAGCCAAACAAAGATAATGAAACCCCACGGCGCGCCTTTGACGAACAAACACCAAGTGTCCGCTAATTGCTTCATAGAAGCAACCCTACACCCTAGGGCGCGCTTTTCACGAACTTAACCACGCTCCTTGTCAAGCTTCGTCCGACGATGGGGGACGACGATGTTGAATTACGCTATTACAGCCCGGCAGGGGGCATGGGCGCGGCGGGAGCGACAGGGGCGCTGCCACCGGCCGGGGCGGAGAAGGGTAGATCCGCACTCTGCGCGGCAGGGGCGGGGGTGGAGACACCCTCCATCACTGAGCTTCCTGAGCCTGATGTGAGGCGGGAGAGCACAATGGTGTTGAGCAGGAAAATTACCGCCAGCGCGACTGTTGCCTTGGTCAGGACATTACCCATCTGGGCACCGAAAAGCGATTCACCCATGCCGCCGCCGAAGCTGACCCCCAGTCCGCCGTCTTTGGGCTTTTGGAGCAGGATAACGCCGCCCAGCAGAAAGCATATAATGATCTCAAAGGCATACAAAAAATTAATAAAAATGTTCATCTGATCTCTCCGGTTTTCAATCCAAAAATCCAATGTTCTTAAAAGTTGATGTATAAATATACCAAAGTGGGCAAATCTAGTACAGTCGCAAATTGCTTTGATGTGAAAAATCTGTCACAGCTGAATCGAGAGCCGCTCATTCGCATTCCACGGCATGCGGTAATTATTGAATTGCTCAGCTGGTCAGCTGTTCCTGCATCTCCTCCAGCTTAACGCCCTTGGTCTCTGGCACCATGGTCCTGACCCAGATCAGTTGCAGCACCATCATAAAGCAGAAGAAGCCGAATATGTAGGAGGGCGCAAGCTTTTCCGCCATTTTCGGGAAGGCCAGTGTCAAGCCTGCGGCAAAGAACCAGTGCGTGAAGCTTCCGAGCGACTGTCCTGCAGCTCGGTAACGATTCGGGAAGATCTCACTGATAAACACCCATATAACTGCGCCCTGTCCAACCGCGTGCGCGGCGATAAAGGCAAAGATGCAGAACGGGACGATCTTGTAGCTCTCAACACTGAACGCCCACGCGCATGCGCCCAGCGAGGCAATGTAGCCAAATGAGCCGATGTAGAGCAGTGTGCGGCGGCCCAGTTTATCGATCAGCCACAGCCCCACATAGGTGAAGATCAGATTGGTGATGCCAATGCCGACAGACTGCAGCATGGCGGCCTGCTCGCCCAATCCGGTCCATTCAAATATGCGCTGCGCAAAATACAGGATTGCGTTAATGCCTGAGAGCTGGTTGAAAAAGGCGATCATAAACGCCAGCATGATCGGGGTTTTGAGTCGTTTGCAGAAGAACCTGCTTCCGCTGCTGATATCGCGGGCGCTGTTTTCAACAGAGCTAACCAGGTCGTCAAGCTCCTGGGCTGACATCTCAGGGTTGATCAACTTGAACACCTCTTTGCCAGCTTCCCGACGACCGCCTTGCGCAATCAGCCAGCGTGGGCTCTCTGGGATTGTAAAACACATGATACTGTAAATCGCCGCTGGAATGGCCTCAACTCCCAGCATCCAGCGCCATGCAATCTCAACGTGCATGTATTTGCGGATAAGATAGTTGGAGACAAAGGCGATCAGGATGCCGAACACAATGTTGAATTGAAACATTCCCGCCAGCCTGCCCCGGATGTTGGGAGGGGAGATCTCTGCAATGTAGAGCGGAGCCGCAACCGTGGCCACACCGACACCCAGACCTCCGATAAAGCGCGAGATCATGAAGAACCATTTTTCGGGGGCAAGGCCTGAACCGAGCGCTGAGATAAAATACAACGCGCCAATCCATAGCAGGGTTTTTCGGCGCCCGAATTTCTCAGTAGGCCATCCGCCCAGCAGGGAGCCAACGACGGTTCCCCACAGTGCCGCACTCATGCTCAGCCCATGCAGGAAGCTGCTGAGTTCCCAGAGTTTCTGAAATTGCTGTTCAGCGCCATTGATAACCACTGTATCAAAACCAAATAAAAAACCTGCCAGTGCGGCGGTCAGTGACCAAAGGATCAGTTTGCCATGTTTCATATCTTATCTGCCTTTCAGATTTTTGGGATTGCTCCGGGTTTGGATGCCACCAAGGCACCGCGTTCATTGCCACGCTGTGCAGCCTGTTTTGCACTTTTGCCCTGCAGTAAGGCCGTCAAAAATGCCGCGCTAAAAGCATCTCCGGCACCGACTGTATCGACAATCTCAGCCTCCACCGCAGGCGATTTAAAGGGAGCCGCGCCTCTTTCAAAGACCTGGCAGCCATCTGCGCCACAAGTCACCAGCACACCACAGACGCTGTAATGCTCAAATATGTTTTGCGCAAAGCTGTTAAGAGTGCTTTTATCTTTAAACAGCTCACGGTTTAAAATCAGCGCTTCCTCGTCATTTGCCTTTAGCCACTCGGTTTGTTTGAGACAATCCTTGATCAGAGCTGTGCTCCAATAGTTCTGGCGGAGATTGACATCGAAAAATCTCAGCGTGCCTTTCAGCACACCCAAGAGCCGTTGCAATGAGGTTTTGGATACCTCGGAACGCTGGGCAAGCGTGCCAAAACAAAATGCTTTCGGCTGCGTTGTTGCAATCTCAGCGACAACCTGATCAGAGAGCGAGATGTTGTCCCAGGCTGTGTTTTTATGGATATCATATTGCGGCATTGCGTTGACCAGCCTGACCGTGACCGTGCCGGTCGGATAGACGTTGCTCGTGGCCATCCAGCGGGTGCTGATTTTAAGTTCCTTGGCCTGGGTCAGTGCCTTGGCACCTAGATCATCATGGCCTAACGCGGAAACTACCGCGGTGTTGAGCCCGCAGAGCGATGCATGCGCGGCAAGATTGAAAGGTGCTCCCCCCAGATGCTGAACTCCATCGATAATATCCCATAAAACTTCGCCAAAAGCTATCACATCTATTCGCTTCTCTGTTGTCACCTATGCTCCTGTTGATAAATAATTGTATCATATATAGAAATTATCTTTGTGTCACTTAAAATGGTTGCAAAAGAACTGAAACTCGGCAGTTTTGACGACGAGAGATTTGCCAAGCTGCTTTCGCCCTCTTTAACAACCATCCACCAACCTTGCATTCAGATCGGGAAAGTGGCGGTGCAGACCATGCTGCAACGCACACGTGAACCTCAAACCCCGCCGCGTGAAATCCTGTTGGACGCGCCGCTGATTGTGCGGGAATCCTCCTAAAGCAGCTAGTCGCCGCAACCAAAAGAGTTTGTGTGATGTGCGGGAGGTCACCGCCCTCACTGAAAATTGGTGGTTAGAAGCCCGCTACGACAGTAACAAACGCTTCGCGTAAGGTTTGTTGTCCAGCCTTTCCTTGTCCGGCGTAGCTGCGAAGCGCGAAGACGGAAGGCTGCTCCAAAGCAGGTTATTGAAACGTTACTGCAAAAGTGATAGCGGATATACTTCGCAATCATCCACCGCATAGCGGCGGATATACTTTGCAATCATCCACCGCATAGCGGCGGATATACTTTGCAATCATCCACCGCATAGCGGCGGATATACTTTGCAATCATCCACCGCATAGCGGCGGATATACTTTGTTGCTTTCAGTATGTCCGCCGCTATGCGGTGGACGCCCATTTTTCACCTCTAAGATTTTTCACCTCAAAAAAAACGTAGTGCATTTGCATCAGCCGTGCGACATGCAAGCTTCATGAAAAGTTGAAATGTGTAGGGTTGGCGGCCCTTGTCCGGCATAGTTCCGCAATGCCACGGCGTAGCCCCGCTTGCGGGCGAAGCCGGGTTGCGGGACGACGACGGATGAGCCAAACAAAGATAATGAAACCCCTTGACGTGCCTTTGACGAACAGCCGCCTGGCACCCTCAAATTGCTTCACCCGCCTTCTTACATACGGCGTGACATGTAGAAACAACCCTACACTTCAGGGTGCGCCTTTCACGAACTGAAGCATAATACGTCCGACGATGCTGTGCGACGATGTTGGTGGACGATTGGGGTCATGCGTGGGCTCGTCAACCAACATCGTCTCCGCTATCGAAAACCGACGGCGCAAAGAACACGAATATTTTTAACTACGAAACATACTAAAAGTGCGAAAAGGGTGCGCTCAGCCTATTTTTAACTACGAATAACACGAATTTGCGCGAATAGACAAGATCACTTTTAAGAGCATTCGTATCATTCCTTTGGTCAGCCGCGTAGCGACTGACCTCCTTTCGCGCTTACTTCATTTGACAAGGCGCGAAGCAAGGAAGTCGTTCGCTATGCGGGCGACTACTACACTAAACCCTTGATTAACGTTCGATCAGCAAATTGTGCTTTGCGTTAGCGCACCATTAGCAGCGATCCCAGCGGGATCGGCTCGGCAGTATAACTGAAATAGTCGTACTCCACCTCTAGCCCCGAAACAGCCTCCCAGTCTTTGCAGAAAAGACCGGCGTGCATCAGCACCTTGCCTGGATAATACTCGGTTTGAACTGTGTGCCATAGCTCGCCATCAAAACTGTAGCGGAATGTGAATCGGTCCAGCCGCCCCTCAACTCGCAGCCAGATATCCGAGATATCCCCTGATAAAAATTTAGGTCGTGATGAGGTGCCGGGTCCCTCAAGGCAAAGACCGGCATTGCAGTAAGGGCCGAACATCACCGGGTCAAAGGTGTTGGCATCCGGCTCTTCAAACATTAGGATCAGACCTGTATGATGTGCGATAACGGAGTTGGTGTAAGAGCGTGACACCATGCGGGTTTCAAGCACAAAGGCATCATCATCGACAGTATTGAGCAGCACCTTAGGCCCTTTATCATGCGCGCTCCAGATATCATGTGTATTCGACAACAGTGCCAATCTGAGGGTGTTATTTGTGGTCACCTCCACAACCGGGTTTGAAAAAGGACGCTGGATATGCAAGCCGCTAGGCAGCCCACCGCTGTCGAAGGAGGTTGACAGTGACCGCGGCATGGGCTCATCCATGACCCGGATATCATCAACGACAATCTGCCCCCAGGTCCCGCTATAAAAGTCGACAATCCGGAAGCGCACAACTTCACCTATGAGGTTATGCACATTCCAGCAGTTTTCACGCATTGCATTGCTTTCACAGCCGGAGGCCTTGCGTATGACCTGCCAGCTGTTCTCATCAATCCGGCGCTCAAGTTGAAGCTGCAGCTCGCTTCCTGCCACGTAGCGGTGCCCGCCCGCCACCCGCGCACGAACCGTATTGTTTGAGAGCACAAAGGGAGTACCGGTCACGCTGCCAATCAGACCATCACCCTGAGACGTTGTACCACCGTCCTTGCTGTCAACATAGGTGCTGACAAACCAATCACCGTTCTTATTGAAGTTGTAGCGCGTAGAGTTGACCGGTTGGGTTGCAAAAGCAGCTCCATCCGTAACCCAGCCCTCGGGAAAGCGGTCATGCTCAAAATCGATCAGCATGGCATAGTCCTGATAACCGCACTCCAACCCCCACTTTTCCTGCAGATAATAGAGCACTGAGTTACGATCAATATCGGACAGTACGCAGTCAAAGACAATGATCTCAGCGATCCATCCCTTCATAGTCTCAGCACCGTTCACCAGCTTGCACCCCACCCGTGTGCCCGTTGCACCGGTCTGCTGCGTATCCATGTTAATTGTTCCGACATAGTAATCCTGATTGCTGTAAAGCACAACATTGCGATCGGCACGTCCGTCAATCTCCATCCCACTCAGCATCCACTCATTGGTTGCATACGGAGCAAGCAAATGTGAATCATTACCCTGTCCGTTAAACCCGTACTTTTTGCTGCTGCCGATAGTCAAAAGAGCAGCACGTGTTCCGGTTGCGCCACCTGAGTCAGCCTGTTCAAAAACTGTACGCGCACCAGAATAATCATTCCGATTCCAGAGTATAAAATAGCTGAAGGTGTCGTCACCCTGCTGCAACACAGCAGGGCCGCCCAGCCAGCGGGCACCATCGAAATAAAGTGTGTTGCGTCCGTTTTGAGAGGCTTGTGCAGTGATTGGTCGCTTGGCAGCATCACTCTGAGCCATATGCGCGCTATTGCCGGATTTGTCGCGCCACTCAGAGACGCGCCCATTCGCTTCAATAAGGCTGGCCGTATCCGCGGCGTCCAGCCACAAAACGCAGCCACCCAGCTCTGTGGGACTCTGGATTGCAGCAGTGACACTATGCGTCGCCATTATAAAGAGTGCGGCAACCACCCAGGTCATGCCTTTTGAAATTAGGTTTACGCTCATCAAGGCGCAATCAGATTTTATGTTTTTCATCGTGTAACTCCTTGTTATAATTCAGTGAACTCATAGCCAGCAGGGTGCTTGCCCTACTTTTCTTCGCCTAATTTTTGAAATTCAGCCAGTACTGGCATATGATCACTTAGCGCATACGCTGAACTTTTGCCAGGCTCAGGGGTAAAGGGCGGCATGTTAAGCACCTGGGCTGCGGTTGAAAACTTCGCAAAATCCGGTGTGGCCCAGATGTAATCAATACGTTGACGGGGATTAGTACTGGAACCTGTGGGGGTTTCGCCTATGCCATGTTTGGCACCGATATCTATCAGCCCTGCACTGGTCCAGACCTTGTACTCAGGGGCATCGGGTTTGTGGTTCAAATCGCCTTGAAGCAGCACAGGCGCACTTTGGTTTAATTTTCTGATCAATGCCACAACAGCAGCGGCCTCCTCCAGCCGAACGCTGCGTTCATGAGCATGGAAGTGCACACTGATCACATGTAGAGAGCCGAATGGCGTATCCAGTTCCGCCCGCCCCAGATGACGGGTGAACAGACGCTCCGGATGAGGGGTACCTGCCGAAGGACGTGACTCGGAATCAACAATCGGATACGGGGTGACAACAGCTCCAGGAAAGCCTCCGGGATAGTTTTTACTGCCTTTCCAGCCGCCGGGGAACCAGACGTAATTCATGGCCAGGGTATCGGCAAACCGTTTGACCAGCGGCTCTGCTGGCGCCTCCTGCAGAGTAATCAGGGATGGTTTGAACTTGGAGAGCTCGCGGGCGGTTATTTCAGGGTGAGCGGCAGCGTTTTCCGCTAACAGCTGCGCTGTGGATTCATTATTTGGATACCCGCGAAATGCCAGAACATTGTAGGAGATAGTTCGAAAATCATTTGCATCTGCCAAACCTGATAAAACTACGATACAGCAGACTATAATAAATCTTTTCATCTTTATTCTCTGTTCGGTTATTGAGAAATTACCCTCGTTTCTCCTAACGCGCAGCGTTTGTTACTAAAGCAGCGGGCTTCTAACCATGCAACTTGCAATAAGAGCAAATCGCCTTCGCATATTACGTAAACGTAGTCGGTTGCGGAGGATAGCTGCTTTAGTCATAGATGCTCTTCATCTGCCAGGCATCCAAAGCTTTGAGTAAGCCATCACTGCCCTGAGCGCGCAGTGAAACTCCCTGGCTGTCTGCTCTGCCGGGATAGACCCGCAGTGCGGCGTATTGCCGTCCGTTAACAAAAACTTCCACCACACTGCGATCAATAAATATGCGCAGCTTCAATGGCTCGTCTTTGGCCAGCATAAATTGCGCGGTTTCCGGCACACGTGAACGGACATCCGGCAAGGTCGACGAGTAGGTGTTATCAATGGTTATCGCACTCAAGCCCCTGTAACCGCGCTCACGCTGATAAACAATGCGCGTAAACTCCTCATTATCAGGGCTGCGCAGCACTTTCAACTCGAGCATCTGCGCACTCTTGCTGTCTAACTCAAGGTTGAGCTCCATGGTGTTCCCGTTTATCGTTGATAGTACAACCTCCTTGTTGGCTGGCAGCAGCAGGTTCTTGAGGCTCTGATGCGCATTGCGCAGCGACTCAATGTCACCGGTCGGCTCGATCTGCAGCACCTCCGCTGTGCCGACCTTACCCAGTGTCAGGCGCATCGGCAAGCTCATGAGCTGGTTCCAGCCTGGCGTGTTCTTGGCTGGATTGATATTGAAGATTGTGATCACACCGCCCTTGCCATCCGGGCAGGCGGAGGGCGCATGTACGCCGCCGGGCGAGACTGGCCCGTGATTGAAATCGCCGCCGTCGGTAATCATAAATTTGTTGCGTTCAGTGTCATAATTGCCCAGCAGGTACTTGCCGCCGCTCTTGTGACTGAAGTGCAGCAGAATATGTTTGTCGCCGATCGGCCAGAAATACGGACACGCGCCATCATCACCGACCAGACCGTAGTGATCGCCTTCCAGGAAGGTGTGGAGGTATTCCCACTGAATCAAATCCTTTGAGCGATGCAGAAACTCGGCCCGCACCTGCTGGCTGCTCTCATGAGCAGGTTTTTTGCCGGCTGTCAGAGCATAGTAGTACTCGCCCTGCTTCCAGATGCATGGATCAAAAATATTATACGGCAGTGGTTCATCTCCTGGACCAGCGTAAGGAATCACCGCTTGGCCGGTCAGCTTTTCCCAGTTTAAAAGCAGCGGATCATTGGAGACCGCAACCATGCTGCCAACCCTGGTGCCGTGATACATGGCAATCACGCGATCTTTTTCCACCAGAGTTGAACCAGAGTAACAGGCGTGCTCCGGATTCGGATAGATGGCATATGGTAGATCACGCCAGTGGATCAGATCATCGCTGATTGCATGACCCCAGTGCTGACGTGAATCTTCCGGCGGATAAGCCTGATAAAAGAGGTGCCAGCGTCCCTGCCAGAAACAGAGTCCGTTAGGGTCATTGAGCCGATTTTCCGGGCTGCAGAAATGATAGCGTGGATAATGCGGGTCTTCCAGTAGTTTTTGCCGTGACTCCTTGAAGCGCTCCAGCAGAGGGTTTTTGGCGAGTTCGCGCTCCTGCTCGGCTAGTGAAGTGGCAAAAGTAAACTTGGGCACCAGCGACTTATATGTGCGATTCGGATCGGTCAAGCGGGCGAAGTCGGGATAAGCCGCCTTTTTCGCGGTATCCGATTGATGGATATGATCGATATTGATGTGCCCCCAACCACCGGTGTGGGCATCGATAATCTGAATCCGGGCCTGCTTGCCCTTCAGCTCTTTCACATTCCAGCTGTACCAATCCATAATTTCATTGCCGCTGTTGTCTTTGACGGCCGGACCAACCGCTGTGCGCTCAACCTTGTCGTCAACCAAAAGGTTGATGCAGGTTAGATCTTTGTGGTTGCCCGCTCCAATCAGAAAGTTCACGTGATCGCGTTCGATTTTAAAGGGCGATGAGGTTAATTTGCCGACTGCGGCATCTCCTCCCAGATAGCTGTTGACCAGCCCTTTTCCCAGGTGCCCTGTCACTTTGTTGGGCGGACTGACATTAGCCACAGCAGGACCATCGCCAAATGCTTGGCCCTCCACCTGCCAGCCAGCGTAATCTTTGCCTTCAAAATCGGCGATCAGCAGATCTTCCGCCGCCGCGGAAATCAAAACACCACACAGTAAGACGGCTGCAATCAGCAAGCTTTTCTTCATTATTTTCTCTCCTCTTCCACAAAACCATAAACCATATTATGCGATCATTAAAACAGTGACATCAAAAGGATCATAGTATGCTTGAATTTATTTCTCAACTAATTAATTGCAAACTGTAAAGAAAGCTGTATTTACAACTCTATGGATGATATGAAATACGAATCTGCAAACCAGTATTTAGATGCAAAACACGATGGCTAAAAGTTGAAGATATCAACGATTATCTGCTGTTGAAGGCAGATTAAACAGACTTTTTTTGTCTGTCAGCTGAGGGCAGGGCAATGTCTATCAGCTGTCCGATATGTGAGAGCACTAGCAGGCGCGGCTGCTCTTTGATCTGTAGCGGCTCAGCCAGGATATGCAACTGCAAGAGGGTGCGGATCTGATGGGGGGTGAGTTCAAGCTCCGCATACTGTGGCTCCAGCACAAAGCCGCAACCCTTTCTCCAGCCGGAGCAGCCATAGGCGCGTTTTCCCTTGATAATCTCCCTGCCGCAGAGCGGGCAGTTGCCCCAGCGGGTGGTGTCAATCCGATAGGCAGAGCTCGTTGAAATCAGGTTGCGGGTGTAATCCGCAATCTTCTCCATGAAATCAGTGGCCTGGATCTCATTGCGCTCAATTTTTTTGAGTTGCTCCTCCCACTCTCCGGTCATCTCAGGCGACTTCAGCAGGGGGTCCTGCAGCAAGGCAATCAGGCAGCGCCCCATATCTGTCGCGAGAATCTGCTTTTTGTTGCGTTCAATATAGCTACGCTGCAGCAGGGTCTCAATGATCGCGGCGCGTGTGGCCGGGGTGCCGATACCTCGCTCCTTGAGCGCCTCACGCAGTACGTCGTCATCAACCTGCTTGCCAGCTGCCTCCATGGCGCCCAGCAGCGAGTTTTCAGTGAAGTGCGAGGGTGGCTTGGTCTTGCCTTCGCGCAGTGCTGGCGTATGAGGACCGCTCTCCCCCTTTTCAAAGGCAGGCAGCAGTTGATCCTCGTCTTCATCCTTTTTCTTGCTGGGTTTAGGAAAGAGCGCGCTCCACCCTGGTTTTAGAATTTGCGTGCCCTTGGCTTCAAATTCAACGGTGTTGCTGACACCGCTGACGGTTGTGATCTTCTTGACACAAGGGGGGTAGAAGGCCGCGATAAATTGGGTGGTGATCAGGCGGTAAATCTTCAGCTCGTCGGCGCTAGGCGCGCGTGGCGGAACACCGGTCGGAATCAGGGCATGATGGTCAGTGACCTTCTTGTCGTCAATAATACGGCTGGTGAAAGGCAGGCGCGCTAGGTTAAGGGGCGCGATTTCATCGGCCCAATCAACCCTGAGCTGCTCCATGATTTTAGGGATGCGCGGCTTCATATCCTGGTTCAGGTAGCGCGAGTCAGTGCGGGGATAGGTGATGCTTTTGGATTCATAGAGGCTCTGAGCAGACTTGAGTGTGTCGGCCGCCGAAAGGCCGTAGGTTTTGTTGGCCTCGCGCTGCAGGGTGGTGAGGTCAAAGAGCTGGGGCGGTTGTTCGCGTTTTTCTTTGCCGACAATCGAGGTGATTTCAAAGGGCTGCCCCAGTATTTTTTCCAGTAGGGTTTGCGCCAGCTCAGGCTTGTCAAACCGGGTGCCAGTGTACTTGAAGGTCACCTCGCGGTAGAGCGTGGTCAGCTCCCAGAAGGGTTGGGGTATGAAATTACGAATCTCATCATCGCGGTGAACGATCATGGCCAGCACCGGGGTCTGCACACGTCCCACGCTCCAGAGTACGCGGTCGGAGCCCCCGCCTGTGCGTCCGTGGCGAACAGTGAAATAGCGCGTGGCATTCAGCCCCACAATCCAATCCGCTTCGCTGCGCGAGCGCGCGGCTGCGTATAGCGCATCATATTCATGGCCGTCCTTGAGGTTTTTGAAGGCCTCGAGCACGGCATCCGGGGTCATGGAGTTGAGCCAGAGTCGGCGGATCGGTTTCGCTTCGCAGCCGCTGAGCGTCAGGATGTAGCGGAAGATCAGCTCACCTTCGCGTCCGGCATCGGTGGCGCAGATGATCTCGTCGGCCTGCTGGCAGAGGGTCTGAATGACCTCAAACTGTTCGGGCACGCCGCGGTTCTTGATCAGTTTCAGCCGGAACTCTTTCGGGATAAAAGGTAGTGATTGCAGGGTCCATCTTTTGAGGTTGGCATCGTACTCGCCTGGCTCCAGCAGGGTCACCAGATGGCCAAAGGCCCATGTCACAGCGCAACCACGGCCCTCAATAAACCCGATTTTCTTGTTGGTGATCCGCAACACTGATGCGATGTCGCGTGCCACAGAGGGCTTTTCGGCTATGATCACTTTCATGAGTTTGTGGCCCTAGTGCTTTGATCAAGGCTTGTCCTTGTCGGCATTGTTTGGTTTAAGTAACCTGAGATAATCTCGCCTCTCGTACAGAATACGGCTGACAGAAACGGTCTTATTTTCTAATCGAACATGACTAGACACCGAGTTTATCTCTTGCAGCGTCCATTGAGCCCCATCCATATTTTCGGGCAGACTCTTCGCCTTCAGATAAGGCAGACATGAGTTCCAGCTTGGCACACAATCGCTCATAGGCACGAATGTCAACAATGGCAAAGCGGCCACGTCCGTTTTTAGTCAAAAACACCGGTGTGTCTTCCGTGACCTCGCGCAAGACGGTGTTGTAATTCCTGAGATCGGATATGGGTTTTATGGTTGGCATGAAAAGCTCCTCTTGTTTATTTAAAAGTGTAGTTGAATCCTGCGTATAATACAACAGCAAAATATTTATGCAAAAAATATAAAATTTTCTGTGACGCTTCAGCAGTTATTGTCTATAGTTTGTTGAAAGAGAGTTGAGGGTAAGCGCAATGAGAGTTAATTTTGAAATAGGCAGTGATATTAAATCAGCTCAGGATGGCGACATGCCGGCCTTTGGCCGCTTGGTGAGGCAGCACGAAAAAATGTTGCTGGCTTTTGCTGTTTACCGCATGCCGGTGCGTGAGGAGGCGCGAGAAGCGGTGCAGGATACCTTTATCCGGGCCTATGAGCAGATTGCCGAATTCCGGCCCGATGGTGATTTCGGTGTCTGGCTGCGCTCAATCTGCCGCTATATGATTCTTAATCGTGTTCACGAGTATACCCGCCGCAGGCGCAAGCAGGAGGATTACAGGGCTCAGCTCGCTGTGCTGGCGGTTGATGCGGTCAGCGGCGATGAAATTACTGATTATGGGAGTGATCCGCTGGCCCAGCTCTCCGAATGTCTCGATAAACTCAACGAACAAAGCCAGGCTCTGATTAAAGAGCGCTACCATAACACACTCTCCATTCACGAAATTTCGAAAAAAACAGGACGCACATCAACGTGGGTGACCAGTACGCTGCATCGCGTCCGCAGCGTGCTGAAAACCTGCATCGAACAAACCCGTAAGGAGCAGAACAATGAACAATAACAGCGTCGACCCAAACAAACAGTTTGAAGAGCTTGTGGAAAGCTACATTGATGGAACAATAACAGAGGAGCAGTCGAAAGCGCTGCTGGAGTTGATCCAGGATAATGAAACAAACCGTAAGCAGTTTGCAGCACAGGTGCAGCTCGCTGAACTCTTGGCCATTAAAGAGGGGGGCGAGGAGCCGTCAGTTCATGATAAGATCCTTGCGCTTCTGACAGCCTCACCAGCGCCAGGCGCACGCAAGCAGCCGGGTAAGTTCAATTGGAGCCGCACTCTGGTTCGGATTGCGGCAATCCTGATGGTCGCGGTTGGGGTATCTTATGTTGTTAAACTGAACTTTGAGGATCAGATGGTCACTTCACAGGAGTTTGCCCTTAAAGAAACTGTTGTTTTTGTTGAACCTCAAGCCTTGGAACTTGAGGCGCCATCCGAAGCAACTGTTAAGCCACGTGCTGATGGTTCTTCCGCTATTGATTCCACAGAACTTAAGAAAGATACTGAAGCTTTGATCGGGCAGGTGATCGGCGGCAGTGACGCATCGCACCCAGCTAGCGAGCGAGAGGCAGTGGAGAGTCCGATCAGTCCAACCCCGCAGGAGTTTAATGCAGTGATGACAGTTAAATCTCCGCTGATCTTGAAGAATATCGATGGTTCGACACGCTCGACTGACAATGCGCCAAGTCGTAGAAGATCTGTGGGGACTAGAGGTGAGCAGAGCGCGGTTGATTACAGAAGCGAAGATCTGGAGGTTCTTGACATCCCGGCGGATCAACAGAAAACTGAAGAAGCGCAACCGACGGGAGTCGCACCAAAGATGGTTCCGCTGGAAATCGCAAAGCCCAAGCCGCAGTTTAGCGGCACCCCGAAAGACATACGCTCGCCTAATCTGGAGTCATCCTCGGAGCGTCTGGCCAGACAGGAGGGTGTTGCCCCCACTTCTTCACAATTAGCCCCCGCGAGCAGGGGGGCCGCTAGGTATAAGAAAATGATACCGCCCGGCAGATTGCCGCAGCCAAAAGGGGAGAGCTATGCAAAGATCGAAGAGAATGAGTTTCTGACTCCAGCTGAAAAACCGCTCTCAACCTTCTCAATTGATGTTGATACAGCCTCCTACTCCAATATGCGGCGCTTTATCATGCAGAACCAGCTACCGCCAGCGGACGCTGTGCGGGTTGAGGAGCTGATCAACTACTTTGAGTACAACTACGCGGCTCCAGGCCCTGGGGCTCCTTTCTCAGCTGCGATGGCCTTGCACCCCTGCCCTTGGAATCCGCAGCATCATTTGCTGCGGGTGGGGTTGCAGGGACGTAAGATGGATGCTGACAACCGCAAGCCATCCAATCTGGTTTTTCTGCTGGATGTCTCCGGTTCAATGGACACTCCGGATAAGCTGCCGTTATTAAAAACCGGGCTGGCCATGCTGGTGAATGCCCTGACCGAGAGTGATCGGGTGGCGATCGTGGTCTATGCCGGCTCCTCGGGTCTGGTGCTGGACTCTACCTCTGCCGCTGAGAAAGAAAAAATCATAGCTGCCATGGGGCGCCTCACCGCCAGCGGGTCAACAGCGGGTGGTGCCGGAATTCAGCTGGCCTACAGGGTGGCGGCTGACAACTTTATCAAGGGCGGTGTCAACCGTGTGATTCTGGCAACTGATGGCGACTTTAATGTGGGGGTCTCCTCGCATAATGAACTGCAAGCTCTGATAGAACAGCAACGCGCCAGCGGAATCTTTTTGAGTGTGCTCGGGTTCGGCACCGGCAACCTGCAGGATTCCAAGATGGAGCTGCTGGCCAATAAAGGCAATGGTAACTACTTTTATATCGACACCGAGCGCGAGGCCCGCAAGGTACTGGTCGAGCAGCTCAACGCCACCTTGGTCACGATTGCCAAGGATGTGAAGATCCAGATCGAATTCAACCCGGAGTATGTCAAGCAATATCGACTGATTGGTTATGAGAATCGCAAGATGGCGGCGCGTGATTTTGATGACGATAAAAAAGACGCGGGCGAGATCGGTGCTGGCCATCAGGTGACCGCTCTGTACGAGATCATTCCGGTTGGCGCGCCTGATATGCACGACAGCGTCACTCTCAAGTATGGGAAGAAGGATGAGAAGAGTGCTGAGCCGCAGTCGCCTGAGATGTTGACCCTTAAACTACGCTACAAAGAACCTGAAGGCGAGAACAGTCAACTACTGACCTTCCCGCTGTCCAGGGATGCGCTGCAGCGGGGTGCTGGGGATCAATCCTTCCGCTGGGCTGCCGCGGTGGCCGCCTTTGGGCAGATACTGCGCGGTTCGCCTCATGTTGGCAATTATTCATTTGGTGATGTCAAGGCTCTGGCTGCTGATGCTAAAGGCGAGGATCCCAATGGTTATTGCAGTGAGTTTATCAACCTGCTGGAGCGGGCGGCAAAGCTTCAAGGCGCAGCCCCGGCAACCAATGACAAAGGTTACCCTCTCTGGCAGTACCGTAACTAAAGCAGCCCGCCGGCGCCTGCCTTCGTGCTACGCACAGGCAGGCAACCAATTTTTTGCCCACGAATCTCCGCGAATATTGCGCTTTAAATTTTTTTCTCCACGTTGTGGAGTCGTTAATGGATAAAAATTTAAAGCGCAGAGTCCCGTGTTAAAATTGCAAGTCATGTTTTAAGAGTGATCTTATGATAAGGGTATTTCAAGCGATTAGCGACCCTGCGCATCCGTCTTCGTCCCGCAAGCGGAACTACGCCGGGACAAGTGGCGGGGATGAAATACCCTTATCCTTTCGCGGAGATTCGCGGGCAAAAAAATTATCACGCTACCCCATTTTTCCACCCCTTAAAATTTTGCCACAGAGACACAGAGTTTTTTAGATGTTTGCAAGAGTTGTCGCACGTGTAGTAGCCGATCTACCAGCGGCATTTTGCTACAGACCCATGAAAGGCGCGCCCTGGGGTGTAGTGTTGCTTCTATCGTGTCCGCCGTAGCCTTGGCGAAGGAGGATGAAGCAATTTACGAATACCGGGCGTTTGTTTGTCAAAGGCACGCCAAGGGATTTCATTATCTTTGATTGGCTCTGAGAGCCAACCCTACACGTTTCCACTGCGATGAAGCTTGCATGTCACGTGACAGGCGCAAGTGCGCTGATTACGTTGTGCTGGTCACGGAACCAACACCCTTTGTTCTGAACGACTTGAAACTGGCGGTCGCTATGATGCGCGAACCGGGAGTTCTTTTCGGCGTGGTGATCGACCGTGTCAGAGTCGGCGATGACAAGGTCCAGCACTACTGTGAAGAGGAGAGCATTGCCCGGCGCTCTACAACCCCATAGCAAGCAGGCTTAATGCTTTAACTCGTCAAACGGTATTAAATTGGAGAGCCCCTGCAGCGGTTTTACGATCTCCCCCCGTGCCTGCTGCCCACTATCAACGTACGCGCCGTAAAAATTGGAGTTGCAGTCAACCCAGAGCGAAATACGGCGCAGCTCTTCTGGGGTCAGCTTGACACTCTGATGCCCTTTGCGCACTAACTGTTCGTAAAGCCTAGAAACCACAAATCCCTCTTGGCCCGGTATGGACCAGGAACGCCCGTTCCTGGCAATGGCGCCGTTGCCGCCGTGCCTGCCCCAGGCCAGCTTCACTAAGGTTTCAAATGCCTCCGTGCGCCCGTGTTTCGCGACAATCCGATCGCCGCGCAGTGAGGGTGCCTGCGGGTTTTTATCATGGCAGTCAACGCACTTGGCATCCAGCACGGGCTGCACCAGACGGGGAAAGTTCAGCGGGTAGCTGCCAGTTGGCTCGCGCTCGAGCTGCGACGGCGCACGCCGCAAGGCAATCGGCATCCGCGAGCTGTAATTCTGCGGCGGCTTGTGCTTGTCTTCATGACATCCGATGCAGCTTAGAGTCTCAACCTCATGCAGGTAGGTGACAGAGCGCATGTTCTGAATCATCATCCCGTATTCGTCCAGTGCCTGAAAGTAGATTGGAACGCCTGTAGGGCATTCAAAGTGAACGCTGCCATCCGCTTCAACCGGCACAGTGCCCAAAACACCGCGGCAGAGCGACTGAGCTGCAAAACCTATGTTTGGTTGATCCAGAACTATATTGGGTTTGGCGAAAACATTGACCACCCGCAGGCTTTTGATCTTGCGCTCATCAGGCCAGCTTTGGTCAGCCTCATAGATGTTCATGATCGTAACAATGCCCCGGGCGAGTTTGCCCGGCTCTTTTTCACTCCGATCAGCTTGGGCCTGCTGGGTCTTGACAGGTATCACCGGAGGGCGCTCGCGGGGCCGGAGCGGCATGGGGTCCAGGCAGCCCAGCTCAGCATCCTGATACAGCAGCTCCTTGTTGCCGTAGCAATCCACCAGATACATCCCGTGTTTTTTCTGATCAGGGCTGTAGGAGCAGAGATAAAAATTTTCATCCAGCGGCCAGGGCTGACCGTAAACCTGACCTTTGCCGCCTATCCCACGGGGTACATGTGGCACACCGGGCACTGATTCCGACTCAGGGAAGTGCACCTCCGGGGTGATGCGCTTGAGCTGCGACATTGCACGGTCATCTTTTTTGCGAATATCAATCATGACCAGTGAACCGTAGTTCTCGCCATGGTGCGGCGTGGCGACTGCGATGTATTTATGGGAGCCGGGAATGGCGCGGTTGGACATCTCCATCCAGGGGCGCATCTCGCGCACTGCGGGATAGTTGCCGTGGTAACTGCGGGGATCGCGCCCATCAGGATAGCAGTGCCAAATATGATGCGCGACATCTGAGTCGCGGTCAACATAGTCCCAGCGGGTATAAATAATCATGCCGTGATGATCAACACTCGGCTGCCACTCATTGGTATCGTGGTAGCTGAAAGGGATCACATCGCTGCCATCGGCCATCATGCCGTGCAGGGTATAGGTGGAAGAGAACCGTGCGCCACAGCGCACGTTGCCACCAATACGATCAGAGATAAAAACGATTCTGCCGCTGGGCAGCACACAGGGATCAAAGTTATTCCAGCAGTCATCTGTAAGCGCGGTCAGCTCTGAGCCATCAGCTTTGGCGCGGTAAATGGAAAAATTTCTTTCCGGAGTAAAGGCTATATAGGCGCCTTGATAGTTTTTGGCACCCAGCGCGTTTTTCAGCGCGGTCTTGCGGTCTTGCGGTCTTTCTCGGTGCCTCCCTTGGCATATGGTGCATTCATGCCTTCAGTGAACGCAAAGTAAATATGCTTTGCATCATAGTCCAGCTCCAGTGAGATGAAGGCACCCTTTTCATGTAGCTCCCGCCCCTTCAAACGCCCGTTCAGCACCTTGGAGCCAGCCAGCAGAGGTTTGAGTTCTGGCTGGCTGGAGAAGGGTTTTTCGAGCACATAAACCCCCCCGCGCTGATCCTGCACACAACCGAGGTACTGATCCACCATGTGGCGTTCTCCACGCGCCATCTTATTGTGCTTGAGAAAGATGATCGCGTCAAAGTTCAGCAGCGGATTCTTAAACGCGATGCGGCGGCGCACTGCTTTGACACGCTCGAAAATTTTGATCAGCTGCCCGTTATCGGTTGCAGCAGAACTGTGTTGTTTCAACCCATCCAGCTCCGCACGTTCGCTCTGCAGGGAGGGAGCGTTGTCCATCGCCTCTATGTGCGCCAGCAGGGCGTATGTCCGCCGTAAGAGGACATCCACAGGTGTTTTGTCACTCGGCAAAATCAGTGCCTGCTGGTTGTAAGCCTCCAGCATCAGGCGTTGCTGGGCGGCGGAGTTAGGGTCATAAACAGCGATCAGCGTCTTCAATGATTCAAATGTATCGTTGGAGTAAGTTTCTCCTGCGGTGATCTGTCCGCCGGCCTTGACGCTGACCTCTGTCGCGCTGGAGATTACGGCTCCGATAGCGACTAAAGCAAAAAGTTCGTAACAAAGTTTCATTGGCACCCCCTGAATTTAAGCGTTTCACTAGCCATCGACAAGCATTGTTGGCAACCTGGAAATTTCTTTTAAAATATAAGTTGTCAAGTAAATTTAAAAAAATGTCAACTCGTAAAATATTTACACCCGCTGAATTCGAAATTCAGCGGGCTGCGCCGCGAAAAATATGGCAATTTTTTTTTACTATTGCATTTTGCGCGAGAAACGGATAATTGGTTACAGTTGAATTTAGGTGTTTTCCATACGACTCACAAAAGTTCGACACTATCTGCTATTGGTGTGAGCGTAGTCATGATTACGGGGGTGATAAAATATGAGTCGAGTTAATTTGTTTCTGCTGATTGCTGCCTTATGCGCCTCGGTGATCAGCGCCGCTGTGCCACGTGCTTTTATCGCAGAGGCGTTGTCTGAGCCGGTTTTGGAGGACGCGCAGATGAGTACGCATGACGCGGTTTTCAAGATGTTAAGCGTTGCCGACAGCGCGGCAGACACTGCGTTTCTGGAAATAACCAGCGAACTCGAGTTGCAGTGCCATCAGCGGAAGTTGCGTGCTAGCTGGGTGGCGTCATTCGGAGGCTTCCCTGAACAGACACCGCTGCAGAGCCGCGTGACCGGTGTGGTGCAACGCGAAGGCTATCGCATCGAGAAGGTGATCTTCGAAAGTCAGCCGGGGTTGTTTGTTACCGCACTCCTTTTTCTGCCAGATGCCAGCGAGAGTTGCAAGCCTCCCTATCCCGGCATCCTGATCAGCTGCGGACACAGCACTGACGGCAAGAGCTTGGCCGACTATCAACGTGGTGCCGTGCAGGGCGCGCTCGACGGGTTTGCGGTTTTGATCTTTGATCCCATTGATCAAGGGGAGCGTTTACAGCTGCCCGGCAAACACCCGCCAATCTGCACGGGCGGTCACAACATCACCGGTGTCAGCGCCATGCTGCTGGGTTGGAACACAGCCCGCTTCCGTATTTGGGATGGCATGCGGGCACTCGATTACATGCAATCTCGCCGGGAGATCGACCCCGGGCGGCTGGGTGTGATGGGTAACAGCGGCGGCGGCACCCTGTCCTCGTACATCATGGCACTGGATGACCGGATCGGATCGGTGCGGGCGCGCCCTCCTGTTACCTCTCCACCTGGAGCGAGGTAATTAACCGCATTGGGATGCCGGACGCAGAGCAGAACTTATTCGGTCAGCTCGCCTTTGGGTTGAATCACAGCGGGTTCGTGTTGGCCCGCGCCCCATCCCCGGTCTGTATTGCCTGCACGCATGGCGATTATTTCCCATTTGCAGGCACCCAAAAAACCTTCGCCACCACCAGCGCGGTGTACAAGCGTTTCGGCTGGGAGGATCGGCTGGCCATGATTGATGTACCCGGCCCGCACGGATGGAAAGAGGGCACGCGCGCCGGGTCGGTGCAGTGGATGCGGCGTTGGCTGAAGGATGATGCCGCTGCCCTGCCGCTGGACATCCCTCATCTGCGCGCCATCAGCGCGAGTTATGATGCGCAGAGGGTTGATTGCGGACTTGTTAAGCAGGAGGTATGGGTAACAGAAACTGGGCAGGTGCGCGATCTGCCTGGAGCGCGATCTGTGTACGACATCATGCGGGCTGAGCTCAGCCAGATTGAAAAAGAGCGCAAGCAGCTCCCGCCCGCGCAGCTGGGCCAGATGGTGCGAAAGCATGCTGGGATCCGCGCAATGGCAGAGATCCCATATAGTCATACTGTCCTGCATGAGAAGCGAACTTCGGGAGTCGTGGAGATCAGGCAAAGCTTTGATCTGCCCTCCGGCATAAAGCTCCCGGCAGTCACATTACAGCCGGAGCATCCCTCCGCGCCTCCGGTTTTGATTGTCGGGAACGAGGGCAAGTCCAATCATGTCAGTACAGTGGAGCAATATCTGGCGGCGGGCCATCCCGTGATGGTTGCGGATCTCACCGGCACAGGCGAGATTGGCGGCTTCAAACACCGTTTTTATGGTTCCAAGCACCTGGACGAGGGTGTGGGTCTGATGCTCTACCTGCTAGGCCGCTCGCTGGTGGCGTTGCGGGCGGAGGATATTTTGATCTGCGCCCAAACGCTTTCCAAACGCTGCGGCAACGCTCCGGTCACGCTGTGTTCGGGGAGTGGCACCGTTGTCGCTGCCTATCATGCCTACGCTGCGGAGCCGGCAATCTTCAGTCGTGTCGAGACATTGGCCACCCCGCCGCTCTCCTGGAGCGCAGTTGTGCGCAAGGCTGATCGTTACAGTTTCTCGGATTGTGTGCAGAACGCCTTGCGTTTTTATGATTGGACGGATCTCTACACTCCGATACCCTAAGTTGTCTGCTTTCTCTATTGCTATGGTATTGTTTTGGTGGTTGCTGGGGGGCAACCGCTGTTTGAATGGTGTATCAGTAAAAAAAACATCCTAAACGGGAAACGTTAGAGGTTAATTATGAAAAAGATTAGCATCAATCAGTTGGGGCTTACAGCCTCTGCCCTGGTCTTTGCAGGGTTCCATGCGCAGGCGGTCGTCCTTCTTCAAGATGACTTCAGCAGCGGCAGTGTCGCGACTACTCACCGTGCCTATGAGGCTCGGATCGACACTGGATGGATTAAAGCGGTTGGTTATAGCGATGTTGCTGAGTCAGCATGGGGTATCGGGAACGGGGTGGTCTCTAACGCAAGCTCTGTGGCAGCGAGCGGATATAAGCTCAGCACGGCTGCGGAATCGCCGTTAACGCAAGTGTTCAGCGGCAAAGCCAATAGTGATACTCACCTGCGTCTCAAACTTGATTACTCGGTCTCAGCCGGCGACACACTGTATGTGCATCTGTGGGGTTATACTGGGGTTGTGGTAACAGCTGGCGGCTTTGTCTCCAATATGGAAGGCGGGGCTAACGGTAATGTCATAAACGACGAAAGTGCTAGTGAGAGCGGCTTGAAGCCCTTTAACCTGAAGGATGGCGCGGCCTCGGGATTTGGCGGCGCTAGCACAGCGATTTCCGGAGCGTTGACAGGCAGCGGAACCTTTGAAAAGGCAATCAACATCAGCGAGCTGGGCATTGCAGGCGTTCAGGATACCGGTGATTTTACCTATTTTCTGATAGCTTTTGCCAAGGATGAGGATGGTACGCCCGGCTCAACCTCTGTAGACAACGTGCTCCTCTTCATCACCCCCGACCCCATCCCGCGTGGGACGGTGATGATGTTACGCTGAGGTGGCTCTGTTTAATTGGTCGCTGAAAGACGGCGAGGAACCCTCTGGTTGGCTTAACCGATTATTGTTTTAAGATCAATCAGGTGCTACTATGCAGTTTAAAAAAAATCACAACTGTCATCATTCTGGCGCTTTTAACTGCACCGCTCGTTGCTGTTGAAGAGGGTATGGGTAAGATGTGGGGCGATGCTGTTGCGAAACTGCGTGTTCAGGATACGGGGCGCGGCGAGCTGTTTGCAGAAGGCAACTTGAAAGCCGCCAGCTGCAAAGCGATCCGGATTGTGCCGGTGATGAACATTGCGCCGTAACCATCTTTATCTATCTCAGCGGGGTGATAAATCCGCATGTAAACGTTCTAATCTGAACGTTGGTTGTTTTAAAAAAGGGAGGAAGAAAACTTATGAAAAATCTTTTTATCACAATGGTATTGCTTTTGGTAGCTATTACTTTGCAAGCTGAACCACTGGCATGGATACGGTTGGGGTGTGTGGATGGGCAACGCTATATGGATCATCCTTATCACTGGCTGGGAGACTCCGCCCTGTACCTGGAAGTTGATTTTTCACCTGCCGAGGGGGCTGTACTGGAGTTGCTGTGGGGTGCCAAAGGGGATCAACGCGGCGCAGTTGTTAATGTGAACAAAAAGGAACAGGTTATTATCGCTGGCGGCTATCAAGGTTTTCAGTGGCAGCGGGTGAAGTTGCCGCCGGGTGCTCTGAAAACACCGTTTCAAATCAGTATTTTGCCTGGTCAACCCAATGCGGCCTTTCTGGCTGGCCTTCGGATTTGCAAGGCTGATGCCAACGAAGGTACCGCGCTTCCAGCGGCCGGTGCGTTTGGCATCAAAGTGATTGAACCTCCCGCACACGACCTTTTTGGGTGGATGGAAGAGCTGCAGCGCTCAGACCTGACGATCAATCAGCGGGCTGTGATCCATGGGCAGCAGGCCAATGAGGCTTTGCGCCGCTGCCGTAAATATGTGGATGGCTGGCTGGCGCACGCTGACCCAAAGACGGGGTTGATCCCCAGAAATCTGGGCGAGAGTAATTTTTTCTGGAATGGACGGGACTCCGCTGCTGATAACTACGCGTTCATGGTCTTGACCTGCGCGCTGACCGACAGGAAGATGTTTGACGGACGTATGCGGGAGATGCTTGAAACAGAGACCAAAGTCACCTCCCGTATCGGTGCACTGCCCGATGACTACGATTTTAACAAGCAGGCATTCCGGCATGAAAAGCCGGATGTGAACCGCTTGATTTTTGATGGTTCTGAGTATGTTAAAGATGGACTGATGCCAATCACCGAGTGGCTGGGTGCAACACCATGGTCGGAACGCATGATTAGCATTGTCGACTCTGTGTTGGAGCATGCCGCCTTTGACACTCCGGGAGGCAGGATTCCCTCAAATAATGTTGAGGTGAATGGTGAGATGATGCAGGTGCTGAGCAGGCTCTATTTCACGATCGGCAAAGCTGAGTACCTGGATATGGCCTGTCGGATCGCCGACTACTACCTGCTTGGCGAACACCATCCCACACGTAACATACGGAAGCTTGGCTTAAGGGATCACAACTGCGAGTTGATCTCAGGCTTGACCGAGGTTTACGCTGCATGTCACTTTGTCCGCAAAGAAAAAGCGGCAGCCTACCGTCAACCAATCCATGAGATGCTGGATACCATTCTCAAAGTGGGCGTAAATGAACACGGACTGATGTATCAAGTTGTTGATCCGCAGAGCGGCGAAGTGCTTGATAAGAACATTCACGATAATTGGGGCTACAACTACAATGGGTTTTATACTGTTTATCAGCTGGATGGGGTAGAGAGATATCGCACATCGGTGCGTAAGGCACTCTCCTCTCTCAAACCGCATTATTGGAAGTTCGCCTGGGAGGGGTGGAGTTCGGACGGAATCGCCGACTCGGTTGAGGGAGCGCTAAACCTTTTTAATCGTGAACCGGATGTGGCCGGGGTGCCGGAGTGGATTGACTCCAATATGGCCCGGATGCTGTTGATTCAGAGACCGGATGGTGTGATTGAGGGGTGGCATGGCGATGGCAACTATGCGCGCACTGCAATCATGTGGGCGCTCTGGAAACAGCAGGGAGTGACCCTTCAGCCGTGGCGCGAGGATGTGCGCCTGGGATCGGTGCGGGATGAGGGTGCGCTGCACTTAGTCGTTACCGTTGAACAGCCTTGGAAGGGGCGACTTATCTTTGATCAGCCGCGCCACAGAACTAACATGAAAATGCCCGCTGATTACCCCCGTATCAATCAGTTTCCTGAGTGGTTTGCCGTCAGCGGCAATGCAACCTATCTGATTCACCAGGGTGATGACTCCGCAAAAGAAACAGTTACAGGGGCGGCTCTAGTTGAAGGACTTGAGCTGGATTTAAGGGCCGGAGAGCAGAGGCATCTCGTCGTACAAAACAAGGAGTTCAGATAACCATCTTCATGAGTTGCGACGGAAAGCTGCTTTGGAACAGATTGAACCGCCGGCACAGAAACCACTCTGTTAGCAGCAGCATCACAACGCCAATAAAGAAAAAGGGTGTTTCAAAGATCAGGAAGCGCTCGCGCCGCACAATATTCTTACGCACCGCTTCGAGCAGGCTCTCTTCCAGGTTTTCGACCTCATCAACACAGCGCAACTCCGGCAGGTCTGCGGCGATCTCGGACATCATTTCATGCCTGACCCTAGAAACTCGCCCACGCGACGCAGTAGATCCTCCGGGCTCTGCAATTTGATGATGGGGCATGGCAGGCTTCGAACAAATGAGGAGCCGTAGCGTTTGGTGATAATCCGTGGATCCGCAACCACCACTACCCCGCGATCCTCACCGGTGCGGATCAAGCGGCCGAAGCCCTGACGAAACCTGATCACTGCCTGCGGCAGGGAGAACTCACGGAAGGAGTTGCCGCCCGCCAGCTGAATCTGTTCACAGCGCGCTTCAACCACTGGATCGCCTACTACAGCAAAGGGCAGCCGAGCCAAAACCACACAACTCAAAGCCTCGCCTGTCACATCAACGCCCTCCCAGAACGAGTGCGTGCCCAGCAGCGCGCACTTGCCGCCCTCTCGGAAAACCCGCGTCAGCTGGTCGCGGGTGCCGCTCTTGCCATGCACCAGCAGCTTAATTCCCGCTTCCACTAACGGCTCCTCCAGCAGCTCCGCAACATGATTCATCATCTCATAGCTGGTGAACAATCCCAGGGCGCGTCCGTTGGTCTTGACAAATAGATCAAACATCATGGCGCTCAGCTGGTCCACATAACTCAAGCGCCCCTCGCCAGCTGGCTCGGGCATGAATCCCGCCGCGTAAACCGCACACTGGGTTAGATAGTTGAAAGGGCTCTCAGCCACTGCTTCGACAAACCTTGCTGGCTCGATCTGGTCAAACCCCAGCCGCCGATTGATGTATTGAAATGATCCGCTCACACGCAGCGTGGCCGAGCAGAAGATACAGGAATCTTTGTTTTGATAGAAGAGATCGTGCAGGTTTTTGGCGATACTCAAAGGGGCCGCCACAAAACTCACCCGGCGATCCCGTCCCCGCCCTGGTTCCAGCCAGAAAACATACTCCGGTTCAGTCGCGGCGGTCACAAAATCCAGATCACATGCAAACTCCCGCAGCCGCTGCGCCGCGGATTCAAGACCCATTGCCTGGTCGCTAAACAGCGAAAGCTCTTCCGCCGTTGCCTGACGCAGCTTATCGGCCACCTCCTGCAGATGACTGGCAACCTCAGCCACACTCTGCTTCAAGGCGTCCTTGCTGTACTGCACCAGCTCCTCATCATGCGCGGCAGGACAGCTCACAAAGGCGCCATTGTTAAAAACCTGGCGCTTTAAACGGTGTAACGGGGTGTTTGCACCGAACCTCGCATCCGGGGCAATCCTCTGTTCCAAATCAGGAATGCAGCGAAAACGCACTGAATCGCCCTGAGTCGGTTGCATCCCGCCGCAGACATCAAAAAATTTGGCTGAGCAGCGACGCACACTGTCCATCAGATTTCTGACGGTTGCAATCTTATCCAGTAGCAACCTGACCAGCTCCTGATCCTTGCTGACCGTCCCTTTTTCCAGATGGCGTTTGAGCATCTCAATCACCCCGCCGCGCCGCCCCTCGCGGCCGCGGCTGATCCGCGTTAAGATAACCATCAGCCGCAGGGTTGAGATCTCTACCGACAAATGGCGGGTGGCCGCCTCTTCAAGATTGTGAGCCTCATCAAAAATAATCTGCGCATGGGGGGGGAAGATCGTGCCGCCGGATTGTGAATCCGCAAACACCAGCGAGTGATTGGCGACAATCACATCCGCTTCCAAAGCCTTGAGCCGGGCCTGCTGCATAAAACAGCGTTTGTAATAACGGCACCCCCGGCCAGAGCACTCCTCACCGCTGGACGCGAGCTTGCTCAGAAAACCTGGGTTGGCATGGCCGCGTCCGGCGAAGTTGTCCAGATCGCCATCCACGGTCTGCAGCGCCCACACCACCGCTCTGGCGAAATGACGCAGCTCAGGGCGCTCAAACTCAAAGAGATTGTAGTCGATCAGCACCCCCAGTTGGCGCAGGCAGAGGTAGTTGGTGCGCCCTTTCAATAGGGCCACCTTGAGCAGTGATTTTCCCTCGGCCCGCCCCGCGTCAAGCACGCGCTGTACCAGCGGCAGATCCTTATCCAGCAGCTGCGACTGCAGGTTGCGCGTGTTGGTGCTGACCACCACCGGGACACTGTTGAGCTGCGCCCACACCGCAGCTGGCAGCAGATACGCCAGACTCTTGCCCACACCTGTACCTGCCTCCACCACCAGATGTTGGCGTCCGTTGAAGGCCGTGGCCACCTCGCGCAGCATTTTCACCTGTCCGGGGCGCGTCTCATAGCCAGGCAGGATTGCCGAAAACGTGCCGCCCGGCATCAGATGCGCGGCAATGGCATCCACATCCGCTGCCTCACAATCCGCATGCAGCGGCAGCGAGCGTTTCTCCGGATATTTGTTGCGATAGCTGAAGCTTTCGCTCCAGCTGCCGCAGTTTCGCCCGGAAGCCCGCACGCGATCGGCGATCAGAGCGATCAGGCGCGACAACGCGTGCTCTTCCAGGCTGTGGTAGATGGCCGCGATTAACTCCAGTGCCCACAGCGGCATTGCTTGCAGCGCAGCCTCGACCCGCTGCCACAGCTTCCAGAGCGACTCCGCCGCACTCTCCTCGGTTGTCAGCAGCTCCTGAATCGGAGCATCGCCACGGCGCAATCCAACCAAAGAGCAGAGCGTTAAGATATCCGCCACCGGCTCAGTGCTCTCTGAAAAAAAACCTTCAAACGCAGCGGGCTCATTGGTCAGGTAGATCACCTCGGCAGCTGCTTTTTCACCTGCCTCAGGCTGGGGGTGAACAGAAAAAGAGGGCGGTGCGCCCTCTTTTTTCTCAACCCAAACCGTTCTTATTGCAGTTTTCATTGTAGATTCGTTGTTATTGCAACCACACAGTGGTTGCAATCAAGAGGTTAAAAGGTGCGTAGCGACGGAAATTAAAACCACTTGCCGCATACTACTGGCCACTACCACTGGTCACCAGCCACTACCACTGGTCACCAGCCACTAGCCACTGGTCACCAGCCACTGGCCACTGATGAGGCTTTGCCTCATCCCGCCTCAGCGCCCCATGTCAAAGAGCTTGAGACAGCGCCGGAAATCCGCTGGCAAAGGACTGTGCGCTTTCATGGTCTGGGTGCTGTCGAGCGGGTTGGTCAACTCAATTTCGGATGAGTGCAGCATTGTGCGCGCCACTGTCACCAGCCGCGGATCGCGGGCGAACTTAACGCCATGCTGTTTATCACCGAGCACGGGATGGCGCACTGCTGCCAGGTGGCGCCGGATCTGATGGGTGCGTCCGGTTTCAATCCGGATCTTCAGGAAGCTGGCATCCTTTGAGCAGGCCATGCGCCGGACCTGGCTAACAGCGCGCGCGCCATCCAGCTCCTGGTTCAACAGGGCTGTGTTACGTTCAAACTTGCCGTAAACAATCGCCTGATAGATCTTAATCACCCGCCGTGTTTTAAACACTGCCACTGCCGCGTCAAATGCTTGAGCACTCTTGGCGCACAGCAGACACCCGGTCGTCTCTTTATCCAGACGGTGCACCACCCGCAAGCTTGTGTTGCCCAGCTGCTCCTGCAGTTTAGACTCAACACTCTCCTTGCCGGTCACCACCATGCCGGAGGGTTTGTCGATGATCAAAAAATCAGCGTAGTCGGCCAGCACCCGCAGTTTAACACTCTCCTGCTTCTTGGCAGTGTGCAGGGCCGGCACCTCAATGGTGTCACCCTTGTGCAGCTCGTGGTGTGTCATCCAGATGCAGCGGCGGTTAACCCAGACCGACTTGTCATCCAGCAACTGCTTGGCAGCTCTTCTGGAGAGGCCCAGTTTTTTTGCAAGAAAGTCCTGGAGCTTGGCGCCCTCCTCGGTTTTGGAGACGATCAAGGCAACGGTGTTTAGTATCTTTGATTTCATAATGCTTGCAGAATCCCGCTGGTGTCCTGATTGAGTTTGGCAGGATCGAGATCATCCAGCACCAGCATCTGATTCACAGTGCCGCCGAACTCCTCGTTCCAGCTCCAGACCACACGGAAGTCCTTGTCGAACTCCACCAGTTTCAGCCCTGGTTTAAAGTCCCCCTTGTTGTGACCGCTCCAGTTACACATGACAATATGGCCGTTGCGCAGCATCTGAAATCCGCCGTAGAAATAGTTGTGCAAACCCTCGGGCTGGTCAACGACAATATCCTTCAAGAGTTTGCCCTCCGTGTCAAAGGTATAAAATCCTTTTGAGTAGCCGCCGGAGACATAGACCGAAGCTCCGTCAGGCGCATAGAGCGCCATATAGGCGTTACGCGGTCGTGGCAGCAGGAATTTTTTGACCATACGCTCTTCAGGCTCCAGCCCTTGTTTCAACGTCACTTCAAAGGCGCCGTCATTGCAACTCAGCAGAAGGTTTCCCTGGGGCGTAAAGCGCATCATGCGCACATAGGTCACAACTTTCGGCATCTTATACTCAGCCACAAAGTTCTCCTCAGCATCAAACTCATAAACAGGGCCTCTCTCGCTTGCGAAAAAAGTGCGCCCGTCTTGCAGCCGCCGCATGGAGCGGATGGCGCTCATTTTATCTGATCGAAAGTTTTTGGTCCGCTCGCGTGTGTTCAGATCGTAAAGGTGATACCCTTTATCGTGATTGACCATTAACTGATTGTTGCCAACTAGCTGCATGTCCATCACAATCTGCTCCAACTTCAGCTCCCAATTCTTGGACGCATCCATCTGATCAACATAATGCAGCGATTTGCCCATAAAATTACTGATCAGAAAGCGATGTTTAATCTCATTACCGAATGTGGTCAAACCCAAGGCGGCGACCATCAACATTAATATCATTTTTTTCATTTGTGCTCTATTTTAAAAGATTGCGAGAGATGAATAACACTACGATTATATAATAATCAGAGTGCTCTGCATAGCAGGCCTTTCAGATACAGCCCTTCGGGAAAGCAGAGTCCCTCCGGATGGTCGCATGCCTGCTGAAGCCGCCGAAGAACCTGAACATCGCGCTTTGCATCAACAGCGGCATCTGCCACCACTTTGTGAAAGAGATCCGGCGTCATCAGCGCGGAGCAGGAGAAGGTCGCCAAAACCCCGCCCCGCCGCAGCAGCTTGATGGCCAGCAGGTTGATATCCTTGTAGCCGCGCGCGGCCTTTATCAAGCGTGCTTTGCTATCCGCGAATTTGGGCGGGTCAAGCACAATCAGGTCAAAAGAGCGCCCCTGATCCCGGAATGTGCGTAACACCTCAAAGACATCCCCTTTAATAAAGGACGAACTTTCAACCTCACAGGTATTCAGCGCTGTATTACTGCGGGCCAATTCCAGCGCCTGCTCCGAGAGCTCCACATGCGTCACCGAGGTAGCGCCAGCCGACACGGCTGCGATGCCGAATCCGCCGGTGTACGAAAAGGCGTTGAGCACATCGGAGTTGTTGGCATATGGCATGATCAAGGCGCGGTTTTCACGCTGGTCCAGGTAGAAGCCGGTTTTGTGTCCCTCACGCACATTCACATGGTAGCGACACTCACCCTCGTGGATCTCAATCAGCGCGGGCGGCTCATCGCCGGCCAGCACTCCGGTAGTGGGTGGCAGCCCCTCCCAGGTGCGGGCATCAACATCCGAGCGTTCATAGATACCGGCGCAGCCGCTCAGCCGCTGCAATGCCTCCACCACCACGCCCTTCCAGCGCTCAGCGCCGACGGTGGTGAACTGGCAGACAATCCAACCGCCATACTGGTCAGCAATCACTCCTGGCAGGCCATCAGCCTCGGAGTTGATCAAGCGGAAGGCGTTGGTCGCGCCCTGGGCCAGATAACCGGCGCGTGCCCCGATCGCGCCCGCCACGCGGGCGGTAATGAAGCTGGCATCCACCTCGGTTGCGGGATCAAAACTCCACATTCGCACCCGGATCTGTGACTCCGGCGAATAAGCGCCCACGCCCAGCCCCTGGCCATTGTGGTCAACAATTTTAGCGCTCGCGCCCGGTTCAGGGGTGCCATCGAGCTGAGCGATTGCCCCTGAAAAGATCCAGGGATGTCTGCGTGATACGGAAAACTCACGCCCTTTTTTCAATGTAACTGTAGTCATAAGAAATTCTAGTCGCGTCCCACAGGACGCTTTGGCTATTAGTTGCTATCCTCTCAATTCCTGTCGTGAAAAACAAGAAGTTTAGATAGTCATCTCCATAAGTTGTTGAAAGAAGTACCTCAAGCTTCCAGCTTGAATGAACCTGTTTTCTGCAAGCAGGATGCTTGCACTACTCCATTATCGCTTTTACGGTAGCATCTCAATAATCCGCTTTGGAGCAGCCTGGATTCCAAGTCAACATTTAAAGGGACGTAGCGCATGGACACATTTATACAGAATTTTACGAATGTTATCAATGGCTATATTTTCAGCTTGTATTATTTGATTAGGATTGTGATTAGGATCCAAAACGCTTGCTGTTTACAGCGAAGCAAGGAGGTCAGTCGCTATGCGGCTGACTAGAGTGCGTAACCTGATCATTCGCTTGCCATCCGTAGTCGCCCGCATAGCGGACGACTTCCTTAGCTTCACCAAAGTTGAAGCTGTAGGGTTAGCGGGGATAAAACACCCTTATCCATTTGCGAAAATTCGCTGGCATACGTAGTTAAAAACGTTCACGCAAAACAAGAAAACGAATAATGCAATACGGGTTATCGATACGTTATTGATGCGTTATCGGCTCACCCTTTGTATCAACAATCTCTGCTTTCAAAAAAACAAATACTGTCTTATCTCCGTTTTTATTGTTCATCCCGCCCCCAAGCAGGACAGTTTCACCACTCTTAACCGAGACTTGCGTTGAAATGCTGTGGGTGTGGAAGAATGGCTGCGGCATGCTCAGATTCGTGCCGCTTTCGTATTGCTTCCATGCAGGGGATGAGATCAGTTGGGGGTTCAGCATCAAGTTTATGTAGCTACCTTCAGCACTGCCCTCAGGTACAACCTGCAGGGTGCTGCCTACCTCTCGCATCTCAAAATTCTGGGGTTCAACGATATCTATTATTCCATCAGGCGTTTTCGCTGATTCTATTTTAAACTCTGTTGGATATATATACTCGGTAACGCTCTTTGCTATCGCTTCCTGTCCGCTCCTTGTTAACACGCATGGGCTGCACAAAAGCCGCCCCTTTCCCGCTTTCCATAACTTCCGCAAGGTAACAACTGAGATGTTGCCATTTTTAGCGAGGTCGTTGATATCTGCAACAGAGTACTCAATATACTCCGCCTGTATCCTGATCATGGAGGGGATGACACTGAGTTTATTCAGAATTCCCTCAAATAACTTTAGGTTCTTATAGCTGTTCATGACATGAAGTTGACCTGTTTCCGAAAAGTATTCTACATGCGAACCTTCCGGCCACATTACTCCCTGCGCGCTAAAGAACTGTTTCCATTCATTTGATTGCTGCTCTATTGCCTCTGGCGTAATCGCGCTGCTGCCGTCATCTGAACACGCAGAGATTACGTTGTAAACGCGCTTTATTAATTTTGTGTCATCATCAGGGGGCTGAGCAACATTGGTTTCTTTTGCATCAGAGTCAGGAAACTGAATATACTCTCCATGTACATCAACCAGCCGGGTGCTTAAAAATGCATAAACAAAGTTGTCGCCTTTTGGGGTAGCAGTTCCTCCGCCGAGGAGAATTGTCGCTCCATTTGAAATCGTGGCCTGTGTTGCTACACTGTGTACATCAAAAAATGGTTGCTCCATTGGCAGCTCTTTTGACCTGCATGTAGTTCCATAGTTTTTCCACGAATGGTGAGATGTCTGTTGAGGGCTCAACAGAACAGATATGTTTTGTGCCTGTATGTTCGCCTCGGGCACGACCTGAAAAATATTGCCAACCTCGCGCATCTCAAAGTTTTGCGGTTCCACGGCAGGTGCCATGACCATAGCGTCGGGGCTGTTCGTTGATATGGTTGTTTTAACGTCGAACTCAGTTGGATATATATACTCGGTAATGCCTTTTGTTACTGCTTCTTGACCGCTTAGGGTAAGGACACATGAACTGCTGATTAACTGCGCGTTATTTTGCTTCCATAACTTCTTCAGTGATGTAACCGAGAGGTTGTTGTCGAGCAGCAGCTGGTTTATATCCTCTTTGTTGTATCCTACAAAGTCCAGACGCGCCTCGATTTGAGGGAGTGTCGCCCCTTCAAGAAAGGGCACCTCGGTGACTCTTTGAATATTCGCGGGGTTGTTTACGACTTTAATCTGGTTGCCATGTCTATCCACAAGCTTGGCTGTGAGAAACGCATAAACACATTTTTTGCCAGCTTCATCATTCATTCCACCGCCTAGCAGGACAGTGGCCCCATTGGCAATGGTAACCTGAGTTGATATCGAACAGATATGAAAAAAAGGCTGCTGCATCGCGGGTTGTCCCGCATTTTTAATATTACCACCATCCGGCAGGCTGTAATTCTTCCATGTGGGGGAAGATACATGCTGCGGGTAAATCATTATTTTAATCCGATTTCCGCAAACATCTAGCTCTGGGACAACTTGCAGTTTATTGCCAACCTCACGCATCTCGAAATTACAGGGTTCGACGGTTGCTGGTTGCGCATTGCGATCGGGTTTGCCAAGGACCTTGCTCAGCTTGACATCAAACTCCGTTGGGTATATGTACTCAGTTGCTCCGCTGAGAAAGGCTTCCTGACCACCTCTCGTTAAAGCGCGGCTGCTACTCAGTAATCTTGCTCGCCCTTTTTTCCAAAGGGCCTGCACAGATTCACAGGAGATATTATCATCGCTGGCAAGCTGATTAATATCGTTTAAATCATATTCAACAAAATCGACCTGAATCTCAATCAGCGCTGGAGTTAAGTGCGCCAAGACCATTATATCGCTGAACAATTGGATGTTAGCAGGAGTGTTTGTAATTCTAATCTCACCCAATGTCTCGGAGATCTTAAAATGAGAGCCTTCAGGCCATGTCACCCCCAGCTCGGTAAAGAAAGATATGTGATCTGCATCCGAGGGCGAACCAATGGGTTTATCCGGTTCACCCCCACCCTGCTCCAAAGATTTCATCGGAACAGCAACCTCACGGAAATTGTGGGTTGTTTCAAAGACCTTACTCTCCATCTTCACACCCGCCGCATGTCCAATGAGACAGATGTTCAAACTCAAACTGAATACTATAAATCTAATTTTCATTTTTCACTCCTGCATATTTTTTCATGGTTTGTCAGTCAGTGCTTCCTGAGGGTTATCCGCAAACCGGATTTGTCGTCACTCTCTTTGATAGTAGCGGGAGCATCTTGCTCCCGTTTCTCAATCATCCACCGCATAGCGGCGGATATACTGTGCTGTTTTCAGTATGTCCGCCGCTATGCGGTGGACGGAAATTACATCCCACTTTCCACAATTAAAGGCGCAGCCGCTTGCCACGGCGTAGTTCCACTTGTGGGACCGAGACGGGACCTCCGCGCTCCACGCTGACCTAGTCGCTTAGGCGACTGAAAAAACAATTAATTGTTCTTTACAAAAAGTTGTTTGTCGAACGTTTATCGGGGTTTAGTGTAGTAGTCGCTCTATGAGCGACACATGCCGCTCATAGAGCGGCTACTACACCCGATGCTGGCCGACGATGCTGTGCAACGATGTTGGTGGACGATTAGGATCATGCGGAAATCGTCCACCAGCATCGTCGCCGTTATCGTAAACCGAAGGCGAAGCCGACCTCCGTGCCCTTCGCGGGTCTAGAATCTTATCCAGTGAAATTTCGTTTTTCCCATAACTGCATGTATCGCCTGAATGAACATTATACTTGAATATCTTTACGTTTGTCGAGCCACGAGCACTGTAATGCCATAACTATTCTATTAAAAATAATGCCTGGCACTAACTCCGCTCTGACAAACATAAACTGTTGAGTGTAGCACAAAGCAGCCTTCAAGGCTCCAGCTCATTGACCGGAGCATCATAGGGTCCATGGGGTATGATCATGGCCGAATCACCACAAATACGCAGTTTGTAGCCGGTCACATCACACACCAGCTTGAGCGCATCGTAGAGAGTAATATAACGAGCACTTAAAGCGGGAATAACAGGGTCATCGTTATTTTCAAACGGCTCATCCGGGGACGGGTCATCTTTTGCGCTATCCTGAACACCCGAATTATCGCCGCGTAATTTTAGGCATAAGCTCACACCATGCTGCTCTCCCTGCCCTTTGCTTTTATAATATTCGCGGCTAGCCTGCTTGAAGAAATCTATCGCATCGGTCAATGTGTCAGGCGGGCGAAATACTATTTCCTGAATTACAATCTCTTGCAGAATCTCTTTTGTCCTCAATTCTCGCAACTCATTCCACACCTCTTTACAGGGGCTGTCATTCTCCAGCCGCCGGCCAATCTTCTCCAATGCCAGCCGATACTCCTCCAATGCCGATTCTGCAACCAAATGCTCTTTAATCCGGTGGTGTAGCTCCCCATTGAGTTCCCTAAGGCTCACATAATCTTGGTTGTCAGCAGCTTGTTTAGCATGATTAAGTGCATCATAGATGCTCTGTTCTAGCGGCTTGCCGTACATTCTTTCCAAAGTTTTCAAGTGGGTATAAAGTGAATCCAGGTCTTCACCGATCACCCGATATGCTTCGTCAACATCCCGCCCCAATGGTGCAAGTACATCCTCAGCAGGGGTTATCATTATCAATCCACGACTAAGACGGAACTGATAACCAGCCGCATCACATACCAAGGTAAGAGCGTCATAGAGCGAGATAAACCGGGCACTGATTCGCGGCAGCACGGGTATCTCCGGAGTATGACCAGCATCGCTTGGCTCAGCAAACGGATCATCCGGTAGCTCCCCCTCCCCCTTTTCGTGGGCATTCATCTTTAGAATAAGACTTACGCCCCGCCGCTCCACTGGTATCGTGGGGTCATCGTAATCACGGCTCGCCTGCTTGAAAAAATCAACCGCATCAATTATCGTCGCGGGCGGGCCAATTGTAAATTCGGGGATGATAACTCTTTTCAATCTTTCTTCGGCGACCAAAGCGACCAATTGATCCCACGCCTCTTTACATGAACCGCCATATTCATATCGCTTTTTAAAACTATTCAGTGCTGATCGAAACTCCCCAAGTTCTTTGAGATGCTCAATCTCATCACCGATCACCCGATAAGCCTCCGCCCCATCCGACGCAGATATGCCGCCGCTTTTGCAACCACCTGCCAATAGAACAAACATCAGCAGCACTGCAGATACAACAAACTTAGCTTTTGAAATATTATCTTTCATCATTGATGCCCTTTTAGCTTTGGACCAGTCAACATAATCGGCGGAGTCATGTTCAATCCAGAACCTTTGCTTCTCAACTTTGGTTTTAAATTTCGGTATTTTTTTCATGATAAATATATTCTCCTTTCTTTACGGCTCATATCTCTTGCGGAAATTATTCGGATATTTTTTTCGCGCATGGTGATAGTATACTTGTCAATCAGGTTATAAAAATGATTTCGAGATCAAAAATATTATCTCCGAAAGTGCTGGCTTTAGTCGAGCCCTAAGTACTGTAAAGAACCGATTGCGAAAGGGGCAGTAAATGGTAAAATTTGACTATGATAAAAAAGTTATATGTAAGAAGACGTCAAGTTCTCATGGTGGGGAAGAAGATCTTGCTTACTGGCTGACACGCACACCGTAGGAGCGGGTCAGTACGGTTGAGTTCCTTCGACGTCAACACCATGGAAGTACAGCCAGACTTCAAAGAGTTGCTCGAGTTGTTGAACAAGTATAACGTTAAATATCTTATTGTTGGTGGGTATGCGCTTGCGTTTCATGGGGCACCTCGTTTTACAGGAGATATTGATGTGTTTGTATGCCCTGATGAGGAAAATGAGAAGCGTATACTAAAGGCGCTTTCAAAGTTCGGCTTTCAGTTTTCAAATCTATATTGGCAGGCGTGAGTTCGTTGCTAACAAGCGGGCTACAGCCAGAAAAAAAGATATTGCCGACCTCGATGCTCTTGGTGAGGAGTAATCCTTGTTGTGGGGGTGAGACAGGTTCACTTGTGGCAGTTTATAGCCGGTCACATCACACACTAATTTGTGCGCTATGCTAAACAGAATTTCACCCATTGATGCACATTTATTTTAAGCAGATACAATTTTGAAACACAAAGGAAGTAGCTCACAAAGGGGGAAGGGAAAGTTCTAAAGTTGGGCAAATCCTGGGAGCGCCGACGTCCCCGTCGGCATCGCTGAGAACAAGGCCGACGAGGACGTCGGCGCTCCCAGAACAACCAAGATCGCTTGCCCGCCGAACGACTGGAAGGCGGGCCGCATAGCACCGTCGGTCGTAGCTTGACTTGGATTATGATTCAGCTCGTGAAAAGCGAGTGCAACAAGGAAGTCGTCCGCTATGCGGGCGACTGCGAGTGGTACGCGAATGATCAGGTAATCCACTCTGGCCAACCGCATAGCGACTGACCTCCTCCATTAGTTGCTATTCTCTCAACTCCTGTCGCAAAAAACAAGAAGTGCAGATACCCATCTTCATAAGTTGTTGAATGAAAGCACTTAAAGTGGTGTTTAAAACAACCACCAACTGTCAACCTTTTGGAGTCAAAGTACACGATTTTACGCTTTATTCACTTTAGTATAGTTGAAACTTCATCTGCAAGCAAGATGCTTGCACTACTTCATTATCACTTTTAAGGTCACTTCTCAATAACCCGCTTTGAAGCAGCCTAAAGGCTGGACAACAAACCTTATGTAGCAGCCGTTTGTTGTTCACGCTTCAGCGTGCTCTTTGTTCTCTGGGCGGTTCTTGAGAAGTTACCTTCGTTTCTCCAAACGCGAAGCGTTTATTACTAAAGCAGCGGGCTTCTAACCATAAACTTCGCAATGAGTACGCATAGCCTTCGCATATTGAATAGCCTCATTTGGTTGCCTGCCTGTGCGTCGCACGCACGCAGGCGGCGGATCGCTGCTTTAGCATTTTGTTAAAGACAAATGACGATATCCAAAATCCACGGAGCGCCGCGACTCTCATCCGCCAAACGATGCCAGCAACCCCTCCAGGCGCTCCAGGGTTGACATCAACTCCTCTTTGCGTTGGCGCTGCTGCAACAAAACCGCCTCGGGCGCGTTGGCCACAAAACGTTCGTTGCCCAGCTTGGCCTCTACGGTGCGCAGAAAACCGCGGTTTTTCTCGATCTCACTCGTGACGCGCGCCTTTTCGGCCTGCACATCCACCAGACCTTCGAGCGGTAGATAGATTGTGCCCAGCTTGCCAAGGGTTCCAGGCATGGCCTGCTCGGCACCAACGGAAATTATCTCAACAGACTCAGAGCGCAGCTGTTTCTTCAGGCTCTCCAGGTCAGCTGAGAGCTCAGCCGCCACCTCCGGATTAATTGCCGCGATGATAAAGTTGGTGAATTTCGAAGGGGCAATGTTGTACTCGGCCCGCAGGGCGCGGCCAGCGGTGATCATCTCACGCTTGGCAACCACAAAGCTAACAGCGCCCTCATTCAAGCCCCATGCCGCACATTGCGACTGCGGCAGCGGCAACGGCCAGCTGGCTTTCATGATGGTCTCATTTTCGCGTCCATAGCCCATCTGATGCCACAGCTCCTCGGTCAGGAAGGGCATGTACGGATGCAGCAGCTTGAGTGCTTTGGCAAACACATGCGTCATGACACCCAGAACCTGCCTCCGCCGGGCGTCATCCTCTCCATACAGATCCAGCTTGGCATACTCCAGATACCAGTCACAAAATTGGTTCCAGATAAAGTCATAGAGCGCCAGGGCGCCATCCTGCAGGCGGTAGCGCTCCAGATGCTCCGTAATCTCAGCGACCACCTTGTCGCAGGTTGCCAGCATGTGGCGGTCATCAGCGCGCAGCAGATCAACATTCAGCTCAAGCTCACCGGCTGCCAGCGCATGCGGGTCGATCCCCGGCGCCTTCTCCATCTGCATCTGCATGAAACGCGCCGCGTTCCAGATCTTGGTGGCAAAATTGCGGCCAATCTCAAACTTCTCCATATTGACATACACATCCATGCCGGTGGAGGTGATCTGCATCATGGTGAAGCGCAGGGAGTCGGCACTGTACTGCTCAATAATATCCAGCGGATCAATCGAGTTGCCTAGACTCTTGCTCATCTTGCGGCCTTTGTCATCGCGCACGGTGCCATGCAGATAGATATGCTCAAATGGTATATCATCCATAAACTTGCAACCTGCCATGATCATGCGGGCCACCCAGAAAAAGATGATCTCAGGTGCGGTGGCCAGATCATTGGTTGGGTAATAGAATTTCAGATCCTCGCTCTGCTCCGGCCAGCCCAGTGTGCTGAACGGCCACAGCCAGGAGGAGAACCAGGTGTCGAGTACATCCTCATCCTGAGTGATCGCAGTTGATTCACACTTTACGCAGACCTCAGGGGTTTCGCGGGCCGCCCACTCCAGAGCGCAATCAGAGCAGGTATAGACCGGTATGCGGTGTCCCCACCAGATCTGGCGCGAGATGCACCAGTCGCGGATATTCTCCAGCCACTCATAATAGGTCTTCTCCCAGCGCTGCGGGGTAAAGCGGATTCGCCCTGAGCGCACGGCTTCCAGCGCTGGTTCAGCCAGCGGCTTCATCTTCACAAACCACTGTTTCGAGAGTCGCGGTTCAACCACCGCATCACAGCGGTAGCAGTGGCCGACTGCATGCTGATGCTCCTCGATCTTCACCAGTAATCCCAGCTCTGCAAGATCGGCAACCACCTGCTTACGACACTCAAAGCGATCCAGACCGGCATATTTACCGGCATTTTCGTTCATGGTGCCATTGCCGTGCATCACATTCAAAAACTGCAAGTTGTGCCGCTTGGCCACCTGGAAGTCATTGGGATCATGGGCCGGGGTCATCTTCACCACGCCGGTGCCGAAAGCACGATCAACATAGTCATCCGCGATCACATCGATCTCGCGGTTCATCAGCGGCAGCAGCACCTTCTTGCCAACCAGCGCTTGATAGCGTTCATCAGCGGGGTTGACCGCCACGGCGGTATCACCGAGCATGGTTTCCGGACGGGTGGTTGCCACCACCACCTCGCCGCCGCCTTTAACCGGATAGCGGATATGCCAGAGGCTGCCGCACTCATCCTGGTGTTCGCTCTCCTCATCCGAGAGCGCGGTGTGGCAGCGCGGACACCAGTTCACAATATAGTTGCCGCGATAGATCAGCTCTTCGTCGTAAAGCTGGCAGAAGACCTCGACAACCGCCTTGCTCAACCCTTCATCCATGGTAAAACGTTCGCGCTGCCAGTCGCAGCTGGCCCCGAGCTTACGCAGCTGGCGCACGATGGTGTTGCCATACTCAGCGCGCCACTCCCAGACGCGCTCGAGAAACTTCTCGCGTCCCAGCTCATCGCGGGTGATCCCCTCTTTGGCCAGCGCCTTTTCAACCACATTCTGCGTGGCAATGCCTGCGTGGTCGGTGCCCGGCACCCAGAGCACATTAAAGCCCTGCATGCGTTTCCAGCGCACAACCACATCCTGGATGGTGTTGTTGAGAGCGTGGCCCATATGCAGAATACCGGTTATATTAGGGGGGGGGATAACCACGCTGAAGCTCTTGCCGCCCTCGGATGGCTCAGAGTGAAAATGTCCGCTCTGCTCCCACCACTGGTACCACTTACTCTCAACTTTGTTGGGGTCGTAATTTTTATCCATAATCAAATCGCTGTTCATCGGGGTTACTGAAAAAAACAAAGGTAATATTAAACCAGAATATCGTACTTTTTACAAACTCCATCCGCGAAACTTATCGCTCAAAGACAATGAAGAAGAGTTCGTTGGGGCGGAGCAAGGTTGGAACCACACTGTGGTATGCGCCGCTGCGGCTCCAGTGGCTGATTTCATAGATTTTGCCATCGATCGGCTGCCAGCGCGAAACTCGTTTAAAATCCGCCGTCTTGAATGTCAGTGTCACCATGCCGGCAATTTCGCTCTCATTCTGGATCAAATAAAACTCGCGCTGTGAATCAAAGCTGTGCGCAAAACGGAGGCGAAGCGCAGCCTGATCCGCGCTCCATGTCAGATCAGGCAGGAGTTCGAGTTGGTTTTTAATTTCGCCCAACCCCGGCACTTTCAACGCCGAAGTTGAGCTGTTCTCTGATCTCGCCTGGCTGTTGCTGGTGGTGTCCAGCGTTAAGACGCGATGTCCCTTTGCGAGCAGAGCTTCAGCCACCTTCCGGCCTGCCGCTGAGCTGAGCTGCGGCTCGCTAAAGACCACGGTGGTGTAGCTCCTCCCGGAGGCGAAGAGTATTTCGCTGTCGTTGATCTCCGCCCTCTGCAGTAAAGCCAGATTTACGCAGTCAAAAGAGTAGTGGTCCAAGCTGGCGGGGATTGTCTCTGTGCAGAGCAGAAAATCGCTCTTCAATTTGCTGTTCTGAAAAACGAATTGGATGCGCCGAATGTAAGCCGCGAGATCATTGGTCGAATCAAAATCCCCGTCGCCTGTGAAAGCCAGCGTTTGGTAATCAAACAGAATCCGATCAACACCGTCAACAAACAGAGCATCCACGGCTCTTTTGAGTTGCGGAACGCGGGTGGAATCAATGCGTCCCACAATGTTCTTACAATCAAAGACGCGCGCTCCTCCGGCTGCGCGCCGGTTACGCGAACGCGCAAGGGTGTTTGTGGTATAGTCGATCACCGTGACACCAAAGAAACTGCCGGTCTCCTCCGGGTCAAGGGGAATTTCATCAATCAAGGCACCCGCATCCAGGCCGGCTTCCTGGATCAAAGATCTGACATTCATCGCAAACTTCTCCCGCCACAATCTTTTGCTGCCTTGCTGGTAGCGTTGTCGAATTGTCTGCGAATAAGCTGCTCCTTTCAGCTCCACGCCGGCCAGCACAGGTAAATGACGAATCAGGTCCAGCGAAAAGTTCGCGGAAAACCAGCGTGGCGCCTCATCCGTCCAGGCCAGTTCGTAGTTTGAAAGGGCTGGAAACCAGACCCAGTTGAAAACCGTTCCATAGTTACGCGCCAACTTTCGCTGCGCCTCCAGCAAAAAATTGTTCACAGAAGGAGAAAAGACAGCGGGGTTTAGATAGTCAATAGTCAGCGGTTGAACCGGTACGGCAAAAAACTGATATTCATACCACACTCCTGCCTGAGGCAAAGAGTGGCGTCCCACAACCACACTCCAGGCTGGATTGAGCTCATCACTCGGCACCGCGGGTGTCAGAACTCGCGCAAAGGGCGGGTTTTGCGTGCGTTGCAGGAGAGTAGGGGCGCACGCGTTGGTGGTGTAATCGCGCATCTCGATCTCCTGGCGCGACCATCCGATTTGGCGCAGGAGCTTGTCTTGGTCTTTCACAACGTCCGGCGAAAAGAAGGTGCAGCCAAAACGCAGCGTACGCAATCGACACTGCGCCGCGATCTGAGCGATCTGCTGCCAAGAGTTGCTATGAGCTGGAATGGCTTGCAACAGCAGGGTGTTGAACCCAGCTGCCACAAACTCATTCAGCCGTTGACCTAGCTGATTTTCTTCAGATGGCAGCGAGGAGAAATCAACTTCAACACCTGGCGAAAAGCGTACAGCTGAGGCGTTTTCAAACTGCCGCGCGAAATCATCGGCCAAAGCCAATGTTCCGGTCACGAGCAGCAGGGCGATTTGATGTTTCAAGTAACTCACTGTCAAAATTTTCTTATCCTCTGCGCCTCAGCATGGCAAGCCGTAGCCTTGGCGTATGAGGGTGTCTCTGTGGCAAAAAACTGTTTGCGCTATGCAGGGCTGGGTTCTCTTTACCGCTGTGAGAGATAAAAACCAATAAAACGAATGAGAGTAGCGCAGCTGAACGCCTTTAACCGTAACCTTTTTAATGACGCACATGCTCATTGAGCTTGTCATAAAGCTCAAGGTCAGTTGCATAGAGCTCTTTAAACAGCGACAGGTTTCTTCCGGAGAGCGTTGTCTGGAACTTGGACGGAGAGGGATTGAGATGGGGGAAATCCACTTTGATCCCTGTTTTCTGCTCAAAATCCACGCAAAAGTGCTTGGTGTCGTCGAGTGTACCGAAGCAAAAACAGTTCTCTGGGAGGCGGTCAAATGGTGCCGGATGGTCTGGAGATCCGGTAATGTAGCGCGTAGTCGGGTTTTTGTACAATTCGGCATCAGCTATGCTGGGGTTGATCTTAAACACATGTGTTGGATTCAAAGCCCGAATAAGTCCATCAGCCAAAGATGTACTGCCTGACTTAGGTATTCTTGCAACAGCGTAAACAATCGGAACGTCAAGCTCCGCCTGAGCTTCTATTTTATTTTGCAAGCAAGATTTCATGCGGAGACTATACACTATTGTGACTGATGAAGTCAAACGGATGGTTGATAAAAAACTAAAGCAGCTGGTCGCTGTAACCCAAAGAGCGCGCTTCCGGCTTCAGGCTTCGCAATAGCTACGCCCGGACAAGTCGAGCTGCGCTTTTACGCCGTAACATGGAAGCGTGAACAACAAACAGCTGCCCCGTAAGGTTTGTTGTCCAGCCTTTCTTGTTGCGCCGTAGCCTTGGCGAAGACGGAAGGCTGCTCCAAAGCGGGTTATTGAAAAGTTATCGTAAAAGTGATAATGGAGTAGTGCAAGCATCTTGCTTGCAGAAAACATTTTCATTCAAGCTGGAAGCTTGCAGATGAAACTTAGTCTATACTGGAGTGAATAAAGTGTAGAAACGTGAACTTTGACTCCAAAAGGTTGATAGTTGGTGGACGATTGGTAGCATGCTGAAAATCAGCAACCAACCGTGTTCAGTATGTGTTCAAATACCACTCAATAAATTTTTGAAGCCCTGTTTTAAGGTCAGTTTTCGGATTGTAATTAAGTTTTTCCTGTGCAAGAGAGATATCGGCATATGTTTTGTGTACATCACCTGGCTGCATGGGCATGAATTCAATTTGAGGTTCAATTTCCAGCCCCTGGCTCAGGTATTTGATCATGTCCATCAGCTGTTCAGGGTGATTGTTGCCTAAATTGATAATTTCATAGCGTTCCAGGTTGTTGGCAAACAGGGCTGCGACCACCCCTGCAACAATATCATCAATATAGGTGAAATCCCGGCTCATATCGCCATTATTAAATACTTTGATCTTTTTTCCGTTAAGCATGGCTTCCGTAAACAGCCAGTACGCCATATCAGGGCGGCCAGCAGGTCCGTAAACAGTAAAAAATCGCAGCCCAATGGATTGGAATTTGTATAGATGAGTGTAGCTGTGGCTCATCAGCTCATTGGCTTTTTTTGTGGCCGCATACAAGCTGACAGGGTTGTCAACCTGGTCTGACTCAGAGAAGGGGGTTTTAGTATTTCCGCCGTACACACTTGAGCTTGACGCGTAAACCAAGCGCTCAGCACTAAAATGACGACAGCACTCTAATATGTTTAAGTGACCGGTTAAGTTTGATTGCTGGTAGGCAAAAGGGTTGTCAATTGAATATCTAACCCCTGCCTGCGCTGCCAAATGGCAGACTTTCTGTGGTGCATACCGCTTAAATATAGCGCAAAGCTGCGCAGCGTCGCTTATGTCACCGCGTATCCCTGTATAACCTTTGCGCACCTCCAATTGCGCGTGGCGCAGCTCTTTTAAGGCAGGCTGGTAATAATCGTTGAAGTTGTCAAATCCAATTACTTGACAACCCCTGTCCAGCAATGCGTGCGCAACATATGATCCGATAAACCCGGCTGTGCCTGTAACTAAAACATTCATATTCAAATATTCTGCAAATTGTCATTCGCATAACTTTTAGGATGCTTATTCGGTAACGCCTGCCGAAAAGCGTACAGCTGAGGCGTTTTCAAACTGCGGCGTGAAATCATCGGCCAAAGCTAATGTTCCGGTCACGAGCAGCAGGGCGATTTGATTTTTCAAGTTTTTCACGGCCAGTACTGATCAATCCAGGCAGTGGGTTTAACGTAATGATGAATTTTTGTCCCTTTGTAGCCATCCTTGACTTGGCATGGATCCGGGCGGCCATGAAAAACCAAGATCTTTGATTCAGCTGGCACCGAGGCCGGCAGCAGATAGTTAAGCGGAAAGGGGCGCATACAATGGCGCTTGAAGCTGCGCACCCACTTCTCCGGCCACCAGTAGCGTTCGCGCATGGCATAGGTCAGGAAGGCCTGCTCCGTGGGGTATAACGAGCGGTCCAGCGCCTGCTCCTTTTCAGCCAGAAAGGTGTCGCAGATATACTGTGAGCTGCCTGCTTCAAAACGAAAAACAGAGGAGTTGCCGATCTTCGGTGCCTTGCGGAAGATTGTTTTACGGAATTCCAGCCAGTTATGTATAATCACATTCTTGCCAGGCATAAAATCAAAAAAGCAGTCGATATCATCTTTAATTACAATATCCACATCGAAAAACAGAGTCGGCCCCTTCAAATCAGCGAAACCATCGGCAGTGATCAGCAGCTTTAGAAACACATTCGGCCAATTGGGTATTCCGGGATTCTCCGGGATAGGCACACACTCCACCCCCTCATCAAACCCGGTTGCTTTATCGCTGACGCAAACAAAACGAAAGGGGCGGTGCAGAAATTTCTTCACACTGCGGTAAAGGTTGTTGACATATCGGTCGGGATAACGATTTCCCCAATTAAGGCAGATTATATTCACAGATGAACTCATTAAAACTCCTTTAACAGCATACGATGTTTGTCTGCCAGTGTCTAGGCTGGCACGTGCCGGAATAAGTAACCAAGTGCCCTATATTGATCCGCTGGATTACGACGGACATCTCAGTTGGTGTAAAATATATCATATTCCAATCAGTAGAGAAAGGAGGAAGGATGAAAGGGACAAGCCACTGCAATTATCACCGGCGATCTCCTTGCCAGTAAAGAACAGATCCCGGACAAAGCTGGTTTTCTGCGAATTATCTTCAACCCCCATGCTGATCTCACTTGGGTTGGGCATGTAGGCCACCACGCTTTGCCGGTGCAGAATTGCCGGAGCGCCTCGCAAACCAGTTTACGGCCTGGGCCGGTTTTAAGGTTGCCATACTAGTGTATCTGCATGTTATCGACCATTAAGATCCGCATGATCTCCCTTCACGCCGCACATCAAAACTGCCTTTGCCCTTGAAAACCCGCTTGATTGCCAGCAGCAACACATCCAGCAGCATACGGCTGCCATGGGTGAAAACACGCACTGTGGAGTGGCCGCTGTAATCCCAGCGAACCGGCACCTCCATCACCTTGAACCCTGATGCCTGGGCCCGGGCAATCATCTCCACATCAAACGCAAAGCCCTGGATGCACATGCGTTCAAAGATCATTTTGGCTGGCTTGGCTTTAAAAAGCTTAAACCCGCACTGCGTGTCCTGAATGCCGTGCACCCCCGCGGCGCGCACCAAAACATTGAACAACCGACTCAAGAACCGGCGCAGCAGCGGTGGATTCTCCCCGATATCGGCCCCGGCGATTGCGCGCGAGCCACAGACAATATCCGCCCCTTGCTCAACGCCTGCCAGCAACAGGCGGTAGTCTTCCAGCGGGGAGGAGAGATCAGTGTCAGACATTAAAATCAAATCCCCGCGCGCGGCCAGCACCCCTTTTTTCACCGCAGCGCCTTTGCCTTGGTTGTGCGGTAGAGAGATCAGCTGCATTGGCAGCTGCGGATGTTCGGCCATATATTGACTGATCATCTCCGCGCTTTGGTCAGGCGAGCCGTCATTGACAAAAATCGCCTCCGCACCCCCTTCAACACTGGTCACAAATGCAGCCACCGTGGCTAAAGAATCCTTTAAACGGCGTGCCTCACGGTAAACCGGCAATATGATTGATAAGTGTAACATAATATACTTGCATCCCAAAAATCTTCACCCTATCTCCTGCAAGTTGCTACGCAACCCAGGTTACAAGCTGTTTTTAACCAATGACCCGGTGACCCGGTGGCATTGCTGACTGACTAGGACTCTGATTCAATTGACCTTCGAGTTAATCCAACATTTTTTCGCAGTGCAATCATAGCGGGCTGCGAACAGAGTTCTTAAAACAAGCATAATAGCAGAATTAACAGTTGATTTGCACTCTAAAATAAAACGGGCAGCTTTTATCCTGTTTCAACCGGGCTTTTTTTGCTATAAATGCCCCCTCTATGCGAATTCTAATTATAGGCGCTGGCAATGCTGGACGTCAGTTGACTTTACGGCTTTGCGAGGAAAAACACAGCGTGGTGATGATTGATATCGATCCTGATGTTTTGGCTGAGGCTGAGGCCACGCTGGACATCCTGACGGTCTGCGGTTCAGGATCGAGCCCACAAGTGCTTGAAGAGGCGCAGGTGGGTAAATGCCATCTCTGTATTGCGGTTACCGACAGCGACGAGGTCAATATCTTGGCCTGTCTGTTTGCTCACGCCGCTGGTGTGCCGCGCAATATCGCGCGGGTTGCCAGTCCTGAGTACATCCATGCCAATAATGCCTATGACCTAACCGCCATGGGCATTGATCTGGTGATCAACCAAAAACAGGAGTGCGCGAATGAGATGTTCCAAAATTTGAGGATGCCAGGCGCGGTGGAGGCGTTTACCTTACTTGCGGGCAGGGTGCTGGTCGCAGGTTTCCGCATCGGCGATGACACACCTTTAAACGGGTCAACGCCCGCCACTTGTCCAAGACCGGATCTGATCCAGGATATCCGCATGATTGCGGTGCATCGCGACGGAGAGCTGATTATTCCCTATGGAAGCACCCTGTTCAAGGCCGGAGATCTGGTATACATCCTGGGCGAGCGGGGCCGTGTTAAAAAGTTCTCTGAATGGGTGTGCCCGCACCTTAAACCAATGGAAAAGGTCATTATTGCCGGCGGAGGCGACCTGGGGTTGATGTTAGCCAAGCTGATTGAGGATGCGGTTGAATGCGTGCTGCTCGAGAAAGATGAGGAGCGGGCACTCCTCTGCTCATCTGAACTGAGCAAAACACTGGTGCTGCGGGCCGATGCCTTGGCAGAAAGCACACTCACAGAGACAGGTATTACCAACCGGACAGCCTTTGTCGCGCTCACCGGCGATGATGAGGATAACATCATAAATTGCATGATGGCGCGTAAACACGGGGTTGTGTTCACCGTAGCGCAGATCGCGCGCACCGACTACATCCCGGTGATAGAAAGCCTGAATTTGATTGACCGCATTGTCAGCCCCTACATTTCGACCACCCACGCCATTTTGCACTATCTGCGTTCGCAGAAGATCAAGGCGGCGGCACTGCTGCACAACCTGCCGGGCGAGTTGCTGGATGTCATCATACAAAAAGACAGTAAGCTGTGCGGCAAAAAGATCAGAGAGATCAAGATGCCGCGCCAGGCGATTGTGGCCACAGTGCTGCGCGAGCATGAGGTCGTTGCCGCCACAGGCGATTTAAGGCTTGCTGCTGATGACCGCCTGGTGATTTTCACTCACCAGGACGTGGTGAAAAAGATACAGTCGGTATTCCTGAAATGAACAAACGCGTTGTTCTTCACATAGTCTCCATCATGACCCTGTTCATTGGCATTGCCATGGGCGCGTGCGCACTCCTGTCACGCTTCTGGGGCGATCCAATCGCAACGCAGTTTGATCTGCTGCACTCATCGGCGATCACGATGGTATTTGCTGCAACGCTGTTTTTTTTAACGCGCGGTGATGTCAACCTCTCGCGCCGCGACGGCTTCGGGGTCGTGACGTTCGGCTGGATTTTCGCCTCAGCCTTTGGCGCCCTGCCTTATCTGCTCTCAGGTGTGATCCCTCACCCGGCTGCGGCCTTTTTTGAAACCATCTCCGGGTTCACCACCACCGGCGCCTCGGTGCTGCCGGCGGGCGAGTTTCCAACGCTTGAGTGCATCCCGCGCGGCATTCTGTTCTGGCGCGCGCTCACCCACTGGTTCGGGGGTATGGGTGTGCTGGTGCTCTGCGTTGCGATTCTGCCTTTTTTAGGGGTAGGCGGAATGCAGATCTACCGCGCTGAGATGCCGGGCCCCTCCAAAGACCGCCTCACGCCCCGCATCGCCACCACCGCCAAACTGCTGTGGGTGGTCTACGCGCTGCTGACCACAGTCGAAACTCTACTGCTGCGGTTTGTCGGTAAAATGAGTTGGTTTGACAGCCTCTGCCACACCTTCGCAACCATGGCGACAGGGGGCTTTTCCACCCGCACCGCCAGCATTGCGGCCTATAACAGCCTCACAATTGAGATCATCCTGATCACCTTCATGTTTCTGGCGGCAGTCAATTTCTCTCTGCACTACTATGCGCTCACAGGCAATCTCACCCGTTATTTCAAAGACCCGGAGTTCCGGTTTTACCTCTTATTCTGGGTGATATGCGCGCTGTTCATCTCCGTCAATATCTGGCCGATCTATCAGAGCGTGGGCGAGTCACTGCGCGCTTCTTTTTTCCAGAGCATCTCGATCTTAACCACCACTGGGTTTGTCTCCGCGGATTTTGATCTTTGGCCGCAACCCTCACGCATGCTGCTGGTGATCATGATGTTTGTCGGCGGTTGCGCTGGCTCCACCAGCGGCGGCATCAAGGTTGTGCGGATCATGATCATGGGTAAAAAGATCACCAAAGAGATACGCCAGTTCATGCGTCCGCAGGCGGTACTACAGGTCAAACTCGGCAGCAAACCAGTCGAGGCGGAGGTGGTCGCCAACATTGCCGCCTTCTTCACGATCTTCATCCTGGTCTTTGTGATCGCTTCCTTTCTGATGACCTTTTACACCCCGGATCTCGTAAGTGCGGCTACCTCGGTGGCTGCCACGCTCGGCAATATCGGCCCTGGCCTGAATGCGGTTGGCCCCACCCAGAACTTCGCGGCCATCCCCGTGCCCGGTCAAATCATTCTCTCAATCTGCATGCTGCTGGGACGGCTGGAACTTTACACTGTATTGATTCTCTTTCTGCCCAGCTTCTGGAAACGATAGCGCTGTTTGCGCACTTCCTTTGGTAAAATGAAACTCGTAAAAGAAATAACCCGACAAACAAATATGGATATCCCGAAAAACTATCTTGTTGATGCGCGCAAAGCCTTACCGCGTTTTCCGGAGATAAAACGCTATTGCGAAGCGTTGCTGCCTGCTATCGCAGCGCAACTCACCACCAATGAGTCGCTGCATATCATTACCGCAGCAGAGCACAGCTCAAATCCCGCCTTGATCCAACACCCTAATCTGTCGCTTCACAGCACGGCTGCCAGCCCGGGCACCCTTAAAAGCGCTTGGGCCGTGCAACAGCTGCTCAAAGAGTTGAAACCAGATGTCTATCACTGCGCGGAGATGTATACGGTTTGCTCAGGGAAGATAAAAACAGTCACCACAATTCACGAGGCCTGCCCGCTCACCCTGCCGCTCAACTTGGCCACACTCAAACGCAAGCTGCTCTTTCGAGTGATCACACAATACAAGCTCCGACGCGTCTCTGAAATCATTGCGATCTCAGCAAATATACTCCAGTCGTATCCCACCCGCGTCAATCGCAACCGCAGCACTGTCATTCATTACGGCACCGCCGCTGAGTTCAAACCGCAGGAGCCCGAGACCGTGGAAACCGTCAAGGCCAAATATACTCTGCCCCGTAAATTTATGCTGATCATCGAAGCTGACAATGACATTCACAACCTGATCACCATTCTGGATGCGATTCAGGCCACAGATTACACTGAAACCGCCCCCCTTGTCATTGCCGGCTATGGCAGCCAAAACGCAAATATTACCCGGCTGATCAAACAGCGCAAACTGAGCACCCGTGTTCATCAAATCGGCGAGATAGAAAAAAAGGACATGCCCGCGCTTTACTGCGCCGCCTACGCCTTACTCTTCCCCAACCGCGTCACAGGCAACGGACTTCCGATTCTTGAAGCCATGGCCTGCGGAACTCCGGTCATCTGCGCGTCACTGCCCTCGCTGACGGAGATCACAGGTGAGGCTGCCACGCTGGTTCATCCAACCGACAAGCAGGAGTGGCGGCGGGCCATCAACACCGCCATGCTCTCCCTGGAGTGGCACGATGAAAGCCGCGCCAACAGCTTGAAGCATGCTCAGCGTTTTACCTGGGATAAAGCCGCCGCCGCCACGCTTGCAGTTTATCGCGGGTTAGGAAGCCGCTAGATCCGCGCCGGGCGCGAATTTTAGATTTTGGATTTTCCGCATGTTCCCAATCGTCCACCAACCCGTCTTCGCTCGCAAGCGGGGCAACGCCGCGACAAGGAAGCGTGAACAACAAACAGCCGCCCCGTAAGGTTTGTTGTTCAGCCTTTCCGTGTCCGGCGTAGCTGCGAAGCGCGAAGACGGAAGGCTGCTCCAAAGCGGATTCTTGCGACGTTACCGTAAAAGTGATAATGGAGTAGTGCAAGCATCTTGCTTGCAGAAAACATTTTCACGCAACAACTTATGGAGATAGCTATCTGAATTTCTTGTTTTTTACGACAGGAGTTGAGCGAATAGCAACTAAAGAAGGTACCCTTAATCGCGCCAATGAAATCAAAAGATCATGCTCCAAGTTACCAAGGTACCAATGTGAAGCCCTTGCGTTTCTTAACCTCGTCTCTATCAATGCGTGCGGAAACCGCTTGTGCAATCTCCTTGGCCCAGTCATTTGCAATATCACGATCCTTTTCTACAAGCACCCGATAAGAGCCCTCCTTATACTGTTTTACCTCTGTGATGATTCTTTTCGACAGGTAATCGGCGATTCTTTTGACAGCCTTGGCAAAATCTTTCCTTTTGTCTTCAAGCGCAAGATAGTTTGTTCCTACGGGTTTGACATAAAGTATGTAGCGTTCCTTTTTTCTAAATTTTTTGCCTCTTTCCGATAACCCATAATTTGGATCTTGCCAATAATACATAAAGGGCATACGCGTACTGACAATTCCAGGATCGTCATCGTCTCTCCGAATAATAAACCCGCTAGGGTCTGGGTGCACTGCTGCTTTTCGCAAAGCACAGCCAGTTAAATTGATCATCAGAGAAAACAGCAGTAAATAGAGTGTTGAAACATGTTTCATAATATATTCATAAGCTTACAGTGTATTAATAAATAGAGGCGGTTTCAGGGTCAAATCAATTATTGCACAACTCACAAAGAGTACACAAGAATCTTTGCGCAATACAAGGCGGCTCCAGGGACAAACCTAAAAATGGAAAATATTTATTAATATGGGGGGCGCAATTCTGGTATATTATTGGAAAGAACAATTAATTGTTCTTTTGCGCCCCGTAAGAGCCTAAACACCTAATAACCGAAGCGTCTTAAGGACGCTGTGATAGAAATTCAACTATGAAAAAAGAGATCCGCATTACCCCGGCCCGCTGGATTATTACAGGTGTTTTCCTCGCGGCCATCATCATCGGCGCATTGCTGCTGATGCTGCCGTGCGCCACAGTTGCCGAGGGCGGGTTAGCCCCGCTCACCGCCTTTTTTACCGCAACAAGCGCAACCTGTGTCACAGGACTCAGTTTGATCGATATTGGGTGTGAGCTGACCTTGTTCGGTCAGATAGTTGTTTTGTTGCTGATTCAGCTGGGCGGCCTCGGTATCATGACAATCGGCACATTCCTGCTGGTCATGGTCGGGCAGCGCCTCTCGCTGCAAAACGAATCGGTCCTGATGAGCACTTATGGAACCAGTGCGGCCGACCGCCTCAGCTCCCTGCTGCGGCTGACAGTTGGGTTTACGCTCTTTATTGAAGCCATTGGCACAATTCTGCTTTGGCGGTGTTATCTGACACCGCCGCCAGAGGTTGCCGCGCAGATGGGGCCCCATGCCGGCAACCCGCTTTATTATGCGCTTTTCCACTCAGTCAGCGCTTTCTGCAACGCCGGCTTCTCCCTGCACTCTAACAGTCTGATCGATTTCCAGCACAACCCTCTCTATTTAACAACCATCGCCCTGCTGATAATTGCCGGCGGGTTGGGTTTTCTGGTTCTCTACAACATTGCCACCATTCGATTCTGGGACAAAAACCTCAAGACCCGTAGACGCCTGACGCTGCACAGCCGGGTGGTGCTGATCACCACTGCCGTACTGCTGATTGTTGGCACAGCTCTGATATTGACGCAGGAGTGGAACAATACTCTCAGTGCGATTCCCCGGCTGACCGATAAACTGAGCTGCGCCTTTTTCCACTCTGTGACTCCCCGTACAGCCGGGTTCAACTGTCTGCCGATGACCGAAATTCTCGGCTCCACGCGCTTTACAACTTTAATCCTGATGTTTATTGGCGGCTCTCCCGGCTCCACGGCAGGCGGCATTAAAACATCCACGCTTTTTGTCATGCTAATGACAATCAGCGCAATCTGCAAGGGGCGCAACCGCACCGTGATATTCCAGCGCGCCATCCCGGAACGCGTTGTCCGGGAGGCACTGGCAATCTTTCTGCTCTCCATAATCGGCATCCTGTTGGCATATGGCCTGCTCCTTTATTCCGAGCACCCCCGCACACCAGGCGAGGCCTCTAATCTCTACTTTGAAACAATTTCCGCTTTTGCAACAGTCGGACTTTCAATCAACTGCACCACAACCTTGTCAAACACAGGACAATTTATTATTATGGTGTGCATGTTTGTCGGGCGTCTCGGACCTATGACGCTTGCGCTTTTGATTGGCAGCCGGAATGTGGTCGAACGGATCCGGTATCCGGAAGAAACGATTGTGGTCGGCTAGCAACTTGTTGACAGAGACAATCCAGGTTGTTGCCGCCGGGTTTGCGTGAATAGGATTGAACAACCAGGGAGTGAGAACTTATGAAAAGAATTGGAATCATTGGAGCAGGACGTTTTGGATCAGAGCTGGCTGAAAGTCTGGCTGAGCGCGGTGCTGAAATTATGATGATTGATAACAACCACGCCCTGATCCAGGAGTTTTCGCAATTTGTCACCAAGGCGGTTGAAGGGGATGCCACCAACATCCGGACGCTCGAGGACGCGGGCTTTCAGGAGTGTGATGTCATTGTGGTGGCAATCGGCAGCAATCTCGAGGGCAGCATTATGGCCACCGTCAACTGCAAAGAGCTGAAAGTCAAGAACGTGATCGCCAAGGCCAACTCTGATATGCACGGCAAAATTCTCTACCGGGTGGGCGCCGATGTCGTGGTTTATCCCAACCGGGACCGCGCCCAGCGGCTGGCGCACACCCTGCTTTCACGCGGCTCAATTGATTTGTTTGAGGTAGCGGATGGCTTTAACATTGCGGAAATAGACGTGCCCGAATCACTGCATAATAAATCTTTGGCAGCGGCGCAGGTGCGCAATAAATTCGGCATTACAGTGCTGTGTGTACGGCGCATGACCAAAGACCCTACCGCTCCGCGCACAGTCATCATCCCCGAAGCTGATCAGATCATCCAGCCGGATGACAAACTGCTGGTATTTGGAACCGACAAACAGCTGGATGCCTTAACAAAAGATTGAAGCACTGTGGCTGCCCGGAGCTCAGAGGGCTCGTCGACTGCGCCGCTGCTTAATGCTTGCGGCTCATGACTCGGTTGCCCGTCCGTTTCTCCGTGCAACAGACGCTGCTGCCCTGGTGACCGCGGCAATCAAACTTTATAGTTCCAAGCGTAAATTTGTCATTTTGCGCTGTCATTTTGCGCTTGGCAAAACCGTTGAATTATGATTTAATTTATCGTCTTTAATTTAACCGGATAATCGCGCCGTACTTGCGGTGGATGACAGGGCCGGTTTTTAGGCGGCCCGCTACGCGTGAATGCGCAAACAAGGCTGGTTGAAATTTGTTTAACCCTCAGGAGTTCAGATCATGGCGAAGATTGATTTTGGCGGCGTTCAAGAGACCGTCGTCACACGTAAAGAGTTTTCATTGGCTAAAGCACAGAAAGTGCTTAAGGACGAGGTGATCGCTGTTATTGGTTATGGCGTGCAAGGGCCGGCTCAATCGTTAAATATGCGTGATAATGGTCTTAATGTCATTATCGGGCAGGATAAAACCTTTGAAGCTGACTGGAAACGCGCTCAAAAGGATGGCTGGAAAGCAGGTAAAACCCTTTTCGACATTGAAGAGGCCTGCGAAAAAGCAACCATCATCATGATTTTGGTCAACGATGCTGCCATCAAATATGTGTTCCCCCGGATTAAGCCGCATCTGACCGCTGGCAAGGCGCTCTATTTCTCACATGGCTTTGGCTATGTTTACAACACACTGACCAAGGTCAAAGTGGACACCGACATTGATGTGATTCTGGTTGCGCCAAAGGGCTCAGGCACCTCGGTGCGCCGCAACTTCCTCAACGGCGTTGGCATCAACTCCAGCTTCGCGGTGGCTCAGGATGCGACCGGGCGCGCGCAGGAGCGTACCCTGGCAATTGGTATTGGCGTGGGTTCAGGCTATCTCTTCCCAACCACATTTGAGAATGAAGTGACCTCCGATCTGGTTGGTGAGCGCGGCGTTCTGATGGGCTGTCTGGCCGGTGTGATGGAAGCTCAGTATGAGGTTCTGCGCGCCAATGGACACTCACCCTCCGAAGCGTTCAATGAAACCGTTGAGGAGCTGACCCAGAGCCTGATCCGTTTGGTGGATGAGAACGGCATGGACTGGATGTACTCCAACTGCTCCGCCACCGCGCAGCGCGGCGCGCTTGACTGGCGCCCTAAGTTCAAAAAAGCGACCCTGCCGGTATTTAAAGAGCTGTATGAGGCAGTGGCAAGTCAGAAAGAGGCGCGCCGGGTGGTCAAGGTTTGCGGCCAGCCCGATTACAAGGTCAAGCTTGACGCCGAGCTGACGCAGATGCGCGAATCCGAGATGTGGAGAGCCGGCGCTGCTGTGCGCAGCCTGCGCCCTGCCGAGGGTGTCAAGGCCGGCGCAGATAAAGCCGCTGGTGTCAAGGGACGCGGCAAGAATGATTAATTGTCTGTGACTCTCTGTCATTACAAAGGGGCCCGCCGTTGCCAACGGCGGGCTTTTTATTTTAGCAAACAGTATATCCGCCGCTATGCGGTGGATGATTGTAACACAGTATATCCGCCGCTATGCGGTGGATGATTGCGAAACAATCTACACTAAGACCCGATAAACAACTGCTGGAAAGAATAATTAATTGTTCTTTTCAGTCGCCTAAGCGCCTAAGCGACTAGCGTTCGGCATCCCCCGGCATCCCCCATTTTTTACCAAAAAAGAGATAACTTCTCAATAGCCCGCTTTGGAGCAGCCTTCCGTCTTCGCGCTTCGCAGCTACGCCGCACACGGAAAGGCTGGACAACAAACCTTACCTGGCAGCCGTTTGTTGTTCACGCTTCTCTGTCACGGCGTAAAAGCGAAGCTCAAAGCCGAAAGCGTGCTCTCTATTCTCTGACCGGTTATTGAGAAGTTACGAAAAGATTTTTCTACCCCCCTGTTTTCTAGCTCAAATACAACGCATCGCAACCAGCCTCGGTTTTCATTTGCTAATCCAGCCTTTAAATAATATCATACCTTTATTGTTTTTGAAGTAATTTGACCCCGCAAAACTCGCCACATGAACGCTTTTCATAAGATATATACAGCTCTTTTGCTCCTTTGCTGGAGCGGAGCACTCCTGGCTTCGCCGCTTGAGGTTGCCGAGGAGGCGCTGAGCGACAGCCTGTATCGGGTAGCTCAGACCAATGCGGTTCTGGCCTTGCGCGATGAAACGAGCATGGACGGCCAGCAGAGGGCGCTCTTGATTTTACTCGAGGCGCTGGCCCACCAGAAGCGCTATGATGAGATGCTGCAGACTCTGGAGCAGAATCAAGCACTGGTGGGTGCTGCTAAGAGTGTTGATGCGTTGCTCTATTGGCGAGTGCTGGCCCTGTTCAATCAGCAGCGGTTTGATGATGTCGCCAGGATCGTGAACTCCGCACAGGTCAACAGCAACTCGGTTTATGGTGTCACCATGATGCGCATCGGCGCACGCTCCCGAGGTCAGGCTGGCGACTTGAGCGGCGCGCTGGCCCTGTTTGCCCGGGTTGACCAGAGCACCACCAGCCTGAATCTCAGGGCCTCCAACGCGCTGGAGTGGGCGGTGATGCTGGACCGGGAGGGGAGCTACGATGAGGCGCTGCGGGTTTTGAAGATGCTCGCTCAGTATGGCATCACCGGCGAAGCGGTCAATGAGGGAGCTTTGCTGCGCGGCCGAATTTTGATGAAGCAGGGCAAGATGGAGGAGGCAACGCTGGTAATGGATGCCTTGGCAATGAACGACCGCGTGGCGGAGATCCCGCGGGTGCAGGCCCAGGTGGAGATGAGCGTTTATAAGTTTGAACGCGGCTTGACCAATGAGGCGATTGCCTATGCGCGCTCCGCCTATGAGCGTGCGCAGCTACCAGCCACCCGCAAGCTGGCTGGATACCGGCTAGGCGATCTGCTGACCCTTGATCCAGCCACGCTGGAGGAGGGGAGCCGGCTGATCAAAGCGCTGGTGCGCGAGTTTCCTGAGGATGCGGAGTCCATGCAGGCGCATTTGAAGCTGGCCGACTCTTTGCTGCAGATGAAGGAGACGGCGGCAGCCGCGGCTGAGTACCGTATCCTGCTTGAAACCTATCCCGCCTCCTCGCTGGACGGACGGGTGATGCAGGGCCGCGGCTGGGCTCTTTTTCAGCTGGGGCGTTACACCGAGGCGGGGGTGGCCTTTGCCAAAGCCGCTGAGCTGGCCGACGACAACGCAGTTAAAGCGGAGTGCCTTTTTAAACGCTGCGACGCGCTGCTGGCTGACAAGCGCTATGGGGAGGCCGCGGCTGCATACAAAGAGTTGACTGACCGCTTTCCTGATTCAAAGTATGCGGGCCAAGCTCTGTTTCAAAGCGCGGATGCGCTGGAGCGGGCCGGCAACCTGACCGAGGCCGGGGTGCGTTACAGCGAGGTGGCCGCCCGCTACCCGCATCGGGATGTGGCGCCAGACGCGCTGCTGCGGGTGGCTGCCCTGCAGAGTGCGGCCCGGGAACTTGCCGCTGCAATCGAAACCTATTCGTTGGTCATCGAAAGTTTTACCAATGCCAACCTCATGGCGCAGGCCTACATGGGGCGCGGCAAGGTCTATTACAGCAAGTATGAGTTTAAAAACGCCATGCAGGATTTTGCGGCTGTCGCGGAGGTCGCCCCGGCAAGGCTGGATGAGGCGCGTTATTATCTGACCCTCACTCTTTATGGTTTGGGACGTGATAGCGACGCGCTGGATTCCGCCAACGAATTTGTGATCAATTTTCCTAACTCGCAGTACTTTCCAGAGATGCTCCTGTGGCTGGGCAAGTTTAATTTCAACCGACTGGATTATGCGGCTGCCAGGAAATACTTTGATGAGTTCGCAGTTGGTTTTCCTGAAAGAAAATGGGCGGGTACTGCATTGCTGTGGGAGGCCCGCGCCATGTTTAACAGTGGCGACTTCACCGCCGCGGTTGAGACGATCGCGCGCTTGGTCAAGTTGTATCCGGAGAGCCCGCAGATTGCGGAAGCTCGTTTTGTGCAGGCCGACGCGCTGATTGAACTGGCCCGCTTTGATGCGGCCATTCTGCTGCTTGACGGAATTCTTGCAAAAGCGCCGGAGAGTAAGTGGGGGCGTTTGGCGCTCCTAAGAAAAGGCAACTGCCTGTTTGCGCTCGGTGCCGGCAATCGCCTTCGCTACGAAGAGGCGCTGGCGGCTTATCGAAAAATGGCGCAGGAGACGGGGCTGCCCTCAGCACTGCTGATTGAGTTGTACTATAAAATTGGCCGGTGCCTGGAGAAGCTTGAGCGTTTTGACGAGGCTGTTGAGTGTTATTACACCGAGGTGCTGTTGCGATATTTGCAAGAGAGTGCCGCTGGAGCGTGGTATGACGAAACCACATTGAGTTTGGTGGTGCGGGCGGCGTTCAGCGCAGCCGAGATCTTTGAGAAGCAGGGCGAGTATAAAAAGGCGGTCAGCATGCTGCAGAGAATTGTCACCTCCGGCGGCCTGGCCTCTGACGAGGCGCTGAGAAGGATCGAGGTTTTAAAGAAATTAAGAGGGTTCAAGGAGCTTTGAACCTGGAGAGTTGATTATGTTGTATAGCTACGGCGGAGTTGTTTTTTTAATTATCCTGCTATTGGAATTGGTCACAGTGGTGATCTTCTTTGAACGGTTGCTGCATTTGCGCCGCGCACAGGTTGACCATATGGATTTTATCAATGGGGTCTGTAACCTCCTGGACCGGGACAATGCGCTTGAGGCGAAAATGATCTGTGAGGAGACCCCCGGACCAGTCGCGGCGGTGGTGCTGACCGCTGTCCGCCATCAAAACGGAACCCCTGAAGCATTGCGCGACGCAGTCGACAACACCGGGCGCGCGGAGATCTCCCGTCTGGAGCGGCGGGTGGTTTCGCTGGCGGTTATCTCGCAGATCGCACCGCTGCTGGGCTTGCTGGGAACCCTGATTGGCGTTATTAAGATTGTTTACCTGATTAACGAACAGGCACCCCTGATTAAAAATACAGATTTAACCGTGGGGCTGATGGGCGCACTGGTAACAACCGTTGCCGGCTTGATTGTCGCCATTACCGCACACTCCATGTATGCGTTGATTATGGTCAGGATTGAGCGCATTGTGCAGGATATGGAGGCCGCCGCATCGAATATGGTCGCGTATTTAACCACTAAAACGCCAGCCTCTTAAAATAAGTTCTACTATGAATTATGAGAATCACAGTTGGAGTTGGATCGTAAAGAAACACCGCTCGGTTCACACCCGCTTCGGCAACCGCTGGTTTCAGGGGTTCAGCGGCGGTATCCCCTGGATTGATGCCATCATCATTATTGTCCTGCTGCTGTCGGTCAACAAACAATTGACCATTGTTCCCGGTATGGTCTTTGATCTTCCCTCTGCCCCATTGCGCGGTGGCACCCACAGCGCTTTAACCGCAGTCATGGTTCCTGTTGTGCAGGACTTGAGCAGTGGCAGCGAAACCCTGGTTTTCTTTGATGATGAGCGGTTCTCCATGAATGACGCGGAGCTGTTGCTGCGCTTGGCAGCCAAGGTGCGCAACCGGATCCAGGCCAGCTCCAACCACGATCTGCTGCTGCTGGCTGATAAAAAAATTCCGCATGGCGATGTGATCCGCTTTGTGAATATTGTCCGGGAGGCTGGTGTCCGCAGGGTGAATGTCGCCGAGAAGCCGGAATAAAGCCCCTGATAAGTGTAAGCGTGGATTAAAAATGACTGAAACTGGAACATATAAAGCCAAGCCGGCCAGAGGCGCGCTGCGATTCTGGTTGCAGCCGTTTATACTGCTTTTCCTTGTTCTGCTGCTGTGCCGACTGCTGCCAGTCTCGGCTGTGCTCTATGAATCACGGGAGCTGCGCCCACTGCCTGCGGCCCGCGTTTTTTATGTGAACATCGACCCTGATTATGCAATGGAGATCTTGCGGGCTTCAATGCAAACCTGGCGCAGATCGAAACCAGAGGGCGAGGGGGGTGACAACATGTCCATGGAGGCGGTTGAACTCTCCGCGCCATTGGGGCCGCCTGTTTTTTTGCAGCAGGGCGCCCTCTACCCCGGCGTTTGGAAGCCGCGTGCGATCACGCCGCTGGCTCAGTCGCTCCCTGGACTTCTGCATGCCAGTGATATTGTCAGCCGGTATAGCAACCCGGCAACACCCAAACCCCCGCGGAGCGGCATGCACGCGACGCTTGATGCGGCATTTCAGGGGGTGCGGTTTACCTTGGACGCTGCGGCATTGCCGACCCTGCCCGGGGTTGGCAGCTGCCGTTTTTATGTTGAAACAGCCGCGGACGGTTCTGTGGCGCATGTGCTTCGCCTCGACGCATCGATCAAGGATGTCACGGCCTTTGAACGCGCACTCTATTTGGCGCGGGCGCAAGGTCAGGCGCAGGGGGAAATTGAAATCAGGTGGAGGAATCCATGATCTTACGAAAATGCGTAGCGGCTCTCTCTGCTGTCGGCTGTGTTGCAGCGTTGCTGCTTGTTGCCAGTTGCGGCCCCAATGCGGTTAACCAGGAAAAGGACGCAGTGCCGCGCGTGCTTTACCTCTCTGTTCAGCAATTGCTGCCGCTTGAAAAAAATGACGCTTTGCCTGTGGCGTATAGCAATAGCCTGATCCTAACCACCGGCTCAGGGAGCGTGCGCGCCTTGGACCTCCAGCTGCAAGAGCGCTGGAAGGTCAAACTAGAGGAGTTTGATTTCAGCGGCGGTGCAACGGTGTTTAACCAGAACCTGCTGCTGGCATCGCGCGAGGGCCGTGTTTTTTGTCTGAACGCGGAAACAGGGGGGGTACTCTGGCAAAAGAGCCTTGATGGAACCTTCAGCCATCCGCCCCTGTGCGGGATGATTGACGATAATCCAGTTGTCTGGCTGCTCTCGCAGAGTGATGGTGTGCTCTATGCTTTGAAGATGGCGGATGGCACCCTCTTGTGGAGTGGCAAAGAGACTAATCGCTCAGATGGGGCGGCACTCCTGTGGCGACACAAGCTGGCCTATGGCAACTGTGATGGTGCGGTGCACCTTTTCAGTGCCGGGGATGGCAAACAAACCAGTTCGATTTTGATTGGCGGTTCCGACCAGATGGCTGGCACGCCGCTGGCGACTGCGGAGGGGCAACTTTGGATTGGCACCCGCGCTGGCCAGCTTGCGCTGGTTGATTTGAATGCGGAGCAGCTGCTCGGAACCTTGAAGATCTCAGAGAGCGAGGCCTTTGTCACGCCTGTTCAGGCTTTTGATGACACGATTGCGGTTGGTGTGAGTGAAGGGCGTGTGCTGCTATGCCGCGCAGAAGGGGGCCAACCGCTGATTGTTAAAGAGAGCTTGCTGGCCGGCGGCGTGGACGCGCTGCTCTTTGATGGAACGCTGCTTTATGCTCTGGCCGAGGGGACGCTCTATGCGCTGAACTCGGAGTTGGGCATCGAGGCCTCACTGAATGTCGGCGATAGGGCCGACGGAGTGGTTGAGCTGAGTTATGGAGTGTTGGCAGTGCGGGCTGATCGCTCGCTGCTGTTAATCAAAGGGGAGTGGAAATGAGCGGTGCTGATATCAATGTGGTTAATTGTTGCAAGAGCTTTCCTGTCGCGCAGAGCGACCCCGTGGCGGTGCTCAAAGGAGTCTCGTTTGATCTGTTGGCAGGGCATTCGCTGGCCATCACCGGTGCTTCGGGTTCCGGCAAATCCACCCTGCTGCAGATTCTGGGAGCCATGGAGTATCCCGGCAGCGGCGAGGTGTTTGTCAATGGGCGCGATATTACCCGGCTGGATCAGGGCGCACGCGCTGAGTTCCGCAACCGGGAGGTTGGCTTTATCTTTCAATCTCACTATCTGCTGCCGCAGCTCTCGGCCTTGGACAATGTGCTGGTGCCGACTTGGAACAGCCGCCGGGAGAGCGATCAGCACCTTGCCCGCGCCCATGAGCTTTTAAAACGGGTGGGCTTAGAGAGCCTGGCCCGGCGGCTGCCAGGCCAGCTCTCCGGCGGTGAGCGTCAGCGCGTGGCGGTCGCGCGCGCGCTGATCATGGAGCCTGCCTTGATCCTGGCTGATGAGCCGACCGGGGCCTTGGACCGCACCAACTCCGAGAGCTTGATGGATCTTCTGCTGGAGATCAACAGTATTGAAAGAGCCACGCTTGTGCTTGTCACCCACTCGCCCTTCTGCGCCGAGCGCATGGAGCGCGAGATCTCGCTGCTCGATGGCGTGATAGTGAAGTAGCTCTAAAACAGCTAGCCGCAGTAACCGAACGAGCTTGGCGGCAAAGGGGTCAGCCCTTTGGCGGCAAAGGGGTCAGCCCTTGAATTAGTTGTTTAGCCTGCGTTACCAGCGATCTTCTGCTTTAATAGCTCCATGGCTAGACATGTCAGAGTTGAATATCCGGGTGCCATATATCATGTGACCTGCAGGATGCTGGGTGATGCACACAGCCTTCGGTTTGTTTGCCTCCACGCTCCTGGTTTTGCTGCTCCTGCCCTGTCTATATATGATCCTCGGTGATCTCGGCTGGATCGAACCTTTCGACAAGTTAGCGGATGCAACCTCCTCACCCCAACCCGGCAAATAACCGCAAAGGTTTTTTACTACAGAAGTTGAGCGATCAGCGGGCTTGACTCATTCACTGCACCAGTGTATGATAAAGTTACTTTTAGAAAAAGGAGTTTTATATGAAATGAAGACGTTCTTTAAAGCGCTTAGATTACTGGGAGTAACAGCGGCTGTATTAATCGCGGTGCTGGCGGTTTTTCTGTTTGTTTTCAGTCGGGATATCGCTCCAACGGATGTTTCTGAGCTGATACCGCCGGAACTGCCAGAGGTTGCAGCTGAGAATAATGCCTTTACATATTTCATGCAGGCCGAGGCGCTGATTCCTAAACCTTATGAACCGGAGGTGTTAACGCAATTTATTTTATGCAATAACATAACTCGGAGTGCCCTGTTGCAAGGCGCACACATTGCTCGAAGTGGCAGCCTCTCCGAAGAGCAGCTAGCTGGCTTATCAGAGGCGTTAAAAGGAATTGACGAAACGGGACAGGATTGGGTGCGTGCGCTGAAACATGCGTATTGCAGGGATGTCGCGTTTTTCAGCGGAGGTTTTCTTGCCGACTATCTCAGTCGTGCGTATGGCTATAAATCAGAGAGATTTTCAAGGTTTAAACTTCAACCGAATATGGTTAGGGAGCTGCTCGCAATTCCCAGTCGGGAGATGATAAGAAACGTACAAACTGATTATTCCCAGGTGAAATTTAGCTCCAGCGAAGAGTGGTTGAATTCTGCCAAATATAACGCATGGAACCTGAAAGATGAGGGTGGTTCGATTGAACAGGGTTACAGAGGCAATAAACTCCAGGCCTCAGCGCGCTTTAAGGGTGAGGACTATATTTTCGGAATAAAGAAGAAACAATTTTAAAAGTGATCTTATGATAAGGGTATTTCAAGCGATTAGCGACCCCGCGTAACGGGGATGAAATACCCTTATCGGTTCGCGCAGATCTGCGGGTAAAAAACGCTACCAACATTTTTTACCTCAAAGATTTTTTACCTCAAAAAATAACGCTGCACTTAAGGAAAGTCAGGCAAGTAATAAACTTGGTACTGCAAAGACCTATCCATTCTTTGCCACTCGCTCAACCCCTTTCCCCAAACGCGCAGCGTTTGTTACTAAAGCAGCGGGCTCTTACTCACAAACTTCTCAATGAGAGCGACGGCCTCCCGCACATCACACAACCTCTTTTGGTTGCGACGAGTAGCTGCTTTAGTTTTAGTCGGTTTCAATCTTCACAGTCTTCCGATTGGCCTGATCCTCCTCTCTTTTCGGAACTGTCACGGTCAGCACGCCCCTCTTAAACGAGGCCTTGGCATCATCGCCGCTCACGCTCGCCGGCAGCGGGATTGATCTGCGGAAGGAGCCATAGGAGCTCTCCCGGAAGTGCCAGTTGCGTTTTTTCTCCTCTTTTTCCACCTTTTTTTCGCCGCTGATGGTGATGACATTGTCATCCATCTCCACCTTGACATCCTTTTCATCCATGCCAGGCAGCTCAACCGCAACCGTGATCTCTTTATCGCTCTCCGAGAGATTCACACCTGGCGCAAAAACCGCCTCTTCACTCTCAAAGCCGCCCCAGCGCGGCTCAATGGAGAAATCGGTAAAGAAATCATCAAACAAGCGGTTCATCTCTGATTGGAAATCCCGGTAAGGATTCCACTGTGCTCTTCTGACAGGCACATCTCGCTCTCCACGTGAAAAGCGTGTTAAAAAATTACTCTTAGCCATAATTGATATCCTCCTTTCAAGGCGCACCTGAACAGATCAGGCACGCGCCTTTTCTACATTTTAATCCAGATCCACCAGCGCCTTACCCGGCGCTACTGATCTCAATCACCCGTTTCTTGACCTCTTCCTTTTTGGGAAGAGTTAATTCCAGAACGCCGTTGCGCACGCTGGCTTTGACCGCGGTTGTGTCAATATCATTTGACAACGTAAATTCGCGGTAATACCGGCCCAGGCAAAACTCCGTTCCAGCAGCCCGTCCTCCCTCAGGAGGGGTGAACATTGGCTCGCCTGTAATGGAAAGCACATTGTTTTCGACCAGCACCTCAACCGTTGTCTTGTCAACACCCGGCATATCGGCGAACAGCTTCAACTGCTCACTGCTCTCTATGACATCCACATCAGGCAGAAAGACACGTTTGTTCTCCGCAACCGGAGCACTCTGAACCTCGGGGGCGCTTTTGGGCACTACTTTATTCTCTGACATCTCATTCACCTCCTTAGGCTGTGTTAAGTTGCTTCAATCTCAATTCTGCGGGGCTTCTCCTCCTCTGCGCGTGGCAGATGAACCCTCAGCAAGCCATTTTTGTAACTGGCCTTGACTGCTCCGGCCTCGATTTTAAACGGTAGCTTCAGCCGCCGTGCGAAATCTCCGGCAACCCTTTCCCGGCGCAGATAACTTTCGTTCTCGGTTGCGTCCTGACGCTTGATCTTACCGCTGATGGTCAGCTCAGCGTCGTTAACCGAGATCTCCACATCCGCTGGATCAACACCGGGCAGCTCTGCATCGATGATCAGATCATCGTCTGCCTGCCACACATTGACCAATGGATAGGAGCCGCGACATGCCCAGGCATGCTTGCCGGGTGCGCCGCTCCTTGAGCCAGCCCTGTTTAAAACTCCACTCACCGGCTCAAATTCATCAAAAATCGACCACGGAATCCCGGGCCACCTTGTTAATGCCAACATAGTTTTTCCTCCTCTTCAGCGTCTTGCGCTTTTTATTCAGTTGACTTCGAATCTCTTGGAAATGCTTGATAACACTTTTCAGCGCACTCTCGCATCTTTTACAGCTCATGTAAGAGCAGAACCTGTGCCAGTTTTCGCAATCACAATCTACAACGACATAAGTTCTTGTTGTATATGCTGTTACTAATGACAGCAAATCATGCGATAATCTCGAAAGAGACTATATGTCACTAAATCACAGTGCGGGTAAATTCAATAGTGCGACAATCTTGCACACTAAGCGCGCTGATTTCTGCAATAGCGGGACAGGATTTCTTAGATACGAACGCTTGCAAGGCGGGCGTTTTATTTTTATTTTTTATTATTGCAGTATACCGGCATAAACCGGTATACTGGTTCCCAAGAGCGAAATACATGAACGCCCAGAGCACACTTCCGGCTTCAGGCTTCGCAAAAGCTACGCCGGATAAGTTCCGCCAACCCTACACATTTCAGCTTTAATGAAACCTGCAAGTCGCACGACAGGCACAAGTGCGCGACAGGCTACGATAGACAACTTTTTGGAGAACAATTGATTTTTTTTCCAGTCGCTTAAGCGACGAAAGAGATCCAGGAGCGCGACAGGTGGCTAGTAACGATATAGATCAAACCGCGTCTTCAGCGACGCTGAGTAATCAAGCTTATGAATATATCCAGAGCTGGCTGGTGGATCAGCGCTGGGGCACGGATCAGCGTATCTCAGAGCAGCAGCTGGCGCGGGAGCTCGGAATCAGCCGGACCCCGGTCAGGGAGTCCATCCGCCGGCTGGTCAGTGAGGGGGTTCTTTACCAGCTGCCATCCAGCGGCACATATGTTGCCAAGCCGGACCGCAGGCAGATTATTGAGATCTATGAAGTTCGCCTGGCTCTGGAGGGCATTGCCGCGGCAAAAAGTGCTGAGTTTATGAAGGCCGCTGATATCATCAAACTGAGCAAATATGCCGAGGAGATGCACACCGTGGCAAGTGAGTTCAGGGCAACAGGTGAAAAACTTATGGATGGAGAGAAAATACAGCGCTTTGTGAGTGCTGATATGGCATTCCACCGGCTGCTGCTGCAGAGTGCTGACAACCGCCTGGCACTGAAGATCGTAACCGAGGGACACCTGCGCAGCCGGGTTTTTGGTTTATGGTCACACGAACGCGACCTGCACCACGTCGCATGGGTCTGGCTGGCACACGCCCGGATCGTTCAGGCCATCCAGCAACGCAATCCAGTCGCGGCAAGACGCTGGATGGAAAAGCATGTGCGTAACAGCCTGAGTGATACCCTGAAGGCCTATGCTCATCAGGCTGAGAGTGATGCACCGTTTGCGCAAGCCCTTGCCAGGGCAACAAAATCCGCTGAAAAGATGCTGGCCCGCAAGAGTAAATATCCACAGCAGCCAGAGTTCAGAGGTCGGAGCGTAACCGTAACCGAAGCAGGGGTGTAAAAATGTAATGAGAATTAACAGGCTGACACACAGGGGATGAAACGCATTTAAAAAGGAGATATATGAATAAAAAAGGTACGGAACTTTCACTCATACTATTAACCATAGCGATATTTTCTTACATGCCGTTGTTTGCTGCGGATCAACCTCTTGCCGGGGAGGGCGCTGCGATAGAATATTTTTCAGGAGAGCCTGATACATTTGCTCAGGGGGTCAAACTTTTTACTGACCGCGAGTTCAAGGTTGCGCATTGCCCGGAGTGGCTGGCAGGCAAAAAATTCCTGCGTAACAGCATCAACACAGAGATGTTTAATATTGCCAAAGACGGGGTTCTGACTCTCATCACCCCGACCATCAGCACCAGTAAGATATCGGCCTCCCAGGCCAACTATCTCGAGCAAAAGGGCTTTGAACGGATTAACCAACCAGCTGAGTTTCAGCTCTTCGGGAAAGCTGAGTGGGATATTGCCCGTATCTACCAGAAACAGGTCAAGGCCGGGGAGCATTTCTCCATTCCTAAATTTGTGGTTGTTGTCGGATTCTCCTCTGCGGCAAAAATTGAACCAAAACCATGGGATCAGAATTCAGGCGAAAAGCTGTATAACGGCATTGTGCTGCCAAAAGATTGGCCCCCGCGTACAATCGATCCATCGGACACAGAGCCCATGCCGGTTCCATATCTGGGCTACCCACCAGCTGTTATTCCGATCGACATTGGACGGCAGCTCCTGGTTGATGATTTTCTGGTGCAGCAGACGACTCTGCAACGTGTTTTTCATAAACCCCAAAAATACAGCGGCAACCCAATCCTTAAACCAGAGACCGAGCTTGAGCTGCATGGCGATAACAATGCCGCGGCTGTTCCCAAGAGCGGCGGCCTGTGGTGGGACCCGGCTGAGCAGATCTTCAAACTCTGGTATGAGGCTGGCTGGATTCATACCATTTGCTATGCAACCAGTAAAGATGGATTGAACTGGGAGCGCCCTGCGCTGGATGTAAAACCAGGAACAAATCAGGCGCTGCCTCTGGATTTGACACCCGACTCATGGAGCGTTGTGCCGGATTGGGATGCCAAAGATCCTCAGCAGCGCTACAAAATGTATATGCACCCTCCAGGTTCAGGGGGCGCAATCTGCATGACCTCAGCCGATGGCATTCACTGGGTCAATCGTGTGACCGCCACTCCCTCCGGCGATCGCAGCACCATGTTCTACAACCCTTTCCGAAAAAAATGGGTTTACAGCCTGCGCTCCAGCTATCGCGGACGCTCACGCCACTATTGGGAGAGCGATGATTTCCTGAAAGGCGCCGAATGGGCCAGCGATGAACCTGTTGTCTGGGCGGCATCCGATAACAAGGATCTCAGTGATCCTGAGACCAAACAAACACCTCAACTCTACAACCTGGATGCTGTCGCCTATGAAAGCATTATGCTCGGCATGTATGAGATCCATCACGGCCCCCCGAATGACGTGTGCATGAAACAGGGCCTTCCTAAAATCACTGAGCTGAACTTTGCCTACAGCCGCGACGGCTTCCACTGGGATCGTCCGGACCGGACCATTGATATACCGGCCGAGCGCAAAGATCTCTGGGATCGCGGCTATGTGCAATCCTTAGGAAACATCTGCTGCATCCAGGGCGATAGGCTCTGGATCTACTACACCGGTTTCCAGGGAGACGCATCGCGAACTAACAACAACTGGATGAAAAACGGCATGTATGACCGTGGAGCAACCGGGGTTGCCTTTCTGCGCCGCGACGGTTTTGCATCAATGGACAGCACTGATCATCCCGGCACTCTTCTGACCCGTCCGCTAATATTCACAGGATCACAGTTTTTTGTGAACGCTGCGGCTGCCGGAGGCACTCTGCAGGTTGAAATCCAGGATCTGAAGGGCAATCCGATCCCTCCCTATACCACCGACAACTGCCGAGCCATTACAACCGATAGCACGCTGGAGCATGTCAGCTGGAAAGGCGCTGAGAACCTTGATGCATTAAAGGGAAAAGAACTTCGCTTTAAATTCACACTTACCAAGGCCTCGCTTTACGCCTTTTGGGTCAGCCGCGACCTCAGCGGACGCAGTGATGGCTATGTGGCTGGCGGCGGTCCCGGCTATACCGGCATGACGGATACAGTTGGCAAAGCGGCACTGGAGGCAGCGGCGAAGGTGCGGGATATCAGGTAAACAAAGATAACCTCTCGACAATCGGCCAGAAAGCAAACAGCACGCTTCCGGCTTCAGGCTTCGCAATAGCTACGCCCGGACAAGTCAGGCTTTGCTTTTACGCCGTGACAGGGAAGCGTGAACAACAAACAGTTGCCCCGTAAGGTTTGTTGTTCAGCCTTTCTTGGCGCGCCGTAGCCTTGGCGAAGGAGGAAGGCTGCTCCAGGGCGGGTTATTGAGAAGTGACCCTAAAAGTGATAATGGAGCAGTGCAGGCAGCCTGCTTGCAAAAAACATTTTCATTCAAGCTGGAAGCTTGCAGATAAAATTTCATTTAGACTGGAGTGAAAAAGTGCGCGAGTGCGACAGTACGCGAGTGATCAGGTTGCGCAGAATGGTCGGACGCGCCTTCGGTTGACGACATTTTGCTCCAGACCCGTGAAGCGTGCATGTCGCGCGACATGCGCAAAGGCCACAGACTATGACTCAATAAACAATTTTTGGGAAAAAACAATTAAGGACTAACAAAACAGATGTTCAGAAAAGGTGATATAGGCGCCTGGGTGATAATCATTGTTTCAGTGACTGTTCTTGGGTGGATGAACTTCCAGCGGCGAGCTGCCGGCGGCAAATTTCCCCAGCGTCCAGTCACTCTGATCTGCCCCTTCTCCCCTGGCGGCGGGACAGATCTTCTGGCGCGGAAACTGGCACATGAGGCGGAGAAACAGCTGGGTGTGCCGGTGCTGGTCAGCAACATCACCGGCGGCGGCGGCGCGATTGGACATGCTGCCGGACGGATTGCCCCGGCAGATGGCCACACTGTCTTAATGACCACCTTTGAACTGATCTCCCTGCCCGTACAGGGGCTGGCCCCCTTCACATACAAAGACCTTGACCTGCTGATGCTGCTGAATATGGATCCAGCGGCGGTTGCGGTACGCTCTGATTTCCCGGCCAACTCGCTGAAGGAGTTTATCGCGAAAGCCAAGAGCGGCAACCCGCTCTCCATCGGCAACTCCGGGGCCGGCGCTGTATGGCATCTGGCCGCTGCCATGCTGGCTGACCACGCTGATATGCCAGCCACGCATGTCCCTTTTAATGGTGCGTCACAGGCGATTACAGCTCTGATCGGCGGCCACATTGACGCTGTCACGGTCAGCCCTGCCGAGCTGAAAATCTATGTTGAGTCTAATCAGGTCAAACTGCTGGGGGTTATGAGTGCGGAACGACTTAAGAGTTTTCCCGAGACACCGACCTGCCGGGAGCAGGGGCAGGATCTTGTTTTCGGCACCTGGCGCGGACTAGCCCTGCCGCAAGGCGTTTCCAAAGAAACCCGTGATATTCTAATGAAAACTTTCAAGGATGTTGTTGAATCCCCGGAATTTGAAACCTTTGCGGCTCAATCCGGTATGAACCTGCACCTACTCACCTCTGAAGATTTTCTCACCATGACCGCCCGGCAGGCAGGCGAGGTTGCCGCAACCATGAAGCAACTGGGGATTGTCAAATGAAACCGCGAATAGCTATTGAGCCGCTATCTTTTATCCTGGCGCTGCTGCTTGCCATTGGCACAGCTCTGCTTGCCCAGCAATTTCCCCGGACGCAGGAGGCCCACTCCGGCCCCGGCAGCTTTCCGCTATTCCTGGGCATCGTGTTGGCAGGGCTGGCTCTGTGCGGCTTGATTCAATCAATGAGAGGCGAGAAGTTGCACGCAAATGCAGAGACCGAGCCAAAAACCGGAGTTCATATGCTGCTGCTGGCCAGCGCAACAGCTCTCTATCTGATGCTGATGCCTGTGCTGGGTTTTATCACTGGCACGACCATGCTTTGCATGGGAGTGCTGGTGATCCATGGGTATTGTAATCCGGTGCGGGCACTGGCGGCTGGTTTTGTCGCGGCCTTTACGCTTTACGGAGTGTTTGGTCTTTTGATGAATGTTGTATTACCGAAAGGATGGATTGGCTGATGATGGAAGTGATTTCAAGTTCCGCCGCTCTGCTGTTATCGCCGATTGTATGGCTCTGCCTCCTGGCAGGAGTTACGGCGGGCATGGTTGTCGGCGCAATCCCGGGGCTCTCCGCCACCATGGGAGTTGCCCTGCTTGTACCATTCACCTTTGAACTTGAGATTATGCCGGCGATCACACTGCTGTTAGGCGTCTACTGCGGCGCGATCTATGGCGGCACCATTCCTGCCATCCTGTTCCGCACCCCCGGAACACCTGCATCCGCCGCAACACTGATCGACGGCTATCCCATGATGCTGCGGGGCGAAGCCGGGCGCGCACTCTCGCTCTCGGCCTTCTCCGCATTGATCGGCGGCGTAATCGGCACACTGCTTCTGATCTGCCTGACCCCGCAGATATCCCGTTTCGCACTCAGCTTCGGCCCGGCTGAGTTCTTTGCACTGGCTGTGCTGGGGCTGTCGCTGATCACCGCGCTCTCCGGCGATTCACTTCTAAAAGGCGCGATTGCAACTGTGGCCGGGCTGCTCTGCGCCACAGTTGGAATGGATCCGGTTTCGGGATATCCGCGCTTTCTCTTCGGCAGCGTGAGCCTGATGGAGGGGATGCCCTTTATTCCGGTTCTTATCGGTCTCTTTGCCATTGCCGAGGTTTTCTCCATCAACAGCGATCCCCCTGTGGCGCCTTCAGAAAAAAGGATGAAGCTGTTTGAACTGCCGCACCTGAGCGACATCAAACGCTGCGGTTGGACAACGGTCAAATCCGCTTTTATCGGCACCTTCACAGGCAGCACACCTGGGGCAGGCGCGGACATTGCCGCATTCCTGTGCTACAGCGCGGCGTGTCAGCAGGCCAAAGAGGGCGATAACTATGGCAACGGCGAACCAAAAGGCATTGCCGCCGCTGAGTCCGGCAAGACTGCGGCCACCTCAGGGGCGATGATCCCTTTGCTCTCACTCGGCATTCCCGGCGACTCGGTTACCGCTGTTCTGATTGGCGCCTTCATCCTGCATGGAATTCAACCCGGGCCACTACTCTTTCAGCAGCATGCGCCGCTGGCCTACGCGATTCTCGCAATCATGCTGTGCGCGCATCTGCTTGTCTTTGGCATGGCATTATCCACGGCCAGCTTTGTGACTCAGGCTCTCAAGATCGACCGTCGTTTTCTCAATACCGGAATCCTGCTGCTCTCGCTGATGGGAGCCTATGCTCTGCGCTCAAACCTTGTTGACTGCTGGGTGGCGCTGGGCTTCGGAGTGCTGGGGGTCGGCATGCGCAGGAGCGGATTTCCCGCCGCTCCATTTCTACTGGCCCTGATCCTCGGCGGCATGGCTGAAACCAACCTGCGCCGCGCACTGGTGCTGAGCCATGGCAGCCTTGGTTTTGTTTTTCACCGTCCGCTCGCAATTGGGCTGCTGCTGCTCTCAATTTTCTTTGTATTTGCCACTATTCAACGCAGGCGAGGGCAAAGAAAAAAGAACGGGTGAAGTTTGATGCGATACCGTTACGAAAAGGATGGTTGCATTAATTTAACGAGGCGTGATGCCTATAAACAAGGAGAAGATCATGAAATGTGTATCAGCTACGCTTAATTCGCAAACAAATGCGAAGAAATGCCGGCAGTTTTCTGCTGCGTATCTAGAAGTGATTCCGCAAAAAGCAGATCTACGCGGTTTGTTTCGCTCCCTTGGTCAGATAGTGGCAATTGCCATGCTCATGCTCGCCGCCCTGCTAGCTGCGCCGGATAGCGCTTGCGCTGCCAATGTGCTCAGCTTCAATGCTGCGGACAACTTCATAACAACACCGGCCAAGATTACCACGGTCAACTTCACGCTGGAAGCATGGGTCAAACCGACCGCCTATCAAGCTGAGCAACAAGTGCTATCCCAATACTCGGGCGGCGGCGGCCGGATGATCATGGGTGTCAAGAGTGGCAAGGCTGGCCTGTTTGTCGGCGGCACATGGGTTTATAGCGATGCACCAATTTCCCTCAACACATGGACTCATATTGCCGTTACACGCAATGGCGCTGCCTGGAGCTTTTATATCAATGGAGTGTTCGACTCAACCAAGACCGGCAATAACAAAGCACTGGACAACACCACGCTGCTAATGTGCCGACTCACCCCTACCAACGGCCCTGGATTCCGCGGCGCGATCAGCGATCTACGGGTCTGGAATACACTCCGCAGCGCACCGCAGATTCTGGCAAGCTACAACACCCGGCTCACCGGGGGGCGAGAGCGGATTGATCTATTACTGGCAGCTGAATGAAGGCAGCGGCACCTCTGTCGCTGACCTTGCCGGCTCTGCCACCGGCACGATCAGCGGGGCAACATGGATCACAGAAGTCGCTCCTCCCTTTGTGATCCCCGGCCTGCCTGTCAGCGCATGGAATCTCACCACTGGCGGCAACTGGTCTAAACCTGCCAACTGGCTGGATTCGTTGATTGCCTCCGGCAATGGCTGCACCGCCTTTTTCACCAACCAGCCACCAGCGGCAATCTCTGTCACGAATGATATGACCGGACTTCTGCTGGGGCAGTTCCAGATCAACAGCACCTCAGCTCACACTTTCTCAGGGAATGCCATAACCCTGACCAATGCAACGCTGCCAGCACTTATCTCTGCAATCACAGGCAGCCACACATTCGACCTCCCGCTGATCACCACAACATTGGGTGTTTCTCTTCTAACCCAATCCGGGGCCACACTGTCCATGGCGAATGTCATCAGCGGCCCCGGTGCTGTAGCTGTTAATACAGCCGCAGGCAATGGCGGAACTGTTACCCTCACAGCTGCCAACACCTACACCGGCGCAACTAAACTCGGCAGCGGCACTTTTATAACCGATACGCTGGCCAACGGCGGCGCACCCGCTCCGATCGGCGCATCATCATCCGATGCCGCAAATCTTGAGCTCGGGCCCGGCACCCTGCGCTATACCGGCGCTGCCGCCACAACCGACCGCGGTTATACAGTCAATGCCGGAAAACTGGCAGCCGTTCTCGACACCAACAGCGATATCACCTTCAGCGGACAGATCAACGCCACCTCTGGCGCAATGGTCAAAGCCGGTGCCGGCACACTCACCTACACCTACCCGGGGCTGAACAAATATGTTGCAGGCGAAGGCAATCCCAATGCCATGATCAATATCGCTGAAAATAACGGCAGCCCTGCCGCTGGCTTCTCCGGGCTCACCATCCTGGATGGCAAGATCGTCTTCGGCGCAACCGGGCAGACCAACCACTTTCTCAACCGCATTGATATCGGCATGTGCACCACCACCAATGCCGGCGCGGAAACCTCTGCCGAGCTGGAGGTCAACAGCGGAACTTTCATCTGCACTACCACCCTCTCGATCGGACGCAATAACGGTAACACCAACACTGCCCCGCCCGGCACCACCTCCAAGCTGACCATCAACGGCGGCGAATCGTATCTATCGCTGGTGGCTGCAGGCCATAACGCAGTCAATCATATCGGCTTCAACCCGCGCTCGATCTTCGAGATCAACGGCGGCTATGTTAATGTCAGCCGAACCTGCAACATGGGCGAGCACAGCGGCTCGCGCATAAGCATGAACGTCAACGGCGGCCACCTCTATGTCCAGGATCCAGGCGCCGGCATCCGGCTGGGCGCGGGTTCCGGCGAGGGCACCCTGACCATGACCGGCAGTGCTGTAGTGGAAACCGCGGGTTACATTATGATGGCGCAAGGCGCGGGCGATAACAGCAGGGGAACCTGCAATCTGAACGGCGGCACTCTCATTGCCCGCAACATCAGGAAGGGCTCAGGAACCAGCGCCACTCTGAATTTCAACGGCGGCGTATTCAAACCCCATACCGCCGGAGAGTCGCTGGCTGGACTTACAGCCGCCAATGTTTCCGCCAACGGGGCTTTGATCGACACCGCGCTGGCACCCTACACTCTCTCGCAGAATTTGTTGCACGACGCAAATCTTGGCGGAACAATTGACGGCGGGCTCACCAAACTGGGAGCCGGAACCTTGACCGTGGCCTGCGCAGCACCAACCTATACCGGCCCCACGCTTGTCTCCGAAGGAACCCTGCTTGTCACTGGCGCCCTGCCAACAGCCACCGATCTGACGGTCGCAGCTGGCGCCAACCTCACGGCAGGCGGCAACGGCGACAAGACCCTTGCGCTTGGCAGTCTGACCCTGCTTGGCAATAGCATGGTCACGCTCGGCTTTCTGACGGACGGCTCCGCCAATGACAAGCTTTCCATTGCAAGCTCTCCCGATCTTGAAAACAACCGGATAGCATTGATCCGCACCGACAGCGACATGCCCTTCACCCTGAACGGCGTCTATACCATCATGACCTACACCGGCGCCGACCCTGTTGTCAGCGAATTGGAGGTCGCCAATCCGGTTTTCGGCAAGACATACACCTTTGCGGCAACCGGCGGCCTTGTCACCATCACCATCGCCATCGATTCAGCTGGTGCCTCGGTCTGGAACGTCGATGCGAGCGGCGCATGGGCAACCCACGACAACTGGACAACAGCGCCCGCCCCTGGCAGTGCCGTCCGTTTCGACGATGCGATTACAGCTCCCCGCACAATAACCACCGCAGGGCAGACGGTCGGAAACATCTATTTCAACAGCGAGCTCTCCTACACGCTAGGCGGCAGCGGCCTGACGCTCGCCCCTGGCGCGGGCATTTTCGTGGAGAGCGGCAGTCACGTCCAGGGCAACGGCGTTCTGACCCTTCCCGGTGACACGCCCATCGTGTTCGCCCCTGGCACCAGCCTCCGCCTCGGCCACTTGAGCGGCGCGGCAGCGGCCCTCACCGCCCAGGGCGAAGGCACCCTCACCCTTGACGCCATACCGGATGCCCTTCAGTCACTGACGCTGGCGATCAGCACGCTCGTCCTTGATTTTAACTACGCCCTTGATGTTCCCATTACCCTCTTGCGCAGCCTCGTCCTCAACCCTTCAGAGAACAAAACCGTTACGCTCAACAGCACGGTCTCTGGCAGCGGCGGACTAACCAAGGGCGGCTCCAGCACCCTGGAAGCAACCGCCGGCAACAGCTACAGCGGTGCGACCACCGTCAGTGCCGGCACACTCAGAGTTGCAACGCTGGCGGATGGAGGCCAGGCCAGCCCGATCGGCGCGGCCTCGGCAGCGGCCGGTAACCTGATCCTCGGCAAGGCCACGCTCCATGTTACAGGCGCAGCCACCACTGACCGCGGCTATACCCTGCGTACGGATGACAGCGCGCGGGCCGGGGTTCTGCGGGTGGAGGATGAGGTGACCTTCGGCGGACAGATCCTGGCTGACTCCGGCCCCTTCCTGAAAACAGGGCCTGGAACTGTTTACTATACCTATCCAGGTGCGAACAAGCTGAACGCCCATGAAGTCGGCGGTGCAGGCCGTCTGCAGAATATCGGCCTCAACGGTGATGGGCCAACTCAAGGCATTACCGGCTTTACTGTCACCGACGGCAGAGTGGTGCTGGGTGTTCCCGGCCAGACCAATACCGTTGTCGGCCATCTTGATATCGGGCTCTATACCTCGACTGCACCGGACGGCGAGACCGCCGGCGAGCTGGTACTGAACGACGGAGTGCTGACAACTGGCGGCCAAACCGTTTCTATTGGCCGCCACAACGGCACAACCATAACCGCACCAGGCGGAGTCTCATCACGCTTGACAATCAATGGCGGAGCATTCAACTGCGGCACCTTGGCAACCGGCAACAACGCTGCCGGAATCACAGGCTTCAATGCCCGCCCTGTTATCGAGGTTACCGGCGGAGAGCTCAACGTCGGCGGCGGTTATTTGAGTGTTGGTGAAAGCACCGGCTCGTATGCCGCTTTGCTGGTCAGCGGCGGCAAAGTCAGCATCTACAATAACAACCGGAACCTCCGCATGGGTGGCTGGGAAGTCGACAAGTCTGGCGGTGACGGCGAGGTGGTTCTCTCAAATAACGGTGTGATTGAAGTCAACGGCAATGTCGAAATGGCCTTTGGCCCGAACAGTCGCAGCACTGTCCGGCTTAACGGAGGAACGCTGATTGCCCGCAATATTGTCATGGGTGTTGGAGTGCGCTCTGAGCTGTACTTCAACGGCGGCGTGTTACGGCCAAGCACAGCCGGGCAGAGCATGGCAGGGCTGACCTCTGCCTCTATCTCTACCAACGGCGCGGTTATTGACACATCTCTGGCAAGCTACACAGTGGCCCAAAACCTGACCACTGATCCTGCTCTGGGTGCTCTCTCTGATGGCGGCCTGCTGAAACTCGGAGCCAACACCCTGACTCTGACAGCCAATGCCAACTCCTTCAACGGAAAGGTGAAGGCCCAGGCTGGTCTGCTGCGCATGGTTGTCCGGACAACCAACAACCTGTTTGTGGCTAAAGGTGCTGCGTTTGATGCTCTCGGCGAGCGTTCCATTGTGGGCGACCTAAGCGGGGAGGGGCTGCTGACCAACGGCGTAATTGCCGTAACCGGCACTCTGGATGCTGGCCCCGCAGACGCGCCTGCTGGAGCACAGATGACCATCGAAAACCTGAACCTTGCGGCAGGTGCCACCTTCAGCTGCCCCTGGTCCACCAACGCACTCGGCAAAGTCACCAATGACTTCGTAATTGTCACTGGCGCGCTGACATCCGAAGGTGCGGGCTTTATCGACCTCAACCGCACAGAGGCCGATCCGATTCCAGTACCGTTTGAAGCGACCATCATGTCGTATGGCAGCTTCTCCGGCAGCTTCACCGGCTGGAAAGTCACCAACACAGGCCTGCCGCCCGGCACAACAGTATCAACGGCGGTCAGCATTGTAAATGGAGAAGTAACTGTCAAGGTCATGTATGGAGGATCACTGATCATAATTCGCTAAAGCAGCTGGGCATCGCAGTCAAAAGAGTTTGTGTGATGTGCGGGAGGTTTTCGCCCTCACTGAAAAGTTTATGGTTAAGAGCCCGCTGCTTTAGAAACAAACGCTGCGCGTTTGGGGAAACGAAGGTAAATTCTCAATAA